>CAUJFI010000169.1 GCA_963170125.1 Deinococcota bacterium | reverse complement strand
GGCGGTGGGCCGCCTACGGCTACTCCTCCCCGTCGAGCGTGAGCAACGCCCGGTAGAGCTCCGGCCGCCGGTCGCGGAAGAAGCCCCAGCCCGCGCGGCGCGTGCGCGCCGCCGCCAGGTCGAGGTCGGCGGTGAGGATCGTCTCCGAGGTCCGGTCGGCGTCCGCGAGCAGCTCGCCCGCGTAGTCCGAGATGAACGACGAGCCGTAGAACGTCGCGCTGCCCTCGCGCCCCATGCGGTTGGCGGCGGCCACGTAAGCCACGTTGCTGACGGCGTGCCCGAGCATGGCGCGGCGCCACAGGTCGCGCGTGTCCAGCCCGCCCGCTTCGTCGGGCTCGCTGCCGATGGCGGTGGGGTAGAGGAGCAGGTCGGCGCCCTTGAGCGCCATGATGCGCGCGGCCTCCGGGAACCACTGGTCCCAGCAGATGCCGACGCCGATGTTGCCGAAGCGCGTGCGCCACGTCTTGAAGCCGCTGTCGCCGGGGTTGAAGTAGTACTTCTCCTCGTAGCCGGGGCCGTCGGGGATGTGGCTCTTGCGGTAGTGGCCCAGCACCGCGCCGTTCGCGTCCACCATCGCCAGGCTGTTGAAGTAGGCCTGCCCGGCCTGCTCGAAGAAGGAGACGGGCAGCACCACGCCGAGCTCCCCGGCGAGCTTCGCGAAGCGTTCGATGAAAGGGTGCCCCTTCACGGGGTGCGCCAGCGCGAACAGCTCCTCGCGCTCGAGCTGCGGGAAGTAGAGGTTCTCGAAGAGCTCCTGCAGGAGAATGACGTCAGCGCCCAGGGCCGCCGCCTCGCGCACGAACGCCTCCGCCTTGGCCAGGTTCTCCTCCAGCACGTGCGAGCAGCTCATCTGGACGACGGCGAGGCGGACCAGCTCGGGGCTCTTCTTGGGCTCAGGCACGTTCGACCTCTCCTAGGGGCTGCTGCTGAGTGACGCAGTGGAACGCGCCGCCGCCCGTTATGAGGCTGACGGCACCGAGGCCGATGACCTCGCGGCCGGGGAAGAGCGGCCGCAGGATCGCCAAGGCCCGCTCGTCGTTCGCGTCGCCGTACTGCGGCACGACGACGAAGCCGTTGCCGACGTAGAAGTTGGCGTAGGTGGGCGGCAGGCGCTCGCCCTCCAACTCCATGCGCTCGATGGGGAGGGGGAGCTCGACGACCCGGTACGGCGCGCCTGCCGGCGTGCGCAGGCTCCGGAGCTGCTCCAGGTTGCGCGCCATCGTGGCGTGGTTGGGGTCGTCGGAGCGCGGCTCGACGGCGCACACGATCGTCCCGTCGTCCGTGAAGCGCACGATCGTGTCGATGTGGCCGTCCGTATGGTCGCCCTCGAGGCCCTCCTCCAACCACACGAGCTGGCTGATGCCGAGGTAGTCGCGGAGCAGCAACTCCAGGTCCGCGGGGCCGAGGTCCGGGTTCCGGTTCGGTTCCAGGAGGCACGAGCGCGTCGTGAGGCATACGCCGTGGCCGTTCAGTTCGAGAGAGCCGCCCTCCATGACGGCGGGTGCGACGAACCGGCGCATGCCGAGGCGCGCGGCGAGCGTGGCGGGCGCGCGGTCGTCGTCCGACCAGGGGGCGTACTTCTTGCCCCAGGCGTTGAAGGACCAGTCGGTCATGGCGACGTGGCCGGCTCCCGTGGCGGCGCTTCCGGCCGTTCCCACGGTGCTCGAGCCGGTGCTCGCGGCGGCCTGGGCGCGCCGCACGAAGAGCGGGCCGTTGTCCCTGAACCACACGTCGTTGAGGGGTAGGCGATGGTAGCGGATGTTGGCGAGGACGGATCCGGCCTGCTCACCGTGGAGCGCGGCCGCGGCCTGCTCGATGCGTGCCCTTGCGTCCGTCTCCGCCTCGTCGTCGCGCACGTTGAGGTTCACGCGTTCGAAGCGCGCGATGGTGGCGACGAGGTCGGCGAACTCGCGCCGCACGCCTTCCAGCTGGCCGACCCAGAGGACGTCGTCGAACGGCCATGACGTCCAGGTAGCGGCGTGGGGTGCCCACTCCGGGGGCATGCGGTAGCCCAGTGAGGCTGGGGTGGGGTACGGGGTCGTGGACATGCTTCTGCCAGTTTAGGCCGGAGCGCCGTGCGCGCTGGTCTGGGGACGCTTTGTTGGCTACGTGCGGGCTCGGGCGGATGACCGGGCAAGGAGCCGGCCTCCGGTCAGCGCCCTCCTGCTGCTCTGCGGAAGCGCTCAGTGTTCTGCTCTAAGTTGCGAACGAGTTCGTCCCAGTCGTCAGGTGGGTTGCCGCTCTTGAGCATCTTCCGGAACGTACGGTAGGCGTCGGCTCTCGAGTCGCAAGAGCGTTTGGTTTCCTCGTCGTTGACCCAGACGAACACTATCGCTCTCTCCTGCACGCTGAAGCGGAAGAAGAGCCGGTATTGCTGGAAGAACTTGGCGCGGAACCAGTGCTTGGGCCTGAGCCCTAGCGTGCTGCCTACACGGTATTCAGGTCGAGTAGGGTCCTGGGGTATGACCTCGAACGCGAGCTTGACGATGGCAGCGAGCCGCTTCGTCGAGCCCTCCCTCACGTACCCCTCGGGGTCGCGTGACCGCTCCGCTTCCACCGCCTCTACTAGGTCCTCGAGCTGACGGAGGAATAGGTCATGAGCGTAGAGTCGCCAGCCCGCCACTACTAGCGGCTCGACCGCGGCCCGGCTCATTCATCTTCGGGGTCGAGCGGAGCGCCCAAGTCCACGTCGACTCCCGCTGTGAGGTCACGAGCCCTTGCCATGAGATCATCTGGAATCATGCCGATACGTTCCGGTCGGGCGCTGGCGTCTCGCTCGATGAAATCTAGGAACGCTCCGATCACCGGGTCGAGGCTGGTGGCCTCGGGGCTGCGGCTCAGGACGACCGTGTTGTCGGCCCTGAGAGAGAAACGGAGCTTGTCGGCGGGACCGAGCCGGAGCGCCTTGCGGATGGGGGCGGGGATGGTCGTCTGCCCGCGGCTCGTGAGCGTCGATTCGTCGACCAAGACTTCGGCAGAGTTCTGGCGGGGCATCGGGGCCTCCCTCTCGAGCCCAGTGTAATGCATTTGCATTACCAGGAGAACGCGTCATGCTTTGATCCTGCGAGGCGGAGTCTGATCCGCCGAGTGAACGTCCTCGCGCGACCACGTCGAGACCGGCGCCAGTCACGACCCGTTCGTCGACGAGTGGCGCGACCACGTCTACCTCCAGCCGGTCTCGAGCATGTCGAGGACCTGACCCCACAGCTCTTGTGGCACGTTGCCCGTCGGCTCGTCGGCGAGGATGACCTCGGGGTCGTTGATGAGTGCCCGGGCTATGGCGACGCGCTGTTGCTCGCCGCCGGATAGCTGCAGGGCGCGATGGTGGCTGCGGTTGGCCAGCCCTAACTTGGCGAGGAGCTCGAGACTGCGGGCCTTGCGCGTGGCGTGCGGTACGCCGGCGTAAACGAGCGGTCGCGCGACGTTCTCCCAAGCGGTGACTTGTGGGAGGAGGTGGAACTGCTGGAACACGAAACCGAAGGCGCGGTCACGCAGCTCCGAAAGCTGGCGGTCGCTCAACGTGCTTCTGGACTCACCGTTGAACCGGTACTCGCCCGCGGCCGGGGTTTCTAGCAGGCCGAGGATGCGGAGTGGCGTGGTCTTGCCCGCACCAGAGGTACCGCCGAGCGCGAAGTACCCTCCTGCCGGCACGCGCATGCTGAAGGCGTTCAGGACCGAGACGCTGCCCTACCTCTTGGAGAGGCCCTCCAACTCGATCACTGGCGCCTGCTCGGCGGCGGTCTTGGCCACCACCGGTCGGTACTCGGCGAGCCTGCTCAAGGCTAGCAGGTGGCGTGGTGCGACGGGGTTGGCGGCGGACGACGGTATCGAAGCGCAAATCGTCTGGGAGACCGCCACTCGCAACCTGCCGGCCTGGGTGCCACGCCTACGCCAGATCGTGGACGAAGCGGCCGATCTCCAACTGTTTGCAGCCTTGTAGGTAAGGCCGACTTGGTCGCTGTCAGGCGGTACGGTCCTCGATAGAGGGCTTTCCTGCTACACCGCCGAGTAGACCTCTTGCAGCGACCAGGCCAAGACGGGCGCCTTGTAAGCGTTGGCTGCGGCGGCGAAGCGTTCGGTGAACCCGGTGGCCGACATGAAGATCAACGGCCCGTCGTTCATGGCTTGGTGCGCCCACTTCAAGCCTGCGTCTGCGGCGCGCTGGAGCGCAGCGAGGTGATCGTAGAAGACGGAGGGTCCTATCGGGGTCCGAGAGTACTTGACGGCCCCGGTCATCACGCGCTTGTCGACGAGGGGAGCGACGACGTCGACTTCAAGCGACCGGCCGTTGGGGTCGCGGCCTTCCCATCTGGACCAGCGCTCGACGAGGGGAAGCCCTCGCGGGTCGCGTAGCCGCGCGTAAGTTGGAGCGACGAGGTCCTCGAAGGCCAAGCCCATGAACGTGTCGAGGCGGGGTGCCACTACTTGGGCGTAGACCTGGTGGGGGTCGGAGCGCTCTAACAGCGAGGTGTACGGCGAGACGAACACGTGGAAGAAACGCAGCGCGGGGTCGGCCAAGCGGTAACGAGTGGGGGCGTTGGCGGGCGTTTCGATGACGTCGACGGTGCGGAGGAGCCCGATCTCCTCCAGCTGACCCAGGCGCCGCAGAAGCGAAGTATCGGCTCTCAGGCCGCTGGCATCCGCGATCCGAGGCCGGGTGGTAGCTCCGCCGGCTACGGCCCTCACTATGGCGTTGTAGGCCGATGTGTCACGCAGACCCCGTTCTTGGGCCAGGAGCGTGTCGAGCTGGAGGCGTAGGGTGCCTTCGCGTGCCAAGAGTAGGTGGGCCACGTTCTCGGCTGGACCCTCCTTCGGGTCCATCGCGGCCCAATAGGCGGGGGTTCCTCCGAGGATGCCGTAGCCGGTCGCTTTGTCTCGTAGGGTCCAGCCGGGTACGAACTCGGCGGCATCGAAAGCAGACAGGGGCTCCAGGCGCAGGTGCATGGCGAGGCGGCCGTACAAGGGCGCCCCGCCGCTGGCGAGCCCTTCCATGGTCGACACGGCGGAGCCGCTCAAGACGATGACGAAGGGTCGATCGACGGCATGCCGTTCCAACGTCGCGTTGATGGCCGAGGTCACCTCGGCCAAGCCCCGTGGGCCATCCGCAAGGTACTGGAACTCGTCGAGCACGATGGCCAGAGGCCGACGCTCGCGAACCCTCCACAGCAGGTCCGATACCGACCGCCACGTCGGGTAGTCCTCCGGGCGGAGATCTGAACCGGTCCAGGCCGCGAGATCGAGGATCAGCTGGCGGCGGTTCTGGTCTGGAGTGGTCTCCGTGGCTGTGAACAGGAACGTAGCTTCGGAGGGCCAGGCGTTGGCCAGTAGGAACGTCTTCCCGACCCGCCTACGGCCCGTGACCAGGACCAAGCTCGGGCCGGGCCGCTGAAGGAGTTCGGCGAGCAGGGCCAGTTCGGGCCGGCGGTCGATCAGGCGAGGCGGTTCGTACTCCACGCCTTATATTACACATCTGCGTGCTTGCACATCGGTGTGCTATCACATAGATGTGTAAGTCGATGCGGCTCGATCTCGGCCAGCGAGCCTTGCCGTCGAACTGGCTCTTGCGTCTAGAAGGCATCCTCGAGGCGATCGGCATGGTCCATCCGGTCGTCGCTGCGGTTAAGGTCCGACATCGTCGTCTCCGCCGCGGAGCTCGGGCAACCCCGGGGTGAGCACCGCCTCCGCGAGAGCCTTGCTGGCATCGTCCATCACCTTCGTAATTATCACTACCGATAATTCTCCCGGTGCAATTATCAATAGTGGTGAGCATGCGTGCAGAGCAAGGGCGCTCCTGCAGCGCTAGGTGGTCCGCCCTGCGTGCCCCAACCTTTCCCAGGGAAGTGCTAGCGTAATCCGTTCGACAAGGCGCCCGCCCCGCCGGCGGTATGGGCGCCCTGAACGAACCGCGCGCCAGGCCGCGCCGCGCCCGACCGCGTAGCCCAAACCAGCACGGCTGAGCACCCGCCAAGTGGAGGACCAGAAGTGAGCAGACCCACCCTCGACCCAGGTTTCAGCATCACGGACGCCGACGAGCTCTACAGCATCAAGGCGTGGTCGAGCGGGTTCTTCGGGGTCTCGAAACGGGGCGAGCTCACGGTGTCGGTGAAGGGTTCGCCTGCGGTCCCACTCACCAAGATCGTGGATGGGCTCCTCGCGGAAGGTCACGCTCTGCCCATCGTGCTGCGCTTCCCGGACATCCTCGAGGACCGCATGGACCGCATCAACGAAGCGTTCGCCGCGGCCATAGCGGAGGCCGGGTATCAGAACCGTTACCAGGGCGTCTTCCCGATCAAGGTCAACCAGCGCAGGGTCGTCGTCGAGACCATCGCGTCGTACGGCGCCAAGTACCGCACGGGCCTCGAAGCGGGGAGCAAGGCGGAGCTAGCCCTGTGCCTCGCGCACGAGACGCACGACGACGCGCTCATCTGCTGCAACGGCTTCAAGGACGACGACTTCATCCGCCTGGCCCTCTGGGGCCGCAAGCTCGGGCGCAACATCATCATCACGCTGGAGAAGGCGGGCGAGCTGGAGCGCGTCCTACGCATCAGCAAGGAGGTCGGCGTCGAGCCGCTGCTCGGCGTGCGCTTCAAGCTGCACGCGCGCGGCAGCGGCCAGTGGGAGGCGTCCGGCGGCGACGACGCCAAGTTCGGCCTCACCGCCTCCGAGCTCATCACCGTGGCGCAGCGCGTGCAGGCGGAGGGCCTCGGCCACCGCCTCGTGCTCCTGCACTGCCATGTTGGCAGCCAGCTGACCGATATCAGGCGCATCCGCGCGGCCGTGCGCGAGGCCGCACAGGCCTACGTGGAGCTCGCCGAGATGGGCGTCGGGGTCAAGTACCTCGACGTCGGGGGCGGCTTGGCGGTGGACTACGACGGGTCGAAGACGACCTACTACACCTCGGCGAACTACGGCCTGCGCGAGTACGCCGACACGGTGGTCTACACCATCATGGAGTCGTGCCAGGAGTGGGAGGTGGCGCATCCGGTCATCGTCACGGAGTCAGGGAGGGCGTTGACGGCCCATCACTCCGTCGTGATCGTGCCGGTCGTCGATGCCATCGGGCCGACCCGGACGGGCGTCGACCTGCCGCCGCTCACGGGCGAGGTCCACGCCCTCCTGCGCGACATGCAGGAGCTCGACAAGGCCGTGACCGTCAAGACCTACCGCGAGGTCTTCAACGAGGCCGTCTCCAACAAGGAGACCATGCATAGCCTTTTCGACCTCGGCTACCTCAGCCTCCTGGAGCGCGCCCACTTCGAGCAGCTCTACAACCGCCTCCTGGAGCGCGTCGCCAAGGTGGTCGCCGGCCTCGACTACGTGCCGGAGGAGTTCGAGCTCCTCCCGCAGATGCTCGCCGACAAGTACGTCGTCAACTTCTCCCTGTTCCAGAGCCTGCCGGACCATTGGGCCATCAAGACGCTCTTCCCGATCGTGCCGCTGCAGCGCCTCGCCGAGCGGCCCACGCGCAACGCGACGCTGGTGGACATCAGCTGCGACTCGGACGGCAAGATCGAGCGCTTCATCGACTTGCGCGACGTGCGCTCCACGCTGCCGGTCCACGACTTCGTGCCCGGCCAGCCCTACTACCTCGGCGTCTTCCTGACCGGCGCGTACCAGGACGTGCTCGCGAACGCCCACAACCTCTTCGGGCGCGTGAACGAGGCACACGTGCGGCTCGGCAAGGACGGCGCGCACGTCGAGCTGTACGTCGAGGGGCAGAAGGCGCGCCGCGTCATCCACAACATGGGGTACGAGACCCCGGAGCTGCACGCCGCCGTCCAACGCCAGGCGGAGGAGCTGCGCGCCGAGGGCGTCCTCGACACGGACGAGGTCGAGGAGTTCCTCGAGCTGTACGACCGTGAGCTAGTCGGCTACACCTACCTAGAGGCGATGTGACGCCGGGCGTAGAACCCGACGTCCGTCTGCCGGACGGCCGCCGCGTGGTCGCCGGAGCGGTGCTGCTGCACCCGGACGGCCGCGTGCTGCTGCAACTGCGCGACGACAAGCCCGGCATCGTCTCGCCCGGCGAGTGGTCGCTGTTCGGGGGCGGGCTGGACGTCGGCGAGACGCCGGCCGAGGGCATGCGCCGAGAGATCGCCGAGGAGATCGGCTTCCACGTGCGCCACTTCCGCCCCCTGCTCGTCTACGAGGGCTGGCGGGCCCAGTTCCACATCTTCCTCGCAGCCATCGACGCCGCGACGGAGGAGCTGGTGCTCGCGGAGGGCGCGGGTCTCGACTACTGGGAACCGGCCGACGTCGTCGTTCTAGCGCGCGTCACGTCCATCGCTCGCCTGAGCGTCGTCGCCATGCAGGAGCTTGAGCGGCAGCGGGCGGAAGCCGGGTCCGAAGACCGCGAGCTCGTCCCCGGCGCGGGCTACTGAGCCAGGGACCCCCGAGCCGGGGCGCGTGGTTCGAGGACCGTCCCGGGCCGCGGGGCTCAGGGGCGGGACCCTGACGCGGGAGCGTCAGAACTCGTATACGTCGCCGTCCTCGCCGAGCTCGGCGGCGGCGAACCCGGCCCTGGCGGAGGCCAGGAGCCCCGCCCCGCCGTCGCGTTGCGGCGGGATGTGTACCAGCACGAGGCGCTTGGCGCCCGCACGAGAGGCCACGGCGGCGGCGTCAGCGCCCGTGGAGTGGCCGGGGAACGCCCCGCTCGCCTCATGGACGAGCAGATCGGCTCCGCGCGCGCCCGTGATGACCGCCTCGGATAGCTCCGTGTCGCACGAGTAAGCGAGGACGGCGCCGGAACGCTCGTCCGTCACCCGGAGGCCTATCACGGGCACGGCGTGGTCGCCCGGCACGGCCGTTATCTCGAAGTCATCGTTGGTCAGGACCGGCGCGCCCAGTGCCTGCTCGACCTCGTGGTAACGGATCTCCGGATAGCCCGGCCACGCCGCCGTGTCGAAGGCGTCATGGACGCGGCGCGCCTGGTCGAGTGCCGGGCGGATGCCGTAGACGTCGAACTTCTGCTTGTGGCCGGCGAGCCAGAGGCGTTCCATGAGCAGCGCGAAGCCACCGATGTGGTCGGCGTGCTCGTGCGTGGCGATCAGGCCGCTCACCTTGGTCAGGTCGAGGTCGCTGGCGAGGAGGCGTTGGGCGGCGTCGCCGCCGCAATCGACGAGCAGCAAGCTCGTTTCCCCCTCCAGAGCCAGCATCGTTGTCGTCCTGCTCTTGTCCGACAGTGCCGCCCCCGTGCCTAGTAGGTGGACCTTGGCCATCGTCGCCTCCGGACGCGATTGTACGGCGATGACCGCGTGGTCCTACCGCGCCCGCCACAGGCGCCCTCTAAGCGCGCGGCGGCTAGGGTCGGTCGTCGGCCCCGCGCGTCGCGAGCCAGAGCTTCGCGAGGGTCTCCGGATCCGTCAGGGACGCCCCGAGCAGCTCCTCGACGCGCTTCAGGCGGTAGCGGAGCGTGTTCACGTGCACGCCGAGCTCCTCGGCGAGGCCCGCGAGGTCGCTCCGGGTCCGCAGGTAGGCCTCGAGCGTGGCGCGCAGCTTGCCGTGCCGGTCGCCCGCGGTGAGCCCGCCCAGGACGGTCTCGCGTAGCGCTCGAAGCTGCTCCGGCGGTTGCCGGCCGAGCAGCTCCGCCACCACGTCGGGCTCGTAGGCCTTCACGTTCCCCGGCGTGGCCCGCTCCAGGGCGGTCGCCGCCCGCCGGTAGGCCTCCGGCGCCGGTGCGAGGCCCTCGACCGCCTCGCTGATGCCGAGGCGTGGGGCGCCGTTGCGCTCACCGGCGCCTCGGTCGTCGCCTCGTGCGTCCCTTCCGTCGCTGCCGTCGGACCCGGCTTCTGCCAGCGCGCCCAGGAGCGCGGCCGCGTGGAGGGAGCCCTCGGCGGCCGCGCCGCCCGTGTCCGCGAACAGCCATACGACGCGCCCGTCACGTACGTCCGAGAGCGCCGGGACGCCGCGCTGCGCGAAGTGGTCGTCGCCGGCCGCGTTGGCCTGAGCGGTCGCCGCCCCGGCGTCCCCGACCGCCACGCGGTACGGGGTCCGTGGGCCGAAGCCGTGTGCGGCTAGGCGAGGGCCTAGACCGGCGGCGGTCGGAACCGCCAACCAGAGGGCGAGGAGGCCCGCGCGCTCTGCGCGCGCGGTGAGCGCCTCGGCTGCCCTGCGTTCGTACGCCAGGGCGAGCAGCGTGCGGGCGAACTCGGTCCACGGCCGCGCGTCCAGCCGTCCGTCGGGGAAGGCCAACAGCACGGAGCGGAGCCTCCCCGCGGCGTTCACGCGGTATAGAAGCGCTTCTCGCCCGCCCAGACGCACGCGGCCCTCCGTCCAGGAGCCGGCTGGGGCGTCGGCCAGCGGCCGCCAACCGCTTGCGCCGGCTCTGGCGACGACCTCGCCGGCGGGGCTGAGCAGCACGAGGTCGGCACCCGTGAGCTCATGGAGGCGCTCCAGGAGGCCTCGCTCCGGTTTGACGCCTTCCAACGCGGCGAGTAGGAAGGCTTGCGGCGCGTGGACGGCGGCAGCGGCCGCCGGCGCCGTGCCCAGGAGGCGCAGGGCGGCGGCCTCGACCCGCTCCGGGGCCGTCGAGGGCGGCGCGCTTACGAGTGCGACCCCCGCGGACTGAGCCCGGGCCGCCAGCCCATCGGGGAGGCGCCGATCGGACGGGGTGAGCGCGTACACGATGGCGGTCGGGCCCGAGCGCACTAGGGGTTCGAACGAGACGCCGCCCGGCGGCCCGGCGCTCGCCAGTCGCAGGTCGCCGGGCTCGAGCCAGCGCCGATCCGGCTCTCGCTCCGGCCACCGGACGTCCAGGAACCGGCGGGCAGGGTCGCCGCTCACGAGGGTCAGCCCCAACCGCGGGTCTTCGAGGAGCGCGCTCAAGGGGGCGCCCGGTCCCTGTCGGCCGGGCGGCGCGTCGGGCTCCGGGGTGGCCATGCCGAATTGTATAACTCAACAGTTTCCACCTTGTGATTGTGTCTAGCTACAATTGGATCGTTGCCGCACAAGGGATAGCCTGATCGTTCAGTGAAGGCTTCCGAACCGCTAACGGCAGGGCCGACCAGCGACGGTGGCGGCTACCGGCTCGCCGCCCCGGAACTCAGGGACAACGAACTCACGGGCAACGAACTCACGGCCCCCGAACTCACCGGCAATGAGTTCAGCGGCAACGAGTTCTCCGGTGCCGCCGTGGGCGCCCGCGAGTTCCGCGCCACGCTCGGCCGCTTCACGACCGGCATCACGGTCGTCACGATGCTCGGCTCGACTCCGGACGGCGAGGAACGGCCCTTCGGCATCACGGTCAACGCCTTCCTGTCCTTGTCATTAGACCCGCCGCTGGTGGCAGTGTCCATCGACAAGCGCGCCAGGGCGCACAAGACCCTGATCGGAGCGTCACGTTTCGGCGTCTCGGTCCTCGCCGCGGACCAGGCGACGGTCTCGGACCACTTCGCCGGCCGACCGGTCGAGCCTGTCGGTGTACCGTACGAGGAGTACGACGGCTTCCCCGTCATCCGGGGCGCTATCGCGCAGCTCGTCTTGCGCGCCGAACAGCGCTTCGACGTCGGCGACCACACGCTCTTCGTCGGTAGGGTCGAGGCCCTCCGTTACGCCGACGGCGCGCCGCTCGTCTACTTCGGCAGCGCTTACCGCCGGCTGCTCTGAACCTTCAGCCGGGGGAGCGAAAGGGTGGTGTGGCCAGTGAGTCAGGCAGTCGAAGAGGCCGTCAAGTCCGCCAAGGCGGACGCAGCCAGGAACGCCGAGGAGCTGATGGAGTTCGTGCGCGTGCCGAGTGTGTCCACGGCGCCCGAGCACAGGCAGGATATCGACGAGGCCGCCAGGTGGCTGGCCGCGCGCTTCGAGCGCGCCGGGGTGCCGGACGTACGCGTCATGCCGACGAAGGGCCATCCGGTGGTCGTCGCCCGCTGGCACCACGACGAGAGCGCGCCCACCATCATCGTCTACGGCCACTACGACGTGCAGCCGCCCGAGCCGCTCGAGCTGTGGAACTCGCAGCCGTTCGTGCCGGAGGTCCGCGACGGGCGCATCTACGGTCGCGGCGCGAGCGACGACAAGGGCGGCGTCATGATCGCCCTCCATGCCGTCGAGGCGAGCGCGGCCGCCTCCGGCGTGCCGCCCGTCAACGTCACGTTCCTCGTCGAGGGGGAAGAGGAGATCGGCAGCCCGAACCTCGCCCCGTTCCTCGCCGATAACGCCGAGCTGCTCGCCGCCGACCTCGCCATCAGCGCCGACGGAGGCATCTTCGGCGTGGGCATCCCTTCGGTCACGGTCGGCTCGCGCGGGCTGGCCGGCGTCGAGGTCAGCGTCACGGGCGCCAACGCCGACCTGCACTCCGGCATGTATGGCGGCGCCGTCGCCAACCCGATCATGGCGCTCGCGCGCATCCTCGCGAGCATGCAAGACGCGGACGGGCGGGTCCTGGTGGCGGGGTTCTTCGACGGCGCCCCGGAGCTCAGCGCCGAGCTGCGTGGCGCCATCGCGTCCGTGCCGGAGGAAGGGGGCGGCCCTGCCGACCTCGGGCTGGACGGCTGGTGGGGCGACCCCGCCTACACGCCGGCGGAGCGCCGCGTGGCCAGGCCGACCCTGGAGATCAACGGCATGTGGGGCGGCTACCAGGGTGGCGGCATCAAGACCGTGCTCCCCAAGGAGGCGCACGCCAAGATCACCTGTCGCCTCGTCGTCGGGCAGGACCCCGACAAGGTCGTGGCCGCGCTGACGGAGCACATCCGGCGCCACACGCCCGCCGGCGTGAAGGTGACCGTCAAACCCTTGGCCGGTAAGGGCCGCGCGTACCTCATGCCCCTGGACCACCCCGTCCTCAGCGTGGCCAGCGATGCCATGGAGGCGGCGTACGGCAAGCGCCCCTTCCCCACCTTCACGGGCGGCACGGTCCCGGTGGCCGAGCAGTTCGGCAGCGTACTCGGCATGTGGTGCCTCTACTTCGCGTTCGGGGAGCCGGACAACGGCCTGCACGCGCCCAACGAGTTCTTCCGCCTCTCGGCCATGGAGAAGGGCACCGAGGCCACCGTGCGGCTCCTCTACGCCATCAGAGCGGCCGGCAAGGACGCGGTGCGGGCGCCCCTCGCCTGAGGGCCGAAGAACGGTGCCGGCGCGCGACGGACAACAGTTCCTCGACGGCCTAAGGCGCGACCCGCCCAACCTCTACGTCGACGGCGAGCGCGTCCTCGACCCGACGGCGCATCGGGCCACCGCCGCCGCGGCGCGTGCCATCGCCGACCTGTACGACCTGCAGCAGGGCGGCGACCTTGGCTGTGCGATGACGTTCGCCAGCCCGGCGAGCGGCGCGCAGGTGGGCCTGAGCTTCATCGAGCCGCTCACCAAGGACGACCTGCGCGCACGCGCCCAGATGCACCGCGCGTGGGCCCGTTACTCACTCGGTTTCCTCGGGCGCAGCCCCGACTACCTCAACGTGAACTTGATGGCGTGCGCCCGCGCGGCGCCGTACTTCGCGCGCGGCGGCGAGCGGTTCGGGGAGAACTTGCGGCGCTACTTCGAGCACGTGCGCGAGCACGACCTCTGCCTCACCCACGCCCTCACCGACCCGCAGGTCAACCGCGCCGCGCCGAGCGACCGGTTGCACGACCCGTACATCGCCCTCGGCGTCGTGCGCGAGACTAGCGCCGGCGTGGTCGTGCGCGGCGCGCGCATGCTCGCCACGCTCCCGATGGCCGACGAACTCCTGATCATGCCGCCGCCGGCCGGCAGCACCGCCGTCGAGCCGGAGCGCTACGCCCTCGCGTTCGCCGTGCCGTGCTCCACGCCGGGCCTCACGTTCATCGCGCGCGAACCCCTCGAGGAGCGGCGCAACCTCACCGACCACCCGCTCGGCGCCCGCTTCGACGAGCTCGACGCCCTTGTGACGTTCGACGACGTCCTCGTGCCGTGGGAGCGAGTCTTCCTCCTTGGCGACGCCGACCTGGCCGCCGGCATGTACGGAGCGACCAACGCCGTCTACCAGATGGGCCACCAGGTCCTGAACGTCAAGATCGTCAAGGCGGAGGCGTTCCTCGGCGTGGCGGAGCTCATCGTGGCGGCCATCGGCAGCGGACGCTTCGAGCACGTGCAGCTCAAGTTGGCAGAACTCGTGACGGTCCTCGAGGTCCTCAAAGCGCTCAAGACGCAGGCCGAGGAGCTCGCCGCCCCGGACGAGTACGGCACGATGACGCCGGACAAGGCGGCGCTGGCCACCGCCAGGGCGTACTTCCCGCAGGTCTACCCGCGACTCGTGGAGGTCTTGCAGCTACTCGGCGCCAGCGGCCTGATCATGCTGCCGAGCGAGCGCGAGCGCCAGGGCCCGATGGCCGACGCCATCGACCGCTACCTGCAGGCGAGCAACCTCGCGGCCGAGGACCGGCTCAGGCTCTTCCGGTTGGCGTGGGACATGAGCATCTCGGCGTTCGGCGGGCGCCAGAACCTCTACGAGAAGTACTTCTTCGGCGACCCGGTCAGGAACCAGGCGGCCTTGCGCCGCGAGTACGACGCCTCCGGCGCGCGGGCGCTGATAGACGACTTCCTGCGGCGCCGCGGTCGCGGTTGAGCGAGGAAGGCGTCCCCGCCGCACCTGGCGCGCGGCGTTGTGCCCAGGGCCGCCCATGCTGGTTACCCGAGGGCGTTCGCGCCATGGCAACATCGTGGTAGGAACTAAGGCAGTCGCCAATCGTCTCGCAAGAGGCGGGCGCTGAGCCCGCCGCCGTCCTCGGGAGGGGACCATGTTTGACATAGTCAGACGCGCCGCCCACATCGCGACAGCCGCCGTTGCCATCGCGGTCCTCGCCGCGCTCACCCCAGCCGCCCCTCTGCCGGGCCTCGCCCTCGCTCAAGACCAGGTCCTGCGCGTCGGCGCCGTGGTCTCGCGCACCGGCGGTTCGGCCGCCCTCGGCGAGGGTGAAGCCGCCACCCTCGAGCTCCTGCAGCGCCGGTACGCCGACGGCATCGGCGGGGGCGTCAAGCTGGACATCACCGTCCTCGACGACGGCTCCTCGCTCGATCAGACGATCGCGCTCGTCAAGGACCTGTTGGGCGAGGGGCGAGTCGACGCCATCATCTGCTGCACGCGCTCCGTCGGGGCCCTCGCCGTCGTCGCGCTCACCCAGTCGGCGGGCGTGCCGCTGATCAGCCTCGCGGCCGCCGCCCCGATCGCGGAGCCGGCCGAGTCGAGGCGTTGGGTCTTCACCACCGTTCCGACTGATCGCCTCATCCTCTCGGGGGTGGTCGCGGACATGCAGGCGCGCGGCATCACCGACGTCGTCTTCCTCGGCCTCGCCGATGCGTTCGGCGAGAGCGGCTTGGTCGAGCTTCAGCTCCAGCTCATGAGCACCACCATCCACCTGGACGGGGCCGTGCGCTACGAAGCCGACGCCGCGTCGTACACGGCGCCCGCGCTCGCCGCGCTCCTGTCGCGCCCGCAGGCCGTGCTCGTCTGGGGCATCGTCGACGACTCGGCGCGTATGGTGCGCGAACTCAGGGACCGCGGCTACGGCGGCGATATCTACGTCAGCCACGGCGTTGGCAACGACCGCTTCATCGACCTGGCCGGCGCCGCGGCCGAGGGCGTGCGGTTGGCGGTCGGCCCGCTGCTCGTCCTCGACGACCTGGCCGCCACGGCCCCGACCCGCGACGTCACGGCGGCGTTCCTTGCGGACTACGAGACCGCGTATCCGGGCACGACTCCCTCCACCTTCGCCGGCCACGCCTACGATGCCGTCCAGGCCATCGTCTCGGCCGCCCGTTACGTGCAGGATACGGGCCGCCTCGACTTGAACCACCGCGTCGGTACGCGCGGCGCACTGCGCGACGCCCTCGAGGCCATGGGCCCGTTCGCCGGGATCGGCGGCGTGTTCGACTTCACCGGCACCGACCATCAGGGGCTCGACGCTCGCGCCTACGTGCTGGCCGAGATCCGCGGCGGGACGTGGCGGCTGGCGCGCTAGGTCGCGGCCGGCTGGGGGCGCCGCGGGCCCGGTCGGCGCGGCGCGCGGCGTGGGCATCGCGCCTCACCGCTGGCTCGGCGCCCCGCTCACACCGGGTACGGCGCCCGTCTCAGCCGATCGGGTTGTCCAAGCCCGCCGCGCGCCGGTAAAGCATGAGTTGGCCGAGGTGATAGGTCTCGTGCCACAGGAGGAACTCGAAGCGCTGGCGCACGGTCGCCTTGCCGACGGGCCGCGCTAGGTCCTCGGCGCTCGAGGCGGCCAGGGCGGCAGCCAGGGGCGCTTCCGCCGCTGTGTACGCCGCGATCAGCTCGGCGAGCGTGGCCTCCGGCTCACCCTCCGGCTTGCTGCCGTAGCCGAACGCCTCGTCGAAGGCGGCGTCCTGCACGCGCTCGCCGCCCAGGGTCTCGAGCATGGAGTCGCGGTTGCCGACCAGGTGACCGACCAGCCACCTCGCGCTGCTCCCATCCGCCACCAGGGGTTCGCGGGCGGCTTCCTCCGAGAGGCCGGCGGTCAGCTGCAGGACTATGCGGTGGTTGCGGGTGAGCATGCCGCCGAGCGTCGCCTTGAGGGCGTCGACGGCGGCCGGGTCGAGGAGGGTGGCACTCGTATCTGACATCGGGATCACCTCGTGATGAGCGTGCGTAGCAGCGCCAGGTCGCGCCTATGGCCGTCGTCGTCGTCCCCGAGCGGGGTCTCGAGGACCTGCGGCGCGTGCGCGAGCCGGGGGTCGTTGATGATGCGGGCGAACGCGTCCTCGCCGATCAACCCGACGCCGATGTTCTCGTGCCGGTCCTTGCGCGAGCCCAAGGGATGCTTCGAGTCGTTCAGGTGGACGCATCTGAGGCGCGCGAGGCCCAGGTGGCGGTCGAACTCGGCGAGCAGCGCCTCGTGGCCCGCCTCCGTGGAGACGTCGTAGCCGGCGGAGAAGGCGTGGCAGGTGTCGAGACACACGCCCACCCTGCCGGGTTGGTCGAGGAGGGCGATGATGCCGGCGAGCTCCTCGAACCGCGCTCCGACCGTGCTCCCTTGCCCGGCGGTGTTCTCTAGGAGCAGGAAGGTGTCCACCCCCTCGCTCTCGGCCAGGACCGCGTCAATGTTGCGGGCGATCGCTTCGATGCCGGCCTCGATGCCGGCGCCGAGGTGCGCGCCGGGGTGGAAGACGAGGCCGCCGATGCCGAGGAGGCCGCAGCGAGTGAACTCGTCCTTGAGCCCGGCGCGCGACTTGGCGGCGATCTCCTCGTCCGCAGAGGCGAGGTTGATCAGGTACGCGGCGTGGGCGACCAACGGCCAGCCCGCTTCGACGCTCCTGGCCCGAAAGCTTTCCACTTCCTGCGGGTCGAGCGGACGGGCCCGCCACTGGTTGGGGCTCTTGACGAAGACCTGGATCGCGTCACACCCGATGTCGGCGCCCCGGTCGAACGCCTTGGCCATGCCGCCGGCGGTGGAGACGTGCGCGCCTAGTGCTGCCATGAGGGTGAGTTTACAACCCGCCTCGGTCGGCGGCGCCGCTCGGCCCCGTCTGCGTCGCGCACGGCTGTTACACTCGCGTCCGTGGTCAGGGAGCTGCTCGAGAACCCCACCCCGGACGACCTCGCCAGCTTCCTCGACGAACACCTGCGGGCGGGGGACGAGCTGGTGCAGGTGGCCGGCGCGTGCGAGGTCCTGTACGCCGGTCGCGCAGCCAGCGTGGCGGAGGCTGGCGACTACGTCGTGATCGTCAAGGCCGACGGCAGCGTCCAGGTGCAGGGTCCGCGCGGCGTCAAGCCCGTCAACTGGCAACCGCAGACGGACGAGGTGCGCGTGGCCGTCGAGGACGGGCGCGCCGTGCTGGTCGCCGAGCGCTACAACCCCGCCGAGCTCGTGCGGGTGTCGTTCGAGACGCCCGCCCTGGCCGTCGCCCTCAGGCTGGAGGAGAACGGCAACTTCGTCCTCATGGGTAGCGAGGCCGAGATGCAGCGCGCGCTCGCCCGCGACCCGGACGTCATCGAACCGGGGCTCACCGTCATCGACCTGGAGCTGCCGACCGACGTGGGCGGCATAGACCTCTTCGCGCGGGACAGCCATGGGCGCCTCGTCGTCGTCGAGCTCAAGCGTGGCAAGGCGAACCACGAGGCCGTCCACCAGCTCGACCGTTACGTGCAGAGCGTGAGGGCGCGATACCCCGGCGAGGTGCGCGGCGTGCTGGCCGCGCCGGCCGTGACGGCGCCGGCGCTGAACCGCCTCGGGGCCTTGGGGCTCGAGTACCGCGAGGTGACGGCGCTGCCCGGTCTGGGCGACGAGGCGGCCAAGCAGCCCGGGCTCTTCGGCTGACGCGCCGGGGCGCATGAAGTTGGTAACGCCGCGCACGCGCCTGACGTCATAGACTGCCTCTCACATGCCGCTATTCCGCAAGGATCCGTTCGGTCGCGCCTGGGTGCTCCTGTCGCCGGAGCGGGGGCTGGAGCCGTCGGCGTTCGGCAGCGTGCCGAGCGCTCCGGAACGTTCGCCGCTCTCGCCGGAGAGCAAGGACAGGGTGGGGCCCGAGATCGCCGCCGTTCGACCGGCCGGCTCGCATAGCGGCGACGCCGGCTGGCGCATCAGGGCCCTCGCGCACCCAGCGCAGCTCGTCAGCTCCCGGCCGACCGAGGTGGACGCGGGGGTCGAGCTCTTCCAGCAGGCCGCTGCCTACGGCCACCACGAGATCATCGTCGAGCACCCGGACGCCAGGCAGCGCCTCGAGACGATGCCGGTGGAACACCTGACGGAGGTGCTCCGCTTCTACCGCGAGCGGATCGCCTTGGCGGCCGCGCGCCCCGGCATCGCTCACGTGCAGCTGACCCGCAACGTCGGCCGGGCGGCGGGTGCGGTCTACGACCACCCGTACGCGCAGCTGCTCGCCGTGCCCGTCACGAACCGGTGGGTCGAGGAGGAGGTGGCCGTCGCGGCGGCGCACCACGCCGCCCACGGACGCTGCCTCTTCTGCCACGTCCTGGAGCGTGAGATCGCGGCGCGTGAGCGCGTCGTCACCCAGAACGACGCCTACGTCGCCATCGCGCCGTTCGCCTCCAAGACGCCTTTCGAGACCTGGATCCTCCCGCGCCATCATGGGAGTTCGTTCGCCACCGTGGCATCCAACACGCTCCCTGCCCTCGCCGAGCTCCTGCGCGCCGTGGTGCGTGCCATCAACGACGCGCTCGACTACCCCCCTTACAACCTCATGCTGCACACCGTGGTCGAGGAGGGGCGGCCCGACTACCACTGGCACCTGGAACTGCTACCGCGCCTGACCAACCAGGCCGGGTTCGACTGGGGCACGGGCTTCTTCGTCAACCCCACCCTGCCGGAGGACGCCGTGCGCTTCCTGCGCGAGGCGTTGGCCATGCAGGAGGTCCGCGCTTGAGCGACTGGTGGAACGAGCAGGCCGATGCCCGTTCGGACGATGCCGGCCCGGGCGGCGAGGAGCAGGGCGCGACTAGGCCCAGCGGCGAACGGCCGGCCAGGCGCGGGGCCGCGGGGCGGCATGCCGCGGCGGAAGCACCGTTCGGGAGCCATGGGGGCGACGAGCCGCGGCCCCGCCCGCCCGCCCGGCGCAAGCTCAACGTCGTGATCGTCGTCCTGGCCAGCCTTGGCGTGCTTCAGCTCCTCTACCTCAACTACGTCGAGAGCGACCGCATGTTCGTGCTGCGCCGCGAGGTGGCGCGCCTCGAGGCCGACGTGGCGCGGCTGGAGACGGAACGGCACGGTCTCGAGGAGGTGGCGGCCCATGCCGCCGACCCCACCTACCGCGAGGCCCTCGCCAGGAAGCAGGGGTTCATCCTGCCCGACGAGGTCAGGGTCGTCACCGGCGCGGCGGGCGGGCAGTAGGGACCGCCGCGAGCCGGGCCTGAACGGAGCGCGTTCTCGCCGTGTCCAGGTGAGGCGCGGGGAGCCGGTCAGGATGGTGATAATGGACCATGCTCAGGATCGGCTCCATCGTCTGGGGTGTCCGCGACGTCGCGCGCGCCACCCAGTTCTGGTCCGCGGCCCTCGACTACGCCCCGCGGGGCGGCGACTCCCCAGACTGGGTCCTCCTCAAGCCTAGACGCGGCACGGGCGTCCAGCTCGCCCTCCAGGAGGTCCGCGCCGCGGCTCGTGAGCGCAGGCGCCACCATCTGGACCTCTACGCGTTCGACCAGGAGGCCGAGGTGGAGCGCCTCGTCGGCCTCGGCGCCACCAGGGTCGAGTGGCGCTACGAGCCCGATTCCGACTACACCGTGCTGGCGGACCCGGACGGCAACTACTTCTGCGTCATCGCCGCAGGCGAGGTCGCCGCCGACCCCGGGCTGCGCCTCGCCCAGGTACGTTACGTGCCCGACGACGCCGCGCTGCCGGCCCCGGACGCCTTCGCGGACAGGGTGATAAGGGTGCTCCTCTCCCTACAGGAGCGGGAGCTGCGGGCGTTCCTGCCCATCTGGCGCAGGTTCGGCGCGAGCGGCCTCCCGCTGCCCGCCTCGGAGAACGAGGCCTACCGGTCGAACGAGCACCTGCTCCTGCACGTCCTGCAGTCCTCGGGGAGCTACCTCGTGTGGACGTGCCGCCAGCTGGGGCTGCCGGACCCGTCCGTACCCCCCGAGCCCGCGCCTGCCGACGTCGCGGCCCTGGCGGACGACCACGTCGAGCGCCTGCTCGAGCGCTGGCGGGCGGCCCTGAAGGACGTGTCGCTGGCCGGCGTGCGGACCACGGTCTTCACGTCCAACTGGGGCGTCCCCCTGACCATCCCGGCCATGCTCGAGCACGCCGTGGCCCACCCCATGCGGCACGGCTTCCAGTTGGAGGAGCTGCTGGCGCGGCGCGGCTGAGGCCGGCCGGACTCCCAGCGCCGGTCAGTTGCGTTCTTTCGCGCACGTCGTTCTAGCTCGGAGCTCAGTCGACCTCGCGCAGGTCGCTCATCAGCTGCCAGCCGACGCCTTGCGGGGTCGTCTCGAGCCGCTCGCCGAGCCGCTCGGCCATCTCGGCCAGCAGCGCGTCCGGCACCTGCCCCGGTTGGACGATGGCGACCACCGTGAGCTGGTAGACGACCTGCGTGGCGCTCAGCGTGCCGTCGTCGAAGAACGTGAACGGCGCCGCTGGCATGGCGTCGAAGAGGACGTGAACGTCGGGGCCGAGCGCTTCCGGCAGGTAGGCGGCTAGGTCCACGGCCTGGTCGCGCGGATGCCAGACGTAGCCCTGGATGAGCTTGAAGGCGCGGGGGGTGGTGGCCTCCCCCTCCCAGAGGTCGCGGTCGTTGCCGACGCGCTCCGTGTAGCCGCCCTCGGGCTCGCTGCCCGGCCCGGCCGCGGGCGGCTCCGTGCCATCGTCGGCGGGGTCGTCGCCGAACCTGGCCATGCGAGCGCTCCGGGTCTCGAAAGGCTCGGTGCCGCTCATCCGAACCCGGGCGGGAGCGGCAGGTCGGGGAAGAGCGAGTGCCACCGCGCGGCGAAGGAGGGGACCGTGTCGAGGAGCAGCCCGACGAAGCCGAGCCGCTCGCACGCCGCGATGTTGTCGCTGTTGTCGTCGATGAACACGGTGGCGGCCGGTGGCAGCGCGAGCGCCGAACTCAAGGCCGCGAACGCACGCTCGTCCGGCTTACGCACCCCGATCTCGTTCGAGAACACGAAGGCCCTGAGCTTGCGCATGCGCGGGTCGTCGCGCACGACGTCGCAGAGCTCCGGGGAGTTGTTCGAGAGCATGGCGAGCGGTACGTCATCGGGCAAGGAAGCGAGGAGGTCGTACATGGCCTCGCGCTCCCTGACGGCGCCGAGGAAGGTCGCCCTGAACTCCGCCAGCGTCGAGGTGCGGCCCACCGCGGCCTGGAAGCACCGATGGAACTCCGGCATGTCGAACTCGCCGACCTCGAACCCCTCCATGAGCTCCAGGTACACGGGGAGGACGTCGGCCGCGTCGAGCCCGTGCAATTCGGCCAAGCGGGCGTGGGCGCGCGAGTCGAAGGTGCCTTCCGTGAACACGCCGCCCCAGTCGAAGGCGATGGCGCGCAGCGGCTGCGGCAGCCGGGTCATGGCCGCGCCCCGCCCCACCGGTGCTCCTTGTCCTCGACCCAGAACCACTGCAGGAACGTGTAGATGAACGGCAGGCCGAACGCGATGAGCCCGCCGACCTTCATGACGGCGCCGGCCACCTGCTGGTCCTCCATCGGGCTCAGGCCGAAGGCCCGCGTCGGCATGTTGGCGTAGGCGGCGTACAGGACGTCGGGCGAAAAGGTGACGCTGGCGAAGATGGGGAGCTGAGCGACCGGCAGGAGGAAGAGGTAGACGGCGCGCCCGAGGAACGGCGGGCGCGGCAGCTCGGCCAGCGGGCTCATCATGGGCCACCACATCATGAGCGACGCGAACAGCATGATGACGTGGATGGCGTGGTGCAAGGACGTGTTGGCGAGCGCGGCGTCGTAGATGGGCGGCAGGTGGTAGACGGAGAGGACGAGCGTGAAGATGGCGAACGTCGTGATGGGGTTGAGCAGGACCTTGCTGACCGGCAGGGTGGTGCGGTTGGCGAGCGCGGCTTTGAGGAGCCACGGCGGCGTGCCGGCCAGGAGGATGGGCGCGATGGCGTAGGTGAGCAGCAGGTGCTGCACCATGTGCGCGATGAGCAGGTAGCGCTCCGCGAGGTCGTGCAGGGGCGAGCCCTCGTTGAGGAACAGGGCGAGGAGCCCGAGGCCGAAGATTACGGCGTAGCGGGTGGGGTACGGCTCCCCGGGCGCCAGGCGTTTACGCAGCGGTCCTACGCAGAGGTAGTAGGCGACCGCCAGCGCGGCGATCATGCCCAGGAGGACCGGTTCCAGTTGCCAGGATAGGTACAGCACCCCGTCATGCTAAACCGAAACCGCTCGAGGCGCCGCCCGCCGTGGGCGGTCGCCTGGCGGGCCCTTGCGAGCGTCGTCGCCTCGGGCGGTCGTTCCGCGCGGCCCGGCTGGGTAGGGGGACCGGCCGTGGTTGCCGCGAGAAGCCCCGTGAAAGAGGTGTGCCCGCTCCAACTGGAGCGGGCACACCTTGAACAGCCTTAAGGGCCGAGGCTCAGTGGAGGCCGAGCGCCTCCCGCTTGGCGTGCACGTCGCCGGCGCTCAGGCCGTCGGGGCGCCTTGCGGCGATGTCGGCGGCCGTGTACGGCTGGAAGCCGGCGGGCTCGTCGTCCCAGGCCGTGAGGACGTGGTTGAGGGCGTCGGCCAGGTCGGCGTCGGCGAGGTGACCCCACGCCGGCATGACGCCGTTGTAGGTCATGCCGTTGACGTTGATGGCGCCCTGTAGGCCGAAGATGACGGCGTCGGCCAGGTAGTCGCGGCCACCGGCCACCGCATAGACCTCGACGGCGTGGCTCGCGAGGGGTGGGAACGCACCCGGTATGCCCTGACCGGTCATCTGGTGGCACGCCATGCAGTTGGCGTTGAACACTGCGGCGCCGTGGTCCTTGTCCCAGCTGACGGCGGCCGCGGCCGGCTCTTCCGCCGTGGGCGCCTCCGCCTGAGCGGGGGCTTCCTCGGCCTCCTCAGCCGTGGCTTCCTGGGCGGCCGGCTCCTCGGCCTCGGCGGCTTCACCCGCGGCGGACTGCGCCCCGGTGGCCTCCGCGGCCGGCGCTTCCGTGGCCGCGGGCTCCTCGGCGGTGGCAGCTCCGCCCTGCGCCGTGGCGCCCGCAGGCGGAGTGACGCTGTAGGTGGAGGCGTCGTTTGGAGCGGTCGGCGCTTCCACGCTCACGCTCCGATCGGCGACGGCGGGCGTGTCGGCGATCTCGGCCGGCGCGCGCGAAGCGCCACGGGTCTCGACGTTGTCGAGCAGCTCGTGCGGCACGGCGTGGCTCGCTTCCTGCGCCGCGCGGTTGTCCGGCCGCGTCGAGGCGACCGCCTTCGGCAGGATGAACATGGCCGTGAGGCCGACGAACGTCGCCAGGGCTATGAACATGCCGCTCGAGAAGAAGCCGGAGTACGTGCGGTCGTCGTCCTTGAGGTGCATGAAGAACATCACGACCATCACGAACTTGACGATCGACAGCGCCACGAGCAGGAAGATCGTCCAGCCCGACCCCAGCCACGCCTGCGGGTACTCGACGAGCGCGAACTCGACGTAGGTGATGACGCCGAGGATGAGCGCGACGATCACGTAGGTGCTTACGGAGGTGTGCTTGCCTTCAGACATTCTCTCGCGCCCCGCTCACACGAATTCCACGAGGTAGACGACCGTGAAGATGACGATCCACACGATGTCGACGAAGTGCCAGTAGAGGCCCGCGATCTCCAGGTAGACGGCGTCCTTGGCCTTCATGGGCCGTATGTAGGAGGTCACGAGCAGGCTCACCAGCCAGATGACCCCGACCGTCACGTGGACCCCGTGGGTGCCAGTCAGGATGAAGAAGGTCGTGCCGAAGAGGTTCTGGTGGATGCTTAGGCCGGCGTGCGCGAAGTGGGTGAACTCGAAGACCTGGAAGCCGAGGAAGATGGCGCCGAAGAAGGCGACGCCCGCGGTCCAGAGGCGGAACTTCCCGATGTCGTTCTGGCGCAGCGCGTGCAGGCTCAGGACCATCAGGAAGCTCGACATGAGGAGCACGAACGTGCTGACGGTGGTCAGCGGGATGTCGAACAGGTCCTGCGGGAAGGGCCCGACGAGGCTGCGCTCACGGTAGGCGAGGTACGTGCCGATGAGCGACCCGAAGAACATGGTGTCGGACGCCAGGAACACCCACATGAGCAGCTTGACGTCCGGCAGTTTGGAGGAACGGTAAGGCGCCGGATGGGCGCTCGCCCCGGAGGCGGCGTGGCTTGAGGCTTCGGCGCTCATGCGTTCTCCTTGGCACCGTCGAAGTGCACGTGGTGGCCGCCTACGCCCTCGAAAGCCCACCCGAAGATCGTGAAGATGAAGAACAGGCCGCAGACGATGGCGAGGATGAAGTTGTCGTACATGAGGGCGTAGCAGCCGAACATGATGGCGGCGCTCGCGAGGAACGGGTACCAGGACTGGCCCGGGATGTGGATGCCGCCCGCGTCGTACTTCGCTCCGGCGTCAGGCGCCGGTGGCGTGACGTGCATGGCCTCGGGGTGCTTCCTGGCCCACAGCGGGTCGAGGGAGTTCACGACGGGCTGCACCTTGAAGTCGTAGTAGGGCGGGGGAGAGGAGGTCTCCCACTCGAGCGTGCGGGCGTCCCAGGGGTCGTCGCCTACGCGCTTGCCGCGCGTGAGCCCGTGGATGACGTTGATGGCGATGAGGACCAGGCCGATACCCATGAGCCAACTGCCGACGGTGGAGAGAGCGTTCCACAGCTCGAGGCCGATGCCGGCCGGGTACGTCTGGATGCGGCGCGGCATGCCGAGGAGCCCCGCGATGTGCTGCGGGAAGAAGATGCCGTGGAAGCCGATCACGGTGATGAAGGCCGCGATCTTGCCGAGGCGCTCGGACATCATCCTGCCCGTCATCTTGGGGAACCAGTAGTACAGCGCCCCGAGGTATGAGAGCAGGGCGCCACCGCCCATCACGTAGTGGAAGTGCGCCACGACGAAGTAGGTGTCATGCACCTGGGCGTCGAAGGTCGGCATGGCGAGCATGATGCCCGTGATGCCGCCAAGCGTGAACGTGATGAGGAAGGCGATCGCGTAGATGATCGGTGTGGTGAACCGGATACTGCCGCCCCACATCGTGCCGAGCCAGTTGAAGATCTTGATGCCCGTCGGTATGCCGATCACGAAGGACGTGAGTGAGAACGCGGTGTTGACGACGGGGCCGAGGCCGGTCGTGAACATGTGGTGCGTCCACACGGCCGCGCCCATGAAGCCGATGAGGATGCCGGAGAGGATCATCACCGGGTAGCCGAAGAGCGACTTGCGCGAGAACGTCGGGATGATCTCGCTGATGACCCCGAAGGCCGGCAGGATGATGATGTACACCTCGGGGTGCCCGAAGATCCAGAAGAGGTGCTGCCACAAGATGGGCAGCGCCCCGGCCTCCTGCACGAAGAAGAGCGTGCCGAAGGTGCGGTCGAGGATGACCTCGATGAACGCGATGGTGAGCGGCGGGAAGGCGTAGATGATCATGAACGACATGATGAGGATCATCCACGTGAACACGGGCACGCGCATCATCGTCATGCCGGGCGCGCGCATGTTGATGATCGTCACGATGAGGTTCATGGCGGTGCCGGTGGTGCCGATGCCGCTGATGAACAGGCCGAACATGTAGAAGTCGACGCCGAGGCCGGGGTTGTGCGACAGCGACGTGAGGGGCGCGTAGGCGAACCAACCGACGTCAGGGGCGCCGCCCAGGAACCACGACGTGTAGATCATGAGGCCGCCGAGCGCGTAGATCCAGTAACCGAACGCGTTCAGGCGGGGGAACGCGAGGTCGCGCGCGCCTATCTGGAGCGGCACGAAGTAGTTGGCCAGACCGATGCCGAGCGGCATGATGGCGAGGAACACCATCGTGACGCCGTGCATGGTGAAGAGCTGGTTGAAGTGGTCGGGGTTGACGATGTTCATCGTCGGCGACAGGAGCTGCAACCGGATCAGGCCGGCTTCCACGGCGGCGAAGATCATGAACATGAACGCCGTGCAGATGTAGAGCAGGCCGAGGCGCTTGTGATCGATGGTGGTCAACCACGAGCCGACGCCGGTGGTCCACGTCGGGCGGTTGAATATCTTGCCCCGGGTAGGGCTCGTGACGGTGGGCGCGGTGGCCATCAGTTGCCTCCAGTCGAAGCCTGGGCCAGCGCCTGCGTGCCGTCCTCGACGCCGAGGCTCAGCAGGTAAGCGGCGATGGCTGCCGCCTCCTGGTCACGGTTGGGGTCGTTGGCCTGCCAGAGCGTCGGCATGCGCGCGCCCGGCTTGACCTCTTGCGGGTCGCGGATCCACGTGGCGACGTTCTCGGGCGTGGCGTCCAGGATGGCCGCCCCCACCGTGTGGCGCAGGCCGAAGTTGGTGAGGTCGGGGTACTGGGGCTGGCCGAACTTCACGCCCTCGGAGTAGTTGCCGATGTTGTGGCAGCCGATGCAGCCCTTGCTGGCGACGAGCTGGCGGCCCTGGGCGATGAGCGGGTCGGTGGCGGTCGTCACGACGGCGGGCTGCTGGAACTCGGCCACCCAGTCGTCGAACTCGTCCTGCTCGCTGACGACGATGCGGAAGCGCATGTAGGCGTGGGCGCCCAGGCACAACTCCGCGCACTGGCCGGTGAAGATGCCGGTGCCGTCCGGGTCGGTGTCGAACCACAGCCGGTTGTCCTGGTTCGGGATGAGGTCGACCTTGCCTGCGAGGCGGGGCGCCCAGAAGGCGTGAACCACGTCGCCGGAGTTGAGCTGAAGGATGACGCGCTTGCCGGCCGGGATGTGCATCTCGTTGGCGGTGGTGACGCCGTACTGCGGGTAGTCGAACTTCCACCACCACTGGTAGCCGGTCACGTGGATGACCACGTCGTCGCTCGTGGCCTGCACGACCGTCTGCGTCCGGAAGATGGAGCGCACGGACGGCACCGCGACCATGATGACGATGATGATCGGCACGATCGTCAGGATGACCTCGGTCATCGGGTTGCCGTGAGACTGGTCCGGCATCTCGTCGTCCCTGCGCCGCCGGTACTTGAAGAGGACGTAGAAGAGCACGCCGAAGACACCCACCATGACGGGGATGCTCAGGTACCACGTCCACATGAACAGACCGTGCTGCTCTCTCGCGATGCTGGCTGCGGGGCTCATGATCGACTGGACGCCGTCGAGCGAGCACCCGGCCAGTAATGGCGCGAGAAAGGCGACGGGCAACGCCCGCCTCAACCACCTCATGGGCACGATTCCCTCCTTGGGTAAATGAATACGGGGGCATGCGAAGGGTTGGCCCCAGATTCTGAGCGCCAGCCTAGCACAAGCGTTAAGAAGCGGAATGGGAACGGCTTCGCTTCTTTGGCCCATCCGAGCGTGAGGGTCGCGCTTCGGCGCGCCAAGTCGCTCATGAGGATGTAATCGGACTCTCATCTTGACGGGACCGTTGCCGGCCCTGCTACCGTCGACCGCCACGGACGCCAGGCTCGACTCACGGCGGGGGCGGACCGCCCTTGCGAACGACGGGACTGCGGCTCTCGCGGCTCCTCGGCCTCGATGCGGGCCGACCGGCCACTCCGCGGGTGCTCAGCCCCGGTACGCCGCCTCGAGCGGGTGCTCAGCCCCGGTACGCCGCCGCCTCGAGCAGGTGCTCGGGCAGCACCGCGTCCTCGCCGGCCAGGTCGGCGACGGTGCGCGCCACGCGCAACAGGCGGTCGTAGCCTCGAGCGGACGGCCTGAGGCTGCGCACGAGCTTGGCGAGCACCGCCTGCCCGGCCGGCCCGCTGGCGGCGTGCAGGGCCAGCGACCTGCCGGTGAGCTGCGAGTTCACGCAGCCCTGGCGCTGCAGAGCTCGGTCGCGAGCGCGGGACACGCGGGTGGCGACGATGGCGCTCGCCTCGCCCGGCTGCGCGTTCACGAGCTCCGTGTCCGTGAGGCGCGCGACGTCCACGAGCAGGTCCATGCGGTCGAGGAGCGGGCCGGACAACCGGCGCTGGTAGCGCACCACGGCCGCCGGGTGGCAAGTGCACGGCTGGGGGCCGTCGTGCGCGCCGTGGTAGCCGCAGGGGCACGGGTTGCGCGCGGCGACGAGTTGGAAGGCGGCGGGCAAGCTTACGCTGCCGCTGGCCCGCGAGATGGTTACGACGCCCTCTTCGAGGGGTTGCCGCAACGCCTCGAGCACCGCGCGCGAGAACTCGGGGAGCTCGTCGAGGAACAGGACACCGAGGTGCGCCAGGCTCGCCTCGCCCGGCCTCGGCACCGCGCCCCCGCCGACGATGCCGGCCTCCGACCCGGAGTGGTGGGGCTGGCGGAACGGCGGGGTGCGCATGAGGCCGCTCGCCGGGCGGCCGGCGCTTGAGTGGACGCGCGTTACCTCGATGGCCTCGGGGTCCGTCAGCGGCGGCAGGATGCCAGGCAGGCAGCGCGCCAGCATGCTCTTGCCCGCCCCCGGCGGCCCCGTGAGCAGTAGGTTGTGCCGCCCGGCGGCGGCCACCTCGAGAGCGCGGCGGGCGAGCGCCTGAGCGCGCACCGCGGCGAGGTCGTGGAGGGGCGCGGCCGGCTCGTCACCGCCCGGCGGCGGGGGCGCTACGGGCTGGAGTGGCGCGCGACCCGTGAGGTGAGCGACGGCCGCGGCCAAGTCGGTCGGGGCGAACACGGTGACGCCCGGCACGAGCGCGGCTTCGACCGCGTTGGCCGGAGGAGCGAGGACGCGCGCCGGTCCGCCGCCCGCTCGCGCCTTGAGGGAAGCCATGCTGGCGATGGCCACCCCTCCGCGCGCGGGCCGCAAGCTGCCGTCGAGCGCCAGCTCCCCGAACGCGACGAGCCCCTCGAGGGCGCTCAGAGGCAGGCGCCGGTCGGACGCGAGCAGCGCGAGGGCGATCGGCAGGTCGAGCGCCGGTCCCTCCTTGCGTACGTCGGCCGGCGCCAGGTTGACGAGGATGCGGCTGGGCGGCAGGGGGTACCCGAGGAGCTTGAGGTTGGCCCGCACGCGCTCGCGCGACTCCTGCACCGCGGCGCCGGGCAGCCCGACGATGGTGAAGCTGGGCAGGCCCCCGCTCGTGAACGCCTCGACGCGCACCTCCAGGGCGTCCACCCCCTGGATGGTGGCGGAGGAGACGGCGGCGAACACACGGCGACGTTAGCGCCGAGCAGCGCGCGGGGGAGGGCGCGCCACGGCTACTGCCGACCGGTGCTAGGCAGGCTCGTGCGCGGCCGGCCCCCGGACCGCGGAGGAACGGGACGGCGGCGGCTTCACGTCCTGCTGGCCATTGCACAGCCCCCCGGACCGCGCAGGTACGGGACGGCGCCGCCGGCCGCGAGAACGGCCGCCTCGTGAGGGCCCGCCGGGGCGAAGCGGAAGCGGCGCAGGTCGGAGGCCGCCGGTCGTCCGGGACCGACCGAGCGGACCGTCACGGTGCCGGCGGCGAGGTCCAACTCCAGCAGTGCCTCCGGTGTCAGGGCCCCGTAGAACGCCTCGTCCGCGAGGGTGATGGCCGGCAGCCCCTCGTCGCGCGCGCCCGAGGCGTAGAGCGGCGCGATGCTCGGGGCGATCACGGCGCGCACGCCCGCCTGCACCAAGGCCCTGATGGAGGACGCCCGGTTGCTGCCCATGCCGAAGTTCTCGTCTCCCACGAGGACGGTGCCCTCCAGGGAGCGGTCGGCGGCGCTCGGGTCGACGTGGTGCAGCAGCAGCCGCCGGGCCACGCGCGGGTCGGCGTCGCTCGACGTCCCCACGCCGGGCACGCTGGAAGGGGTCAGGTCGTCGGTGGAGACGAGGCCGAGTAGCCTGACGACGTTGCCGGTGGTGGGCCAGACGACCGTCGGCGCGGGGGCGCGGTCTGTATGCGCGAGCGCCGCCTCGGCTTGACGGCCGGCGCGTACGGTCCGCGCCCCGGCATCCCTGTCGGCATGTACGGTGTCCGCCCCGCGAGGCTCGTTGGCTGCGCTCGCTCCGCCACCGCCTGTGGCGGCCGGCTGGTTCAGCCACCCGGTGCTGGCGGCCTGCCCGGCCGTGCGGCCGGCGGCCAGGACGATCCGGGCGTGGGGCGAGCCCATGCGGCCGACGCTGTTGCGGTTCCCGGTCACGACGGCCACCTCGTCGTCCTCGAGGCGGCTCATCCCGAAGCCGAAGCACGGTCCGCACCCGGGCGCGAGCAGTGTCACACCGGCATCCTCGAGCCGCCGTGCGATGCCTTCCGCGCTCAGCCGCTCGAGCACGCCGGTAGAGGCGGGCGCCACGACGGTCGGGATCGCCGCGCGCGCTCCCAGCGCGGCAGCGAACGCGGCGATCTCCTCGTAGGTCCCGCCGGCGCACGTGCCGACGAACACGCGGTCCACGCGCACGGCGCCGAGCCGCGCCAGCGGCACGACGTCGGACGGCTGGCCGCTGCGCGCCACCGACGGCAGCACTTGGGCGAGGTCGAGCGTGACGACCGTTCCCGACCTCTGAGGAGGCGCCTCGCCGGAGAAGACCGCGGTGACGGCCACGGCCTCGGGTGTGACGTTGGCCAGGACGGCGCGCTCGGCGCTGGTGAGGCGCGCCAGGCCGGGGCCGCCGAACTCCAGCGCCCTGCCGGTGGCGAGGCGGGGAACGGACCCGCCGCCGCGCAGGAGGTCGAGGAGGGTGAGGGCTGCGTCGCGCGCCGTGACGTCGCCACGCAGTCGGCCGACGACGCGCACGTGCACCGTCTCCGGTACGCGAACGACGAAGCGTCCCGTGTGGATCGCCACGGCGAGGGTGGTGGGCTGCGCCGCGAACGCCGTGACCCCGTGGGCGCCCAACGTGGGCGTGTGCGAGTCGTTGCCGAGCACCAGCATGCCAGGGCGCAGGCGGCCGCTGGCCGGGAGGGCGTGATGTTGTATCCCCTGACCCGTTATGCGCTCGGCGCCGAAGCGGACCGCGAACTCCTCCTCGACCTGCCGGAGCGCGAGGACCCGGTCGCGCTCCGCGCCCACGTACGTGTCCGCCGGGCCGGTATGGTCGCGAACGAGCACGAGCGGCGCGGCGGACCTCACGGTGCCGAGGGCGCTCAGCGTCGGAAGGAGCGAGGGGGTCGTCCAGTCGTCGGTCACGATGAGGTCGACCGCGAGGTCGACCTCCCGGCCGGCCGGGGCGCCCAGCCGACGCTCGATGAGCGTCGGTGACCCGGTCGGTGTCACGCGGCCTCGGCGGTCGCCGGCGCTCCCGGGGCAGCGGCCGCGGGGTGGCAGTAATGGACGGTCCGGAAGCGCCGGGCGAGGTCCATGACGCGTTCGCGTACCTGGACGCGGGGCTCCTCGCCGGCCAGCGTCGCGTGCACGAGCGCGGCGAGCCGCGCCATCTCGGGCTCGCGCATGCCCAGGCGCGTCACCTCGGGCGTGCCGAGGCGCAGCCCCTTGCGGCGCAGCGACGGGATGAGGTTGACGTTGGCGATCAGGTTGGCGTCGTGCAGCGCCTCGACGGCCTCGTCCGGGGTGGCGAGCGGGCTCGCGTCGAGCCATACCTGATGCGAGTCCGTCACGCGCTCGCCGCCTTGGACCGCCAGGCCGAGGCGCGCCAGCTCGCGGCCGAGGGCGCGCGCGTTCGCCACCGTCTGGCGCGCGTAGGCGGCGCCGTACTCCTGCGCCTCGGCCAGCGTGATGGCCAGGGCGGCGACGTGGTGGAGGTGGAAGTTGGAGACGTGGCCCGGGAAGATCGTCGCCTCTATGCGCGCGGCGATGTCGTCGCGGTCGGTCAGGATCAGGCCCTTCTGCGGCCCCGGCAGCGACTTGTGCGTGCTGCCGGACAGCACGTCCGCGCCCTCGCGCAGCGGGTCCTGGAAGATGCCGCCCGCCAGCAGGCCGAGGACCTGCGAGGCGTCGTAGACGATGACGGCGTCGGGACCGGCCAAACGCCGCAACTCCCTGACGGGGTGGGCGAAGAGGATCATCGAAGCGTCCAGGTAGACGACGTCCGGCGGCGCGGCCTGGAAGGCCCGGGCGCAGCCGGCCAGGTCGATGCCGGCGCTGGCGGCGTCGTAGGGGATCAGGCGCAGGTCGTCGGTGAGGCGCGCCGCCACGCTCCTGGCGGCGAAGTGGCCGCCGTCCTCCATGGCGAGGTGGTAGAAGGTGCCGCCCCGCCTGAGCACGGAGTGGATCACGATGTTGGTGCAGTTCTCGCCCGAGAGCGGGCGCACGTTCGCGTGGCGGGCGCCGAACAGGTCGCGCGCCAGCTCCTGTGCCAGCGACTCGACCTCGGCCAGGTGCTTCCCGCCGACGTAGCGCCACTGCGGGTTCTGGAACAGGTAGCGGTGCCCGAGGTCGGACCCCATCACCCCACGGGCTGCCGGGCTGAGCAGGTTCTCGGTCGGTACGAGCCCGACGCACTCTGCGCGGTAGGCGGACTGGTGCTCCACGGCGGCGAGGATGCGATCGAGGGCTCGACTCCGGGCGGGTTGGGCCGCGCCGACCGGCTGCGGAGATGCCCAGGGCCGCGGGTTCGTGGTTGCGGGTTCGCTCATGGGCGGGTCGTTGAAGCGTCGAATCGCGGTTGGAAGCGGGGCAGCGGCATCTGGTCTCCAAGTGCTCGAGGATTTGGGCTTTTGAAGCGAAAGCTGAAAGCCGTTCAGTGGGCCTGCTAAGCGATGATATCATAAGCCAATGCCTAGTATCACCTAAGAAGCGAATGGAGCCGTGAACGGGCCACGAGGGGGCCGCCCGAGGCCGGGGCCGGGCGCCGCCATGGATGAGGTGTGAAGGTGTGCCGGTCCACGCCCGCCGAGACGGTGGACGTCCGCCTGTCGGTGCGACGGACGGGCCTGGCTTGCTCTGACCGGGTCCGGGTCCGGCTCGGCCGTTAGCGTGCGGGTGGGCATGTCACGCGGCGCAGGCGGCCGCGCGGTGCCGTCCCCCCAGGCGGTGGTCAGCCCGCCCCGAGCGGCCCCGTCTCGCGGCCCTTAGGCGATCACTGGCCTCAAACGGCCACGTGCGCGTACAACCCGAACGTGTTCGGCCCCACGTGGCTGGCGATGACGGCGCCGATCTCGTGGTAGCCGCCGAACTCGTAACGCACGCCAGC
>CAUJFI010000168.1 GCA_963170125.1 Deinococcota bacterium | reverse complement strand
GCGTCGCGCTGCTCGACGGACGCGAAGAACGCGTCCATGTCGACGTGCACGATCTTGCGCACGCCGGTGCCGGAGTCTGACCAGCTCATGGGGGCAGGTTACAGCCGCTCAGGCCCGCCCGGCGGCCACGCGGCGCAGGCGTTGCAGCACCGCCAGGGTCAGCCGGGCGTCGTCGAGGCTCGTGTGGGACTGCCGTTGCACGAGCACCCCCTCGACCTGCGCGGCGCGCTCGAGGCGCATGGAGCCCCCGAGGCCGCGCGTCGTCGAGTAGGCGCGCATGGCGCACTCGAAGCCGGTCACCGCGTTGTTTAGGCGCCAGCGGCGCGTGGACTGCGCGACCATGCGCTCGTCGAACGGCGCGTTCCACGCGAACACCCTCCGACCCTCGACGGCCCGCTCCAATGCCCCGAGGACGTCCGGCCACGTGGGGGCGCCGCGGAGGTCGTCTAGGGTGTACCCATGCACCCGCGTGGAGGCGCTCGGCACGTTGCCCGAATGCGGCCACACCTTCGTCTCCAGCAGGACGGTTCCCGAGGAGTCGACGGCCGCGATCTCGATGATCTCGTCGCGCGTGCTGAGGCCGGTGGTCTCCGTGTCGAGCACCACGAACCCTTCCCGGAACAGCTCGGCGAGCCACCGTTGCGGGTCGTCCGGCCTGCCGACGGCTCGCTCCGGTTTGCCGAGCAGCGCTCCCGCCTGGAGCCGCGTCCGGCTGTGCCGGACGGGCGTGGCGCCCGCCGCGGTCCCGCGCCGCGCGGTTTCGGGCGGCGCGGACCGAGGCTCATCTGGCTGGCCGGACGGCTCGTAGCCCATCGGCGCCTGCCGGGCGGCGCGCGGCCAGGTATCGCCCTTGAGGCGTCGCGCTTCGCTCGTGCTGTACAGCGGCTCGAGTCCCGCCTCGCCGCGGAGGAGCGCGAGCGGCCTGCCGAGCGCCGTGAACCCCCGGGCAGCCAGCTCGTCCCGGGTGCGCAGGTCGCGCGGCGCCTGCGTGCGCTCGACGATGACGGGCAGGTCGGCCGGCTTGCTGCCTTGCGCGTCCATCACGACTAGCAGTCTACCGGAGCGCGTCGGCCGTTCGGCCGCCGACTACTTTCACCAGTTAACGCTTGGAAAAGTGTCGTTTACGTGGTAGCGTCTTGACCGGGGTGAGACCGTGACCAACCGTGCGTACCGGTACGTGATCGTAGGCGGGGGGATGACGGGGGACGCCGCCGCGAAGGCGATAAGGAAAGGCGACCCGAGCGGCTCGTTGCTGCTGATCGGCGAGGAAGCGGTAGCGCCGTACAAGCGACCACCGCTCTCGAAGGGCCTCTGGAAAGGCGACGACGAGGCAAAGGTCGACTTGGGCGCACTCGCGCGCGGGGGAGACGTCCTGCTTGGCACGCGCGCCACGGGCCTCGACGTGGCGCGTCGCGCCCTGACGTTGGCCGATGGCGCCGAGGTGGGCTACGAGCGCCTGCTACTCGCCACGGGGGCGAGGGCGCGCGAGCTTCCCGGCTTGCCGAGCGGCGGTCCCGTCGTGGCGTTCCGGCATCTGGCCGACTACCACGCGGCCAGGGCTCGCTCCGGGCCCGGCCGCGTCGCGGCCGTCGTAGGAGGCGGGTTCATCGGCACCGAGCTCGCCGCGGCGCTAACCGAGGCCGGCAGCGAGGTCCACATGATCTTCCCGCAAGCCGAGTTGGGCGCCAGCCGCTTCCCACCTGAGCTCGCCGCGCTCGTCGGCGCGAACTACCGCGCTCGCGGCGTGAGGCTGCATCCGAACACGCGCGTCGCCTCCGGCGACGTCGCCGACGCCGCGGCGACCCTCACCCTCGATGACGGCACGACGCTCCGCGCCGACCTGGTCGTGGTCGGCATAGGGGCCGTGCCGAACGACGAGCTCGCCAAGGCGGCGGGCCTGCGGGTCGACGATGGCATCTGGGTGGACGACCGCCTGCGCGCCGCGCGCGCGGGAGCTGGCGATCCGGACGACGACGCCCTCGGTGTCTTTGCCGCCGGCGACGTCGCCAACTTCGCCTTCCCCGGGTTCGCGCGTAGGACGCGGATCGAGCACGAGGACAACGCCTACGCCATGGGCGCCGCCGCCGGGCGGCAGATGGTTGCCTCCGTCACGGGGGCGGAGTCGGCACCGTTCAGCCACCTGCCGTTCTTCTACTCGGACCTCTTCGACGACGGCTACGAGGCGGTCGGGACGCTCGACGCGCGCCTCGACGTCGTCGCGGACTGGTCGGAGCCGGGTAAGAGCGGTGTCTTCTACTACCTCGACGGCGGGACCGTACGCGGCGTCCTCCTGTGGAACACCTGGGGCCTGGTCGACGCCGCGCGTGACCTGATCCTCGCGGGAGCGACCGTCGCGCCGAGCGGTCTGAAGGGGAGGTTGCAAGGATGATCGTCTCGTCACCGCGGGAGGCCATCGCAGTAGGCGCAACCGCGCTGGGTTCGCCGCGCGGGCCCGGCGCCGCCGTGCCGAACCCGGCCATCGTGCTAAGCACCGTTAGGCGCCTCGAGCGGGGCGAGGCTCTCTACTCGGAAGGGGAGGCGGCGGTGGCGCCGTACCTCGTCCTGGAGGGCGTCCTGCGGGTCCTGGTCACTTCGGCGGCGGGGCAGGTGCGCCTCGCCGACCTGGCCGGCCCCGGCGACATGCTCGCCACGGCAGTCTTCGAGGGCCGGCCGCATGCTGAGACGGTCGTGGCGGCCCACTCCGCCAAGGTCGCGCAGGTTGACCTCGGCGCCACCCTCCTGCGCCCGGCAGGGCGCATCGGCGTCGGCGTCACGCTGGGGCACCAGGTGAAGCGCAGCCGCGAGCTGGCCGACGACCTCGGGTTGCCTATGGGGGCGCGTATCTGCCGCATCCTCGCCCGCCTGGCGCGGCGCCTTGGGAGCGCCTGCGACGGCGCCTGTGAGCTCGGCGCCGCGCGGCCCAGGGCGGCGGGACAACAGACCGCGCGGACCGAATGGCGGCGCCTCCCGTTCAGCCTGACGCATGATGACGTCGCCCTGATGGCCGGCTGCGCGCGCGTTACGGCTACCCGCGTTCTGGGAGAGCTGAAGGCCGCGGGCGCGCTCGTCGGGCATCGGGGCGATTACGCCCTGGTACCCGGCGCCCTCGACGCGGCCGCCGACGAGTACGTCTACGAGGCCCTCTGACTGACGCTTGGCGCGCCGGCCGTGGCGACCCTGTGCGCGCTCGTGGAGCGCCACGCAACGGCCCGTCCACGGCGCAGCGCGTTCCGGGGGTCGGGCTTGAGACGGAATTCGCAGCCGAGCCAAGTCCCTGAGGCATAGCATCGCAATGGAGAGGAGGGGGTGGCGATTCCCAAGCGGCTCGATCCCGCCGAGGGAACTCCCATCGGGTCGTTGCGACGCCCTCCTCTCACCCCTTGACTCGTGTCGCGCCCGCTCCTTCACCGCCCGCTGCGCACCGTGTGAGAGCTCGGCCTTCACCTGCGGCCCGTCGGCATGGTAGAAGTTAGCCCATGAACAAGAAAGAACTCGCTGAGAAGCTGGCTAAGAAGACTGGCCTGAGCACGAACAAGGCGAAGGAAGTCGTCGACACGATCTTCTCCACTGCCGACGGCAAGGGCATCATCGCCATCGAGCTCGATGCCGGCCGCAAGGT
>CAUJFI010000167.1 GCA_963170125.1 Deinococcota bacterium | reverse complement strand
TACTCGAAGCGCACGCCGGGGTAGCCCTCCAGCGTCTCCTTGATGGAGTTGAGCGTGAGGTAGCTGACCACGACGCCGAACTCGCGCACGCCGGCCTCGACCAGGTTGTCGACGGCGTGGTGGATGAGCGGCTTGTTGGCCACCGCTATCGTCGGCTTGGGCTTCAGGCTGGTTATCGGGCGCAGGCGGGTGCCGAGACCGGCTGCGAGTATGAGTCCCTTCACGAGGTTCCCTCCATGGTGGGCGGCGGCCGTGGGTGGTAGCCACCGTAAGCGGCTAGCGCCAGCCTGCGGTGCGAACCACCCTGCGCTTCGTGCCGTCGCGCCGGTGCCGGCTCGCCCTCGAAGATACCGTGCGCCGCGCCGCTCTGCAGTTACCATGCGGGCATGTCGAAGTCTTCCCACATCCGCCTGGCCGTAGACATGGATGACAGTGGCATCGAAGCCATCCGCTGGCAGGCCGACGACTCCCCGGAGCCGGGCCAGCACGACGCCGGGGCCATGATCTTGTCCCTGTGGGACGGCGTTCAGCGCAACGCGCTGCGCATCGACCTCTGGGTCAAGGAGATGTCGGTCGACGACATGAACGATTTCTTCTTCCAGACCTTCCTTTCCATGGCGGATACTTACCGCAAGGCAACGAACGACGCCGGCTTGGCGAGCGAGATCAAGCTGTTCGCGAGAGACTTCGCCGAGAAGGCGTCGCGCGCGGCGCAGGCGGGAACCGCTCAGAAGGCGTAGGTAGCGCCGAAGCGCGGCCCTACGCACGTGAGCGTGGGAGACCACCTGGGCCGACGTCGCTCGTGGACCGTTAGGAGGGTCGAGATGGTCGTGAGAACGGCGCGGTGGACGTCGGGATCCGGGCGCCTGGAGCTTGGCCGCACGCTGCCGGCGCTGCTCGCGGAGGCGGTCTCTGGGCGGCCGAACGGGCGCGCGTTCAACGACCGGCCGGCGGCGGTACCCGGTAAGCCCGGCGGCCCCGGGGCTCCCTGGACGACGCTCTCGAACGGCGAGCTCAAGCGCAAGGCGGAGACCATGGCCGCCGGCCTGCGTTCCATGGGGTTGGAGCGCGGCGACCGCGTCGCGCTCTTCACGCACTCGGACATGAGCTTCGTACTCGCCGATATGGCTTGCCTGATAGCCGGCCTAGTCGACGTGCCCATCTACCTGACGCATACGCCGGACGCGATGCGCTTCATCCTGAGCGAGAGCGGCTGCGCGGCCGTGCTGGCCTCTGACGAGGCGCTGCTCGCGCGGATGCTCGAGGCGACGCGTGGCCTCGCAGGGGTGAAGCTGCTGGCGCTGGCCGCCGGCTCGCCGCGCGGGAACGCGCCGGTGCTTGGGGGTGGCGACGCGTCGGCGGTCGGCAGGCGCGCGCCCTCGGCGGGCGCGGCCGCCACGGAGAGCGGCGCCGACTGGCCCGACGGGGGCGTCGGCCCGCTCGTCACGGATTACGCGGCCATCATCGCCAGGGGCGAACGCGAGCTGGAGCGGCGCCCAGACCTGATCCGAACGTTCGCCGCCGCCCAGCAGGCGAGCGACGTGGCCACGATCATCTACACGTCCGGCACGACGGGCTCGCCCAAGGGCGTGATGCTCAGCCACGAGAACCTCTCGAGCAACGCCGTCGCCTCCCTTACCGACCTGCCTACGTTCCTCTCGGGCGATCAGGAGACGGTGCTCTCCTTCCTACCGCTCACGCACATCTTCGCGCGCACGCTCATGTACGCGAACATGTGGTTCGGTTCCACCGTCTACTTCGGCACGACGGACTCGGTGCGCGAGGACCTGCAAGAGGTGCGCCCGACGTTCATGGCGGCCGTGCCGCGCGTCCTCGAGAAGTCGTGGGAGCGCATGGAGGCCGTGGGGGCCACCCTGACCGGCTTCAAGAAGGTCGTCTACGCCCGGGCGTTGGCGTTCGCCGACGCCTACGACGTGAGCCTGCCCGAGGGCTGGCTCGCCGCCATGGAGCGCGGCGTCTTGGACCGGCTCGTCTACTCGAAGTGGCGCGCCGCCCTCGGTGGGCGGCTCAAGACGATCATCGTCGGCGGGGCGGCGCTGCGCGGCGAGCTCGTCAACCGCCTCGGCGCCGCGGGCATGGACGTGTTGCAGGGCTACGGCCTGACGGAGACGAGCCCCGTCATCTGCTTCAACCGCTCGGGCCGCAACCGCGCCGGCACGGTGGGCGAGGCCATCCCGGGCGTCGAGATCGGCATCAGCGAAGAGGACGAGATCCTCACGCGCGGCCCGCACGTCATGCTCGGCTACTTCGCCAGGCCGGACGAGACCGCCAAGGTCATCGACGCGGACGGCTGGTTCCACACGGGCGACCTCGGCAAGCTTGACGACGACGGTTACCTTGCCATCACCGGACGCTTGAAGAACCTCTTCAAGCTCTCCACCGGCAAGTACGTCATGCCCGACCCCATCACCGAGCGCCTGGAGGCCGACCCCCTGATCGCCACGGCCATCGTCGTCGGTCCTGGCGAGAAGTTCTGCGCGGCGCTCCTGTTCCTCGATGGCGAGGTGCTGGCGGAGCGTTACGGCCCCGTTACCCAGAGCTTGCTCGAGCAGGCCGACCTGGCGGGGACGCTACGCGAGGCGGTCAAGCGCGCGAACGCCGGCATGCCCGAGTGGTCGAGCGTGAAGCGCGTCGCGGTCTTGCTGCGAGAGCTAACGATGGCGGACGGCTCCGTGACGCCGAAGCTGAGCATCAGGCGCGACAAGGTGGTGGCGGACCATGCCGCGGTCGTGCGCGCCATGTACGCGGGCGGCGTGGCGCCGGCGGGGGTCAGGTTCGTGGATGTGGACTAGGGCGCCGGGGCATAGGGCGACCCGACCGTCGCCCCCGACCGCTTTGATGTATAATGATGTATATGGTCAGGAAGCAGCTTTACCTTACGGAAGCGCAGGACTTTGCCCTGAAGAACCGGGCGGATGCCTTGGGCGTATCGGAGGCGGAGTTGGTCAGGCGCGCGTTGGACGCGGCGCTCGCGGGACGGGCCGCTGCGGTTTCGATGCCTGGGCGCGAGGAAGCCATAGCCAGGTTGCGAGTCACGTGGTCTAGCCGTGCGTCCAGACTAGGCGCGCCTTTCTCGCGGGATGAGCTTTACGACCAGCGTTTGGAGCAAGTTACGGGACATGGTGACCGCTAAGCGTGTACCTGATAGATACCAACGTCCTCGTGTACGCCTTAGACGGGTCGAGACCTCGCGAGCGTGCGCGAGCGATAACTTGGCTCGACTACCTGATCGCTACCGGTGCAGGCGCCCTCTCGACCCAGGCACTCACCGAGGTCGCTCGCGTCTGCCTCAGCCGCCTGACGCCACGTTGGCACCCTGATGATGTCCTGGAGCACGTTCAGTCGTTGGCGCGCGCTTTCCACGTCTTCCCGGTTACGCCTGCCATCGTCGCTGAGGCCCTACGGGGCGTGAGTCGGCACAAGCTATCGTTCTGCGACGCCCAGATGTGGGCTGTGGCGAGGCTCAATCAGGTACCGGCCCTCCTAACACAAGACATGGCATCGGGCGCAGAGATGGACGGTGTCCTCATAGTCGACCCTTTCGCGACGGATGTACCGCCCGCTCCCCCTGGCTGAGCTTAGGCAGCAGGACGAGGACCAGGGCCGCTGACAAGGCGCGAGCGATCCTTTTTCAACCAGGAACTCTCCACCCAGGTGGTAGAGGAGCTCAGTAGGGCGCCTGGCGTAGCACGCAGAATGGCGGTGGGCCGCCTACGGCTACTCCTCCCCGTCGAGCGTGAGCAACGCCCGGTAGAGCTCCGGCCGCCGGTCGCGGAAGAAGCCCCAGCCCGCGCGGCGCGTGCGCGCCGCCGCCAGGTCGAGGTCGGCGGTGAGGATCG
>CAUJFI010000166.1 GCA_963170125.1 Deinococcota bacterium | reverse complement strand
GGCGCCGCCGAACGCGGCGACCATCCCGTCGGCGACGAGCCGCACCCCACCGGTCAGCTCGAACGCCGTCGCCAACGGCAGCATGCCGGCGATGAGCACCACCGACTGCCACTGGATGGAGCGGTACGCCTCCTCGGCCGAGAGGCAGCGCGTGCCCACCAGGGCCACGGCCGCCGCCACGACGGCCACGACAGGCTCGAGCCAGCCGGCCGACATGCTGACGAGCATGAGCAGCATGATCGCGGCCGCGACAGGGGCGAGGCGCCGCTTCGGGGCCAGGCGCTCGCCGCCCGCCTCGCTGAGCACCACCGCGTCGAGGCGCTCGCCCTCGAGCCTGGCGATGGCCGCCAGGGTGCCCTGGACCAGGAGGGTGTCCCCGAAACGCAGGCTCGTCTCCGCGAGACGCAGTCCCCCACCGCCCTCCGTGACCTGCTCCTGGCCGCGGCGCAGAGCGACGACCTGGACGCGGAACCGTTCGCGGAACCGGAGCTCGGCGAGCGTCCTGCCTAGCCAGCCGGACCGCGGGGTGAGGAGGACCTCCGCGAAGGCGAGGTTCGCCGGCACGGTGCCCTCCAGCCCGTCGACCGTCTCGAGCGGGACGCCCGCCTCGGCGGCTGCTGCCGCCAGGCCGTCGTGACCGCCTTGCAGCAGCACGCGGTCGCCCTCGCTCAGCTCCGTGGCAGGACCCAGGCGCTTGGAGCGGCCAAGGTGGCGGCGCGACCGGCGGCCGCTCCGCACCGCCTCCGGCTCGGTGTCCACCGCCAGGACCCGCACGCCGTGGCGCTCCGGCCAGGCGAGCGCCCCCAGGGTCGAGCCGATGACGGGCGAGCCGGGCACGAGCGTCAACCGCTTGAGCCTGGTGGTGAGCCCGAAGCGCTCCACCACCGCGCTCAGGTCGTCCGCCCTGACCCGACCCGCGTCGCCCGGCGTGGACGGAGCGGCAGCCGGCAGCAGGCGCCGCCCCACGAAGGCCATGTAGGCCGTGGCGACCGCGAGCATCGCCAACCCAAGCGGCGTGAACCGGAAGAAGCCGAAGGGCGCCCGGCCTGCGCCCTCGAGCGCCTGCGAGACGACGAGGTTCGGCGGGGTGGCGATCAGCGTCAGCATGCCGCCGACGAGCGCCGCGTACGCCACCGGCATGAGGAGCTTGCTCGGGCTGACCTTCGCCCGCCACGCCATGGCGGCGGCGATCGGCAGCATGACGGCCACCGTGCCGGTAGAGCTCATGAAGCCCGAGAGGAGGCCGGTCGCGAGCATGGTCGCCACCACCATGCCCGCCTCGGAGCGGCCGGCGACACGCCCTAGCAGCCTGCCCACCGCCCCGGCCAGCCCCGTGTTCACCAAGGCGAAGGACACGACGAAGAGGCCGGCGATCATCACCACGAGCGGGTCGGCGAACCCCGCGAGCGCCTGGCGCGGCGTGAGCACGCCCGTGAGGATCAGGGCCAGGACGACGAGCAGGGCGACCATGTCGAGCCTCACCCTGTCCGAGACGAAGAGCGCTACGGCGCAGCCGAGGATCAAGAAGACGGTCAACGTGGCGCCTGCCATACCCCAAGGTACGGTCTCGGAGTGCGTCCCGGGGAGGTCGGAAGCCCCGAAATGCCGGTTCCTGGCAGCCATCCGACGTGAGGTTTTCCACATGAGCGCCTTTTTCCCCTATCCCATCGCCACGTGTCGGGATTTTCTCGCGCCCCATCCCCTATACTCTCGGCGAGTTCATGAAAGGAGCTCAAGCATGGCCAAGGCTAAGAGCCCGAGCAAGAAGGCAGACAAGACCGTGAGCAAAGCCGACCTCGTCGCCGAAGTCGCGGAAGCCACCGGTCAGTCGAAGAAGGCCGTCAAGGAGACGATGGATTCTCTCCTCGCTTCCATGACCTCCAGCATCTCCAAGGGCAACAAGGTCACGCTGACCGGCTTCGGCACGTTCGAGGTCCGCAAGCGCAAGGCCCGCACCGGCGTCAAGCCCGGCACGACCGAGAAGATCAAGATCCCGGCCAGCCAGTACCCCGCCTTCAAGGCCGGCAAGAGCCTGAAGGACACCGTGAGCGGCAAGAAGCCCACCGCCAAGAAGGCCCCGGCCAAGGCGGCCGCCAAGAAGAAGTAAGCGCCTTCTCGCAGAAGTCGCTTCTTTTCTTTTAGGGGCGAGCGGGACCGAACGGTCTGGCTCGCCCCTGTCCTTATTGGATCCGTTCGGGGGCTACGCGCGACGGCCGGGCCCGGTCAGTCTGCCCCTAGGAGCGCGGCCTGGGCCGCGAGCGCGAGGCCGCGCGCCGAACCGTGCGGCGCCAACGCGATGACGTCGGGCTCCTCGGCGACCGCCGGCACCTCGAGGGTGGCGAACTGGGAAGCCACGAGCGCCGGTGGGAAGAAGTGGCCGTGCCGCCGGCCGAGGCGCTCCTCGATCTCGGCTCGGTCTACCTCGAGGTAGACGAAGCGGACCCCGGGCCCCGCCCCGCGCAGCACGTCGCGGTAGACGCGCCGCAGCGCGCTGCAGGCCACGACGACGCCGCGGCCGGTAGCACCGTCGCCAGCGGCCCCCAGGGCGGTTGCGGCGGCATCGGCCTCCAGCGCAGCCCCGCCGCCCGCCGACGCGCCGGCTCCAACCGACCCGCCCACCAACCCGCCAGCCAGCGTCGCCTCGACGCGCTCGAGCCACGGCCACCTGTCCTCGTCCGTCAACGGGGTGCCGGCCGCCATCTTCGCCTTGTTGGACGCCGGGTGCAGGTCGTCGCCGTCGACGAAGGTGGCGCCCAGGAGGCGTGCCAGCTCGGCGCCGACGGTGCTCTTCCCGGAGCCGGACACGCCCATGACGACCACGGCGTGACCCACCCGCTAACCCTTGTGGCGGTAGAGGGTCTCCCCCGCCTTGGCCACGTACAGGACGCCCTCGTCCTCCCTGCCGATCCAGTCGGCGGGGTCGATCGTGGCCGGGTCGAGGTAACCGAGGGCGAGCTCGGCGCACTTCTCCGGTGGGACGCGCGAGGCCAGCGTGACCTTGGCGCGCGGGTACTCGACCCCGTCCGCGAAGCGGCCGTCGCCCCGCACGTGCGTCGAGTGGGCGAGGACCCCGAGCGGGACGTCCGCGAACCGGTCCCACTGCTTCAGGAAGTACTCCAGGACGTGGTAGCCGATGGCCTCGATGTGCTCGCCGTGCACCGCGCTGATCTCGCTCAGGTGCGGCGCGTAGATGATCAGCTCGCCGCCTTCAGCAAGGGCGGGCTCGAGCTTGTACATCGCCTTGCCGGCCGTCCACAGCTCCTCGTACATGGGTGGGGCGCAGGAGAGCACGCGCTCGAACGGGCGGTCGACCCAGCGCACGTGGCGTGCGCTCGACAGGTCGGCGGCGGCCGACCAGGCGCGATAGACGTCGCCGATGAACACGCCGGCGAGGTCCTTGCCCTCGACCACGACGGCCGCGAGCGTCACCGGCGTGCTCAGGAGCTCGGCGGCGGCGTGGATCATGGCCCTGACGGGCGTGTCCTTGATGCCGATGGTGCCCCTGACGCCCGCCAGCGCGCCGAGCCAGTGGGTGACGTTGATCATGTCGTGGCCGCTGATGCCCGGGAACAGGTACTTGGCGCCGCCGGAGTAGCCGACGACCTCGTGCGGGAAGGTCGGGCCGATGATGAGCACGTGGTCGCTCTCCACGGCCGCCCGGTTGAGGCGCACGTCCACGTCGCCGCCGAGCGTCGGGTGCCAGCGCTCGCCGGCGATCTCCTTGACGCGCGCCTGCGTGAGCGTGCCGATGCTCACGAGGGTGTCCGGCTCGTACCACGCATGGTTGACGATACGCACGCCGGGGTAGTCGCGCGCCTTCTCCTCGGCGGTGAGGCCGACGAGGCGCAGCAAGTGGTCGTCGGCGAGCGGCACGTGGGTGCCGAGCGCGACCATGAACGTGACCGCCGCTGCGTCGTCCAGCGCGCGCATGGCGCCCCTGAAGAGGAGGGGGAGCGGCACCGTGCGCGTGTGGTCGGGGATCAGGACCAGGACGCGCTGGCCCGTGAACCGACCGGTGAGGCCACGCGCCAACGCTGCCAGCACTTCCTCCCCCGCCAGCACCCGGCCGGCGGGCGCGACCGCGGTAGCGGAGAGTTCGGTCGACTCCTTGGCTGATTCTGTCTCCTGCATACTCACATGACCACCCGTCTCAGGAGCGCCGACGCCGCTCGCCCCACCTCGGTCTCCACTCGCGCCGCGTAGCGGGCCGGGAGGCCGTAGAAGCGGTACGCGAGCTCGACCTCGTAGCCGCCCTCGGTGACGGCCGCCGCCGTGGGTAAGTACCCCGGGGCGTCGTTCGCGTACCCTATCGGCATCACCATCTCCGCCATCCTTCCCCTCGCGCCGCGGACTCGATCGTCATTCCCAGCGTAACCGCTCGCGACGCGGCTCTTCAGGTCCAGGCCGTACTCGACGAACGGCTCGCCCGGAAGGAACACAAGCGCAACGCCGCCGAGTCCGAAAGCCATGAGCTCGGTGTCGCGCACGGCAGGAACGGCTTCCCAGCCACGCCTAGCCCAGCGCAGTTGTGGCTCCAGCAGCGCCACGGCGGGGGCGTTGCCGGAGCGCGAAGCGACCCCGAGCGCCTCGGTCAGCTCGCGAACGACGTCCGCGGTGACGCGACCGCTACCCTGCCCAGTCGCCAAGGGAAGACTAAGCACACGGCGTGCGACGGCCGGAGCCCGCGTCCCGGCGCCGGCGCCGCCCAGCCGCACCACACGCGCCGCCGCCTCGGCGAGGCGCTCGCCGATCGCTCTGGCCACCGCGAACGTGCGCGCGGGGTCCGGTCCGACCCGGAACGAGGCGGACGCCCCGTGGCCATGGTTGACCTGTCCCGCGCAGCCCGTGGCGAACACGGCCATGGTGCCGGGGAACTCCCGCTCGAGGGCGTCAAGGACGTAGCCGACGTAGTCGCGTGTGAGGAGGACGTTGTCCGGGCCGAGGACAACAGGGTGCAACGCGAAGCTGACGAGGATCGTGACTACCTCGCCGCCCTCCCCTTCCGCCCACAAGACCGTCAGCTCGTCGTCAACGGGCCCGGAAGGGTCCCGGCGGTTGC
>CAUJFI010000165.1 GCA_963170125.1 Deinococcota bacterium | reverse complement strand
AAGCCGCGCGCCGGGTCGGTTACGCGCCAGCACCGGCCAGGGCGGCGCGCGCCTCGCTCGCCTCGTCCCACGCGAGCGTCTCGCCGGAGCGCTCGAGGGTGCGCTCGTGTCCCTTGCCTGCCAGGAGCACGACGTCGCCGGGGCGTGCTAGTTGGACGGCGCGGCGGATGGCCGCGCGCCTGTCGGGCTCCAGGACGTAGTCCACGCCCTCGCGCCCACCGGCGGCGGTGGCCCCCGCCCCGATCTCGGCGAGGATGGTCGCCGTGCTCTCCGTGCGCGAGTCCTCCTCCGTGAACACGGCGAGGTCGGCCCCGAGGCGCGCCTCGCGACCGATGGGCGCGCGCTTGCCAGGGTCGCGTTCGCCGGCGGCGCCCACGACCACGATGAGCCGGTGACCGTCGCGGCGCACGGCTGCGAGGGCCTTGGCGAGGGCGGGGGCGGTATGCGCGAAGTCGACGATCACCGTCGCCGGCTCCGCCTGGACGACCTGCATGCGGCCAGGCACGCCGGGGAACGTGGCGAGGCGCGCGACGAGCGCGGCCGGTCTCACCCCCTCCACCACGGCAGCCGCCACGGCGCCGGCCGCGTTCGCGGCGTTGAAGGCGCCGACCATGGGCAGGCGCGCGGTCATGCGCTCGCCGAAGACCTCCAGCTCGAACTCGAGCCTGCCTGGTGAACTGGTCAGGCGTCCGATGCGCACGTCGGCGCCCGCCGCCGACCCGAAGGTGACGGTCCGCCGGCCCGCCGCGCGCGCCGCCGCGAGGAAGTAGGCCGAGTGCTCGTCGTCGAGGTTCACGATAGCCGTGGCCGCCCGGCGCACGAGGGTGGCCTTGGCGTCGCGGTACTCGGCCAGCGTGCCGTGGTGGTCGAGGTGCTCGGGGGTCAGGTTGGTGAACACGCCGACGGCGTACTCCACCGCGTCGAGCCGGTGCAGCGAGAAGCCGTGCGAGCTGGATTCGAGCACGACGTGGCTCGCCCCGCCCCGGAGGAACCGCCCGAGGAGCGCCTGGACCTCGGTGGCCTCCGGGGTCGTGAAGTGGCCGCTGAGCGGTTCGAGCTCGACGTGACCCAGCCGGATGCCCGCCGTGCTGAGGAGCGCCGCCTCGCTGGCTGCGAGCAGCAGCCAGTGCAGGAGGTAGCTCGTCGTCGTCTTGCCGTCCGTGCCGGTGACGCCGAGGACCCGGATGCGCGAGGACGGGTGACGTTCGAACGCCGCCGCCAGGTGGGGGAGGGCGGCGCGGGTGTCGGGGACGCGGAGGTATGGCAGTGCGGGCGCGGTGGCGAGCTCGTTGGCGTCGAGCTCGCCAACGAGCACCGCGGCGCCGGCGCGCGCGGCTTCCGGCAGGAGGGAGTGCGCGTCGAACTTAGCCCCCCGCCGCGCCACGAACAGGGCGCCGGGCCTCAGCGCGCGATGGTCCTGGGCGACCGCCGTGATCCGCGTGGCGTCCAGCCCCTCGAAGGAGATAGCTAGACCGGTCTGTATTGCCGATGCCAGCGGCGGGATCGCCGCGGGGCCCGTTGCGGCCGCCGCGCGCCAGAGGTCGCCCAGGGGGAGGGGACCCGGGCCGGCGTCCCACAACGGCGCGCGCTCGTTCCCGGGCACGCTCAGCGCCCGGCTCCCGACCGCCGCGCCCCACTCACCTGACGACCGGAGCCGTCAGCCCGCTCCGTTCCAGTAGGTCGAGCACCTTCTTGAGGTCGGCCTGGTCGTTCACGAAGTCGAGGTCGTCCGCCGAGACCACGACCACCGGGGAGAGAGAGTAGTCCTCGACCCACCGTTCGTAGAGGTCGCCCAGGCGCAGGAGGTAGCCGTCCGCGATGTTCGCCTCGTAGGCCCGGCCGCGCTGGGCGATGTGGCGCTTGAGCGTGCCCAGCCCGGCGCGCAGGTAGATGAGCAGGTCGGGCGGCCTGAGGGCCGCCAGCACGGCGTGGTAGAGGGTGCGATAGGAGGTGTGGTCGCGGTCGTCCATCACCCCGTCGTCGTGCAGCAGCCGCGCGAAGATCGCGGCGTCCTCGTACACGGTGCGGTCCTGGATCACGCGCCTGCCCGGGTTCACCTCGCGCAGGTGCTGCTTCAGGCGCGCCGCCAGGAAGAAGACCTGGGAGTGGAAGGCGTAGCGGCGCATGTCCGAGTAGAAGTCCTCGAGGTAGGGATTCTCGTCGACGGCCTCGTAGACGGGCGACAGGTGGTAGCGGCTGGAGAGCACCTTGGTGAGGCTCGACTTGCCCGCGCCGATGTTGCCGGCCACGGCGACGTAGATGCCGTCCTGGTTCACGCTATCCCGGCCCAGCCGCGGATGTCTCGGATGAGCGCCGCGCGCTCGCCTTCGTTGACGACGAAGTCGATGTCCTCGGCGTTCACTGTCTGCACCGGGACGGCGGAGTGGGCGAAGTAGTCGTCGTACGCGGCCGAGATGTGCTCCAAGTACTCCGCCCGGATGTCGGCCTCGAACGGGCGGCCACGCTTGGCGATGCGTTCGAGCAGCAGCCGCGGCTCCGCGCGCAGGTAGACGATGAGGTCTGGAGAGGGCAGGCGCGAACGGAGCTGATGGAAGAGGTCGGAGTAGAGCTCGAACTCGGCGCCTTCCAGCGTCAGGGACGCGAAGAGGAACGTCTTGTCGAACACGTAGTCCGCCACCGTGTGCCGCTGGAACATGGACGCCTGCGCGAGCTCGGAGTGCTGCCTGAAGCGCGACAGGAGGAAGAACGTCTCGGTCTGGAACGCGTACCGCCGCGGGTCCTCGTAGAACTGAGCGAGGAAGGGGTTCTCCTCGACGACCTCGACGAGGAGGCGCGCGCCTAGGTCCTCGGCCAGGTAACGCGCGAGGCTCGTCTTCCCGACTCCGATCGGCCCTTCCACGACGATGGTCGCCATCACTTCGACGGAGCATACCGCGCCCCGGGCGACCACCAGACGGGCCGCCATCCCGGCGTGGCGGCGGCGTCAGCCGGGGTAGCCAGGCGACGGTGGCCGCCTCCAGCGTGCCTGGCGCAAGGGTCGCCCGGGGGTCCGGCCGGTGCTCGAACCCGTGCTACAATCCCGGCAATCGATGGAAGACAACCCTCCGGACCGATCGCGGCGCTCGACGCGCGCCCCACTAGCCCTACTTGTACTCACAGCCTCTAGCCCGGCCCTAGCGCAGGCGCCCGCGACGATGTCAGCGCCCGCCCCGGCCGTCACCGCCGTCCAGGTCGTCGCGATGGTGGCGCTCCTCCTCGCTTCCGCGTTCCTCTCCACCGCACATACGGCCCTGACGGCGGTCGGCGAGTGGAAGCTCAAGCGCTTGCGCGTCGACGGCGCGGAGCCGTCCGGCGCCCTCGCCGCCCTCGAGCGTAACCCCACCCGCTTCATCAGCACCCTGCTCATCGGTAACACCTTGGTGAACGCCGGGTTGGCCGTGCTCGTCACGAACCTGCTCTTGCACAACGCAGCCGCCATCGGTGTCGGCGCGGGCGGCGCGCTGGCGCTCGCCACCGCCCTGACCAGCGTCCTCGTCCTCCTGTTCGGCGAACTCGCCCCGAAGTCGGTCGCGGCCCACGACCCGCTGAGGGTCACCCGCCTCGTGCTGCGCCCGGTCTTCGCCCTCTCCGTCGTCCTCTACCCGCTCGGGCTCGCCTTCAACTGGCTGACCGGCCAGTTCCTCCGCGTCTTCCGCATCACGCCCAACAGCGCCGCCCTGATGTCGGAGGGCGAGTTACGCCTCATGCTCCAGAACGCCGAGGAGTCCGGTGTGATAGAGGCGCAGGAGCAGGCCATGATCAAGGGTGTCATCGACCTGGAGGAGACGGTCGTGCGCGAGGTCATGACACCGCGCGTCGACGTCGTCGGCATCCCCGCCGACGCCGGCCTCCGCGAGCTGCAGGCGATCGTCACCGAGCACGGCTACAGCCGCCTCCCCGTTTACGGCGAGGGCGTCGACGACATCAAGGGGATGGTCTACGCGCGCGACCTGCTGCCGTACCTCGGCAGGCCGGAGGCGCTGGACAGCACGAAGGTCGTCGACCTCATGACGGCCGTGCAGTACGTCCCGGAGACGCTCTCCGTGATGAGCCTCCTGCGCGAGATGCGCGTGCGCAAGAACCACCTGGCCGTGGTCGTCGACGAGTTCGGCGGCACGTCCGGCATCGTGACGCTCGAGGACATCATCGAGGAGATAACGGGGGAGATCTACGACGAGACCGACGAGGACGAGGTCGAGGACGTCGTCGCCCTGCCGGACGGCAGCTTCCGTCTCCAGGGCGGGACGCACATCGAGACGATCGCCGACGCCCTCAAGCTGTCGTTCGACCCCAACGGCGATTACGACACGGTCGCAGGCTTCCTCATCGACAAGCTCGACCGTATCCCGCGCTCGGGCGAGGAGGTCGACTTCCAGGGTGTCAAGTTCATCGTGGACGAGGCGGACGAGCGGCGCGTGATCAGCGTGGTCGCCGCGCCGATCGACGCGCCGAGCCCGCCGGCCGAGGCCGAGGAGCCCACTGAAGAGGCCGCGGTCGCGGCGGTAGCCGAAGCCGCCGACGGCTGAAGGTCGTCGAGGAGGGATCGCGGCCCACGCCAGGCTCGGCGGAGGCCGCGACCTGTCAGCGTCAGCCGAGGTACTCCCGCTCCACGCGCGGCATCACCCGCGTGATGAACTCGTAGGCGACGGTGCCGAGTTGGCTCGCGAGTTCGTCGGCGCTCGGTCCGTCGCCGCCCCAGAGGGTCACGCGGTCGCCAGGCTCCACGCCGGCGGCGGTGCTCGCGTCGACGATGAGTTGATCCATGCACACCCGCCCGACGATGGGGCAGCGCGCTCCGTTCAGACTCGCCCACGCCTTGCCGGTGAGCATGCGCGGGTAGCCGTCGGCGTAACCGATGCGCACGGTCGCTAGCGTCGTGTCGGCGCTGGACGTCCAGAGCTGCCCGTAGCTCACGCTCGTTCCGGCCGGAACGCGCTTCACGAACGTCACGGGCGCGCTCAGGCGCATGGATGGCCTCACGCGCGGCTCGGCCCCGGCGAACTCCGCGCTCGGCGCGTAGCCGTACAGGAGGATGCCCGGCCGCACCAGGTCGAAGTGGGCCTCCGGGTAGGCCAGGATGCCGGCCGAGTTGCACGCGTGCCGCAGCGGGACCTGCAGGCCCCTGGCCGCCGCGGCGTCGAGCGCCTCGACGAAGCGCTCGATCTGCCAGACGGTCGTCCCTCGCTCCGGTCCGTCGGAGTCGCGGAAGTGCGTCCACAAGGCCTCTAGCTCCAGGCCGGGCGCGCGCGCGACGGCCTCGGCCACGCCGGCCGCCGCGGCGGGCGGCAGGCCCAGCCGGCCCATGCCGGTATCGACCTTCACGTGCAGGCGCAGGGACTGGGGGAGGTCGGCGGCCAGGTAGCGCCGGACCGACGCCTCGTCCGTGGCCACGAGCGCCACGTCGAGGTCGCACAGGCGGGTGATGAGGCCCGGGTCCATGATGGGGCTGAGCAGCAGCACGTTGGAGCGCACCCCGGCGGCCCGCAACGCGAGCGCCTCCCCAGGGGAGGCCACGCCGAACCACTCGCTGCCCGCCGCCGCCAGGCGCTTGGCCACCGCCTCGAGGCCGTGGCCGTAGCCGTCCGCCTTGACCATCGCCATGGTGGCGACGCCCGGCGCGACGTGCTCCCTCACTATCCGGTAGTTGTCGTCCAAGACGGCAAGGTCGACGTGCGCGACGGGGCTCTCTAGCATGGCGAGAGTCTAACAAGCCGCCCGTGACCGCCTACGCTCCGCGGGTGCCGACGGAGCACCAGAGCTCGCGGGCGGGGCACGCCGGGCGCTCTCCGCCGGGGTCGGGGTGACTGGTCCTACGGACGCTCAGCGCGACCAGGAAGTGCGGCGCTCGACGGACTTGGCCAGCGACGACGCCATCAGGGTGAGCACGATGTAGAGAATCGCCACCGTGTTGAAGGGCGGGAACACCTCGAAGTTCGCCGCCTGGAACTCGCGGGCACGCTGCGTGATGTCGCGCACGGAGAGGACCGAGAGGAGCGACGTGTCCTTGAGCATGGCGATGAACTCGTTGCCCAAGGGGGGCACGACGATGCGCAGGGCCTGCGGGAGCACGACGAACCTCGCCGTCTGCCAGGTGGTGAGCCCGAGGCTGCGAGCCGCTTCCGTCTGGCCGCGACCGATGGCCTCGATGCCGGCGCGGAATATCTCCGCCAGGTAGGCGGCGTAACCGAGACTGATGCCCACGATGCCGCGTGTGACTCGCGACATGTCGATGAAGCCGCCCGTCGCGTCGCGGATGGCGCCCTGGAGGGGGAAGCCGACGTAGAGGATCACGACGAGCATGGGGATGCCGCGCAGGACGTCGACGTACAGCTCCGACACGAGCCGCAAGGGGTGGGTGGCACTCTGCCACGACGCGAACGTGAGGGCGAGGCCGAGGAGGCCGATGACCAAGAGGAGCATGCCGGGGCGCTTGAGGGCCGGGGCGAGGAAAGAGGTGCGCCACATGACGGTGGCGCCCTCCGGCACACCGGCAGCGGGGATGAGGGCGGAACTGACCTGGCCGGTCTCGAGCCGGTCCAGCGCGGCGCTCAGGTCCGTAACGGCGCGCACGGCCTGCGGCGCCTCCGCGCCAGGGTACTTGCCAAGCTTCACGGGGTCCGAGGCTGAAGTCGGCGTGCCCTGAACGATGGCTACGCGACCGCCGCCCGCGCCGATGAGGGCGTACTGCTCCTTGGGCCTGGTGAGTAGCAACGTCGCGCCAAGCAGGAGCACGGCCGAGCCGATCAGGTAGTTCCGCGCCGTACGCTCGCCCTGCTTGAGGAGCTGCAGGCCCGCGAGCACGAGACCGAGCGTGCAGGCGGCGACGTACGCGACGACCGTCACGAGCGCCGTGGTGCCGAGCCCGGGGGCCAGGAACCGCAGCGCCGCCTGGTAGCGGTCCGAGGAGGCGAAGAGGTAGACGACGAACGGCAGCGCCGTCAGCAGGATCAGGTAGCTCGGGCGGATGTTCTTGAGAAGACCGCGGCGCACGGCGAAGCCAGGAGCGGTGCCTTGACCGCTCCCAGCCGCCGCGCGCCTGCGAGGTTCCATGCGTGTCAGCTACTTAGTCGTGCTTCAGTCGGCCTGCTCTACGAGCCACTTCTCCACGAGGGCCTCCAAGGTGCCGTTGGCCTTGATGGTCGCGAGGCCGTAGTTGAGCGCGTCGACAAGTTCGTCGCCGGGCTGCACGGCGAAGCCGAGCGTGTCGCCGGACTGCACGTTGCGGATGGCGGCGACGATCTGACCGGCGTACTGCTGCACGAAGGCGTCGGCGGAGGTGTCGTCGATCATGACGCCGTCCACGTCGCCGTTGATGAGCGCGAGGATGGCAGCGTTGAAGTCGTCGTAGATGCGCAGGCGGTCCCGGCCCACGAGTTCCTCGGCGAGGATGGCGTTCGTGGTGCCCGTCTGGGCGCCGAGGACGAGGCTGCCGTCCGTGAAGTCGGCGAGCGTGAGGTCACCGTCGGCCGTGCGCACGGCCACTGCCTGACTGACCTCGTGGTAAGGATCGGTGAACTCGACTACCTGGGCGCGCTCCTCCGTGATGCTGATGCCCGAGGCGATCATGTCGAACTCGCCGTTGGCCATGGCGGCGAAGATGCCGTCCCACGCCGTCGTCTGGAACTGGGCGACGCAGTTGATGACGCCGCAGATGGCGTTCACGACGTCGACGTCGAAGCCGACGATGGCGCCGTTCTGGTCGACCGTCTCGAAGGGCGGGTAGGTCGTGTCGGAACCGACGATCAGGGTACGGCCGCCGAGGTCGTACTGGGCGAAGGCCAGCGAGCCGGCCATGACTAGGGCGAGCAAGGTACCGAAGATCCGCTTCATGTCGTTGTCCTCCTGGATGTTGGCGCGCAGCACGGCGCGCCGGAAGGTTTTCACGTCCCGTCAAGGATACGCGCGGGCTCGGGGCCCTGGCAACCGCTTCTGGCGCGGTCGCCTCCAGGTTAAGGACCGATGATGCCTTGGCGTACACTCGCTACTGCGATGGGCACCGTCTTCGACTTGGACGCGCGGCTCGCCGCGCGCGCGATCGACCTGGGCGCGCAGGCGCCCAAGAAGCTCGCCGAGGTCGGCGTCACGACCTACCGCGAGCTCCTGTGGCATCTGCCCAGGCGTTACGAGGACCGGCGCGTGCTGCCCGACTACGGCAGCCTCCAGGACGGCGCCGTCGCCACCGTCTCCGGCCAAGTGATGAGCAGGATCGGCAACCGCACGAAGCGCGGTCTGCACGTCACGCGCGCGGCCCTGGCCGACGGCGCGGGCGCGCGCCTCACGGCCGTGTGGTTCAACCAGCCGTGGCTCGAGAAGCAGTTGTTCCCGGGGGTGAGGCTCGTCCTCTCCGGCAAGGTGAAGCGCCAGGGGCGACTCCTGGAGCTGAGCGTCCACGGGTTCGAGGTCGACGACGACACCGAGTCGCTCTCCTTCGGACGCATCGTGGGCATCTACCCGGCGACGCAGGGGCTGAGCCAGGCGTACTTGCGGCGCGCCGCCAAACGCCTCCTCGACGCCCTGCCTACCGTCCCGGACTACCTTCAGCGCTCCATCCTCGAGGACAACGGGCTCGTCCCCCTCGACACGGCCGTGCGCTCCGCCCACTTCCCGGCGGGCGGGGAGGCCCTGCAGGCGGCGCTGCGCCGCCTGAAGTTCGACGACTTCCTGTTCTTCCAGCTCGCCGTCCTGCGGAGCCGCGACCGCGCGGCCGAGTCCCGGGCCTTCGAGGTGCGCCAGGAGTACCTGGATGACTTCCTCTCGACGCTGCCGTTCAACCTGACGGAGTACCAGGCACGAGCGTTGCGCGAGATCCTCGCCGACCTCGCCCAGCCCCGGCAGATGGCGCGGCTCCTGCAGGGCGACGTCGGGTCGGGGAAGACGGCGGTGGCAGCCGCGGCCGTGTACGTGGCGGTGCGCAACGGCGCCCAGGCCGCGCTCATGGCCCCGACCGAGATCCTCGCGAGGCAGCACTTCGTCAACCTTCGGCACTACCTCTACCCGCTCGGGGTCCGCATGGAGCTGCTCACCGGCGCCATGACGGCCGGCGAGCGCCGCGCGGCCAGGGAGCGCATCGGCTCGGGTCAGTCAGACCTCGCGGTCGGTACGCACGCGCTAATCCAGGACGGCGTCGCCTTCAAGGACCTCGGGCTCGCCGTCATCGACGAGGAGCACCGCTTCGGGGTCGAGCAGCGGCGCGCCCTCATCCGGTCGATGCCCGACGTGCTCGTCATGAGCGCCACGCCCATCCCCAGGTCGTTGGCCCTCACGGACTACGGCGACCTCGAGCTCACCACCATCGAGGGCCTGCCGCCGGGGCGCGTGCCCATCAAGACGGCGCTCATGAGCGCGAACAAGCGGCGCGACGTCTACCGCTTCGCCTGGGAGCAGGTCCGCGAGGGGCGTCAGGTGTACGTCGTCACGCCCCTCATCGAGGAGAGCGAGGCGCTCGACGAGGTGCTCGCCGCCACGCGCTTGGCGGAGGACCTGCGCCAGATCCTGCCCGAGGCGGTCCGCATCGGGCTCCTGCACGGTCGCATGAGCTCGGCGGAGAAGGACGCCGTGATGGCCGCCTTCCGGCGGCACGACCTCGACCTGCTCGTGACCACTACCGTCATCGAGGTGGGAGTCGACGTCCCCAACGCCACCGTCATGATCGTCGAGAACGCCGAGCGCTTCGGCCTCGCGCAGCTCCACCAGCTCCGCGGCCGGGTCGGGCGCGGGGCGCACGCCAGCCACTGTGTGCTCGTCGCCGGCGACACGAGCCGCAAGACGCGCGAACGCCTGAACGTCCTCGTCAAGCACGCCGACGGCTTCACGATCGCCGAGGTCGACCTGCGCCTCAGGGGTCCGGGCGACCTACGCGGCACCCGCCAGTCGGGCCTGCCTGAGCTGACGGTCGGCGACATCGTCGAGGACGGCCCCATAATCGAGGCGGCACGGGCGCTGGCCCAACGCATGCTCGAGGCCGACCCCGACCTCGAGGCGGCGTGGGCCGCGCGCCTCGTCGCCGAGCTGCGAAGGCGTAGCCGTGCCGTGATGGTCAGGGAGGTCATATAGATGAGGCGGCCAGCCGCATGAGGCTACTGTTACGCTTCGGGTTCCTGGCCGCCTTCGCCGGCCTCCTCGTCGGCCTCGCCCTGCGCGTGGCGCTCACGCGCCGGCGGTTCGCCGCGCTCGTACTCCTTACCCTGGCGCCGCTCGTCGCCCACGCTGGCTACCTCGTCAGCCTCGCTAGCCGGGCCGGCTTGCCGAGCACGCGCGTGCTCGTGTTCGTCGCCGGCGCGCTGCTCATCGTCCTCTCGGCGGGGCTCGGCGCCGGCCCCCTCACGCGGCAACGCCCCTGGCTCGCCGTGGGCGTGCCGCTCCTCGCCACCCTCGCCTACGCGGTCCTGGGGGCCGTCACGCTGGGCCCGGCGTGGGGCCCCAAGGCGTACACCCCTGACGCGCTCGCCGGCGCGGCGTACGTGTTGGCCAGTGTCTTCTTCGCGGCGTTGCTCGTGCCGTTCGCACCGGCCGCGCGCCAGCCGCTCGAGCCCACCGGTGAGCGGCGGCAGCCGTGACGGCGTGGATAGTAGACTCTAGCCATCGTGGGGTATAGGTCCGTCTCTCACCGTCTCGCCGCCCTCTGGCTGCTGCTCGCGCTCCTCGCCGCTTGCGCCCCGCGCACGGAGGTCCGCACCGTAGAGGCCATCGGCACCGCCTTGCCGGTCGAGTTCGAGCTAGTGCCCGGGCAGACGAGTATCGAACGCTTCGACCCGCCCGGCGCGGGTGGGCGTCTCGAGCTCACGGTCGGGTCGTTGGCGCGCAACCCCAACGAGTACGGTATCCGGCTCCAGACCGTCACGTACGTCGTCTATCTGGAAGGGAAGCAGGTCGTACGCGGCGCGCTTGCGCCGGACGTCTACCTCGAGGCCTCCTCCACGACCCCCATAAGGTTCGACATCGCCACCTCGCTTGCCGGCCAGCCGGACCTGCTCGGCGCCGCGGCGCGGGCGTTCGCCGGGCGCCCGCTGCAGTTCAGGGTCGAGGGCGTCCTGCGCTTCTCAACGCCTACGCACGTGTACGAGACCCGCAGCAAGGTCCTGGTCAGCGGCGCCACCCTGGCGCGACAGACCGTGCAGGCGCCACTGCTTCGCCTCGACGAGACGGAGAGCCGCGTGTTCCTGCTCCGCCCCGACGTGCCCGTCGTGCAGCTCGTGCTCCAGGCCGTGAACCCCGGCGACATCGGCTACTTCCTCTACGGCAAGGACCTGACGCTCGCGCTCGGGCGGTGGCACATGGCCTCCGAAGACATGAGCCCCGTGCCCCTGGCCGCTGGGGAGTCGTCGCGCGTCGACCTCACGTTCTACCCGGTGCTCGCCGACCTGGGTGAGGAGCCGCGCGCCGTGCTCGAGGCCGCGCTCGCCCATCACGTCACGCTGGCCCAGCTCGAGGGCGACCTGTTCATGGACGTCCTAGGCGTGGACTCCTTCCCCGTGCCCACCGGCTGGACCGTGACGGGCTTCATCCGCTGAGCCGGGGGTAGTCCGGGGTCGGGTCCGAACGACCCTTCGGGTCGCTGGCGGGTCGAGGCCGCGACGCGCACGGCCCTGCCGCTCCCGACAAGTTCCGGCGAAAGTAGTAGAGTCGCGCGGTATGATGCGTATCCTCGTCACAGATGACATCCAACTCGGGGTGCTCTCCGATCCCGGAGTGGCCTTGGACGACCGCGCCGGCATCGGCCGCGCCGAGCTCCTGCAAGTGATAGGCGGTTACGACGCCATCATCACCCGCAGTCGCACGCAAGTGGACGAGGAGCTGCTCGAGGCCGGCACGCGCCTCAAGGTCGTCGGGCGCGGCGGGGTGGGGGTCGATAACATCGACCTGGACGCGGCGAGCAGGCGCGACATCCTGGTGGTCAACGCTCCGGACGCCAACAACGTCTCGGCGGCCGAGCTCGCCATCGCGCTCATGCTCGCGGCGGCGCGCGGCGTGGCGCGCTCCGACAAGCTCCTCAGGAACGGCAAGTGGGACCGCGCCTACCTCGGGCGCGAGGTCGAGGCGGCGCGGCTCGGGGTGATCGGCCTCGGGCGCATCGGCTCCCTCGTGGCGCGCAAGGCGCAGGGCCTCGGGATGCAGGTGGCGGCCTACGACCCGTACATCAACCGGCGCAGGGCCGACGAGCTGAAGGTCGAGCTCTTCGACGACCTGCATGCCATGCTGGCGCGCTCAGACTTCCTGACCGTCCACACGCCGTTGACGGACGAGACGCGCGGCATGGTCGGCGCCTTGGAGCTCGCCGCCCTGCCGGCCGGCGCCGTGGTCGTCAACGCCGCGCGTGGCGGCATCATCCAGGAGGACGCGCTCCTCGCGGCTCTCGAGTCCGGGCAGCTCTTCGGGGCGGGGCTGGACGTCTACGTGCTCGAGCCGCCCCGCCCCGACCATCCGCTGCTGCGACGCGACGACGTCGTGCTGACCGCGCACCTGGGCGCCAACACGCGCGAGGCGCAGCACCGGGTCGGGGAGCAGATCCTCGAGCGGACCCTGGCGGTCCTGCAGGGCGACTACTCGGTCGGCATCGTCAACGCCCCTGCCCTGGCTCCGAGCGTCATGGCCGCGCTCGGCGTCCACCTCACCCTCGGCGAGCGCCTGGGTGGCATGGCTACGCAGCTCGCTCGCGGGCGCGTCCGCGCCGTGGAGGTGGAGTTCTCGGGCGACTTCCCCCTGGACCCCGACCCCATCGCCACCGCCGTGGTCAAGGGCCTCATGGAGCCGTTCCTCGACACCCCGCCGAGCTACGTGAACGCGCCGTCGCTGGCTCGCGACCGCGACATCCGTGTCAGCAAGGTGACCTCGAGCGCCAACCGCGGCTACACGACCCATGTGCTCGTCACGGTCGAGGCGGCCGAGGGCGTCACGCGCGTAGGCGGCACCGTCCTGGCCGGTCAGCCGCGCATCACGAGCATCGAGGGCTACAACCTCGAGATCCGCCCGGAGGGCGCCATGCTCGTCTGCACTAACGTCGACAGGCCAGGGGCCGTCGGCCGGGTCGGGACCGTGCTCGGCGACGCCGGCGTGAACATCAACAGCATGCAGCTCTCCAGGGTGAGCGACGACGGCCTGGCCATGTTCGTCGTCAGCCTCGACTCAGCGCCGAACGAGGCGGTGCTCGAGGTGCTCGCCGGGATGACGGACGTGATCCGCAGCCTGCGCCTGGTGCGCCTGTGACCAGCCCGGAGCGCCCTGCCGGCTCTGGAGCCGCGAGCGCAGGGGGAGCGGTGGGCTTCCGGGAGCGCCTCCTCGCCCCCGGACCGGTCGAGGTGCCCCCCGCCGTGCTGGAAGCCGTCGCGCGCCCGGTGCCCCATCACCGCGCCGCCCTGGCGCGCGAGACGTTCCTCAGCGCCAGGGCGCGCCTGGCCCAGGTCTTCATGGCGCCGGACGACGACGTGCTGATCGTGACAGGCAGCGGCACCGCCGGGTTCGAGGCGGCCCTCGTCAGCAGCGTGCCGGCCGGTGGCGCCGTGCTCGCGCTGCAGGCGGGCAAGTTCGGTGAGCGCTGGGCCGGCATGGCCGAGCGCCTCGGCTACGCCGTCGAGCGCTTCGCGGCCGAGCCCGGCGCGGAGTACGACGCCGCAGCGCTGGTGGACAGGCTGCGCGCCTTGCCGGACCTGGCCGCGGTTACGCTCGTGCATAGCGAGACCTCGACGGGGGCGCTCCACGACGTCCGGGCGCTCGCAGCGCTCGTGCGTGGCGAGCGGCCGGACGCGCTCGTGCTCGTCGACGCCGTCACCAGCCTGGCCTGCGCCGAGCTGCGCCCGCGCGAGTGGGGCCTCGATGCCGTCGTGTCCGGCTCCCAGAAGGGCGTGATGACGCCGCCGGGGCTGGCGTTCGTCTGGCTCTCGGAACGCGCCTGGGAGCGCGCCGCCAAGAGCGCTCAGCCGCGCTACTACCTCGATCTCCACCGGGAGCGGCGCAAGCAGGCTGCGGGGGAGACGGCGTACACGCCGGCGGTGTCGCTCGTGGCGGGTCTCGACGTCGCCCTCGGGCTCCTGCTCGCCGAGGGTCTCGGCGCGGTGTGGCGGCGCCGGGCGGTGCTGAACGCCGGCCTCCTTGCGGCCGGCGTCGCGCTCGGCATGCGGCCGCTGGCGCACCGCCCGAGCCCCGCCGTGGCGGCGCTACTCGTGCCGGACGGCGTGAGCGCCCCCGACGTCGTCAAGGCGGCCCGCGCGCGCGGCGCGGTGTTGGCCGGCGGCCAGGACGAGCTCAGACCCGCGCTCCTGAGGCCGTCGCTGCTCGGGCACGCCGATCGTTACGACGCCATCGGCGCCGCCCAACTCCTCGAGGACGCGCTCGCGGACGTGCAGGCCGGCACCCCCCGCGGGGTGGCGGCGGCCGCCGCCCTGCGCGCCATGGACGAGGCGGAGTGAGCGCGGCCGGAGCCGCCGCCCCGGATGCTGCCGCGGCCCCGCGGGACAGCGGCGAACTCGTGTTGGTGCGGCACGCCCCCACGACACCCGTTCCAGGCGCGGCCGCCGCCACGTGGCGGCTGGCGCCGGGCGCTATGGAGCTGACGGCGGCGCTCGCGATGGCCTTGGTCGGGGTGCGCCTCGCGGCGTCGGGAGGCTCGATGGGGTCGATCGACGCGGTGGTCTCCAGCCACGAGCCCAAGGCCTTGGCGACGGCGCGTACGCTCTCGCTCGTCCTTGGCGTTCCGACCACGACCGGCACGGACCTGGAGGAGCACCACAGGGACGACGTCCCGTTCATGCCGGAGGCGGAGTTCCTGCGTACCGTGAAGCGTTTCTTCGGCCGCCCTGACGTGCTCGTGTTCGGGAGCGAGACGGCGCGGGAAGCCGAGGCGCGCTTCCGCCGGGGGGTCGCCGACGCATTGGCCAGCAGGCCCGGGAAGCGGGTAGCTGTCGTGTCGCACGGCACGGTGCTGGCGCTCGCCTTGGCTGGCGCGAACGGGCTCGAGCCGTTCGGGCTCTGGCAGTCCTTGAAGCTCCCTGAGGCGATCGTCGTGAGGCACGACCTCACGATCGTCGAGCGGCTCTCGTTGGAAGTGTGAGGGGCCGTCCCGTCTTGTCACGCGGTGGGTGAGGGACCGGATGCCCCTTACGCCCCGCGAACGCGGGCGACCCCTACGATGCCGAGGCTATCTGCCAGCCAGCGGCCGAGGTCGAAGCCGCCGTACAGCCGGACGTCCGCGAAGCCGGCGTGCCGCAGCGCCCGCTCCAACTCGAACCGCCCGAAGTAGCGCTGGGTGAGGGTCGCCGTCCTGCGCGTGAACCTACCGTCGTCCCCCGGCTCGTCCAGGTAGTAGCGGCTCTCCACGAGCTGGCGCTCAGCGTCGTGCTCCTGCACCAGGAACAGGTCGGCGTCCCTCCCCAGGGCGGAAGCCAGCGCGGCCTCGCGCCTGAGCACGCCCAGCTGTCCGAGGTGCGGCTGGTACACGTCGAACGCGAACGTGCCCGCCGGCTCGAGGTGATCGCGCACCGTCGCGAGCGCCCGGTCCTGGTCCGAGAGCGTGTAGAGGTGCATGAGGGTGTTGAAGGGCGCGACGACGAGCGGGAAGGCGCGTCCGAGGGACAGCTCGCGCATGTCGGCGTGCACCAGGCTCACCCGGCCGTACCCGGCCAGGCGCTCCGTCGCGCGCTCGAGCATGGCCGCGGAGGCGTCGACGGCGACGACGGCGTGACCGGCCCGGGCCAGCGCCTCCGTCACCCTGCCGGTGCCGCACCCCAGCTCGAGTACCGGGCCGCCGTACTCGTCGGCCAGGCGCAGGTAGAACGGCAGGTCGTCGCGGTACGTGGCGTACTGGAGGTCGTAGATGTCGGGCGCGGAGTCGTAGATCACGCGGTGGCTCCCGTAGACGCGACGACGAGGCGCTCCGCGGCGCGCGCCAGCGCCGGTCGATGGGTGACGGCCAGCACGAGCCTGTCGGACGCCAGGCGCACGAGCAGCGCCACGATCTCCGCCTCGCTGCCGTCGTCGAGGTTCGAGGTCGGCTCGTCGAGCAGCACCGCGTCCGGCTTGCCGAGCAGGGCCCTGGCGATGGCCAGGCGTTGTCGTTGGCCACCTGAGAAGCCGCCGCCGTCCTCGCCGAGCGGCGCGTCCAGCCCGCCGGGCGTCGCCCTCACGGTGGCGGCCATGCCGACCCCCTCGAGCGCCCACCACAGCTCGGCCTCCCCGACGGCGCGGCCCATGCTCAAGGCGTCGCGCAGGGCACCGGAGAGGAGCTCGTGACCCTGCGGCACGTACGCGAGGCGAGCGCGCAACTCCGCCTCCGGCACGTCGGCGAGGGAGCGCGCGGTCGGGGCACCCGCCCGAAGGCCGTCGGTCCGCAGCTCGATCGTGCCGGCGCTGGGGGCGGCGAAGCGCAAGAGGAGGCGCAGGAGGGTGGTCTTGCCGCTCCCGCTCGCGCCGGTGACGACCACGAGCCCGCGCCGCGGCAGCGCGACGTTCACGCGCTCGAGCACGGGCACGCCGGGCACGTAGGCGTAGGCGACGTCCCGGAGGACTATCAGGGGCGGGGCGGCGTCCTCGTGGCGGTCCGGGTCGGCCGCGGTGTCTAGGAGCTCGAAGGTCGTGGCCCTGGAGCTCAGAGCCGCCTGGGCGCGGGCGTCGGCGGCGCCAGCGCTCGCCTCGAGTGCCCCCCCGTCCAGCGTCCGCAGCCTCCGGGCCGCTGCCCGCGCCTCGCGGTACATGGCGTAACTGTGCGGCAGGAGCTGCAGGGGGGCCGCGGCGAGGGCGACGAGCGTAAGGAACGCCACCACGTCCCCCACCGTCAACGTGCCGCGCCCGACCGCGTCGACGAGGATCACGACGAGCACGCCGATGGCCGTGAAGACGAGCACCTGCGTGGCCGGCACCTGCAGGCCGGCGATCAGGCTGCGACGCGCGCTCTGGACCTCCACCTGGCGGTTGGCGGCGCCGAAGCGCCGGAGCATCTCGTCGGCGGCTCCGAAGGCGCGCACGAGTTCGTGGTGCTTGAGGCCCTCCTGGAGGTGATGGCCGACCGCCTCGCTGCCTTCGAGCGCGCTGCGGCTCGCCCGCTCGAGCTTGCGGCCCAGCAGGCGCAGGACGCCGGCCGCCGGCAGCGCCAGCGCCACCAGCGCTAGCGCAGCGCGGGGGTCCGCCCGCAACAGGAGCGCGAGGATGAGGCAGAGGGTCGCCGACTCCGCGATGAGCGCGCCAAGCCCGAAGCGGTAGAACGTCTCGACCTCGCGCAGGTCGGTGACGATCCTGCCGGAGAGCGCCCCGCTCGTCGCGGGGAGCGTGCCAGGCTCCGCGGCGAGGAGGCGCGCGTACAGCCGCTCGCGCCAGCGCGCTCCTATGTGGGCCGCTGCGCGCCCGAGCAGGGCGTCTTGCGCCCAGAGGGCGAGGCTACCGCCCACCGCGACGGCCCCCGCCGTCAGCAGGACGCGCGGCAGCGCGCCGACGTCCTGCGAGCGCAACACCTGATCGAAGAGCGGTGTTACGAAGAGCGGCACGATCGCCACCCGCAACGCCGCGCCGACGAGCGCCGCAGCCGCGCCCAGCCAGGCTGCCGCGGAGCGGGGGCGGAGGAGGTCGACCGTCTGGTCGGGGGCGGCGGTCCGGGCGGTCATGCGGCCGGACACGGCGTGACGGCGCGCAGGAGCTCGGCGGCCGCGCCGCGCCGCGGCATCGTCTCCGCCAGCCGGTCCCGCCTGCGCGCCAGGTCGGCCTCGTCGCGGAGCAGGGTGAGCGCGGCGTCGGCCACCCGCTCGGGGTCGACGTGGCCGCTCAGCTCGACCATGAGGTCCTCGCCGCTCACGCGGTTGGGCAGCGAGACGGGGACCTTGAGGCGCGTGACGAAGAGCCGCACGGCGTGCCGCTTGAGGTACTTCCCGACGAGCGGCACGAGCCCGAGCCAGTGCCCGGCCCCCTCGAGCGGGATGAGCTCCGGCCTGTTCAGCGGCAGCAGGACGAGGGCGGGAGTGCCCGCGATGCCGAGCTCGAGCGTGTTGGTGCCTGGGATCGTGACAGCGAGGTCGGCGGCGCGCATGTGCCGGTAGCGGTCCTCCTCGGGCACGAGCTCCAGGAGCGCGCCGCCGGGCGTCGCGATGACGTCGCCGCGCTCCCCCCGCTGACGGGTGCCGGCGACGCCGCCGAGCGTCGCGGCGTGGCGTCCGGCGACGCCGTCCGCCAGGGTGCTCGCCTGGAGCAGGCGGCTGACGGGCCACACGAAGCGCGCGCCGGGCAGTGCCGCGGCCAGCCGGTCTACGGTGGCGATGAGGAGGGGGATGACGTGGACGGCGAACGCGTCGCGGCTGCCGGCGAACAGGAGCACGTGCGGTCGACCGGGCGCGGGCTCCGGCACGGAGTCGCCGACGGCGTCCGCGACCAGGTTACCGACCACGCGCACGCGCTCGGCCGGCGCGCCGTGCCGCACGGCCCGCTGGCGCACCGCGTCGTCCGGCACGAGGAGGGCCTCCAGACCCGGATGCCAGTTGGGCTCGAAGCTGTAGCGGAACGCCGGGTAGCCGAGGCGCTTGCCGAGCCCGGCCGCGTACGCCGCGCCGCCGCCGAGGCCGACGACGGCTCCCGGCACGGCCGGGTCCCTCGGGCGGAGCTCGTCAGGGACGCCGCCGCGGGCGGCGGACCGCAGGTACTGGGCCGGGGTGGTGAGCGCGTCGGGTGCGAACGTGGCCGCGATGCTCGCCTCGTTGCCGCCGGCGAACTGGCACGGCACCAGGCAGATGGCCACGCTGGCGTTCGGGAGCGCCCTTCTGGCCTCCTCGATGACCGGCCTCACCCAGGTGTAAAGCTCGCCCGGTCCGTTGCTCACGAGCACGAGCTGGAAGTCCTCCCGGACCATCAGCCGGCCGTGACGAAGCGCAGCACGCCCCGCGTGCTGGAGGCGATGAACTCCAGGAGCTCGCGGGCGTCGGCGTTCGTGGCGGCGAGCTCGACGAGCGCCGCGTGGTCCTTACGGCGCAGGAAGCGCAAAGCCCGTTCCAGGTCGCGGTAGCGTGCGCCGGCGAAGCCGTTGCGCTTGAGGCCGACCGCGTTGAGCCGGTAGTGCCGCGCCGGGTTACCCCGCGCCATGCTGAAGGGCAGGACGTCCTGGTTTGTGCCGCTGCCCGCGCCGAACATGGCGTAGGCGCCCACCCGGGCGAACTGGTGGACGAGCGCCCCCGAGCCGAGCACGGCGTGGCGACCGACCTGCACGTGGCCACCCAGCTGCACCGCGGTGGTGATGACACAGTGCTCCCCGACCTTGCCGTTGTGAGACACATGTGCGTAGCTCATGACGAGCGTGCCACGGCCTACGCGGGTCTCGCGTCCCTCGCCCGTGGCGCGGTGGACGGTGGCGAAGTCGCGCAAGGTCACGTCGTCCTCGAGGACGGCCAGACTCGGCTCGCCCCGGAAGCCGGTGTCCATGGGCTCCGCACCCACGACCGCGTAGGGCCCGAGGGTGCAGCGCTTCCCGATGCGGCTGCCCGAGAGGAGCACGGTGCCTGGCAACAGGCGCGTGCCTTCGCCGACCTCGACGTCCGCCTCGACGGTCACGAACGGGCCGATCTCGACGCCCCGGCCGAGCCTCGCGCGCGTGTCGACGGCGGCCGGCGCGCGCGTGCTAACGCCGGGGGCGGCGGAACGCTCGAACCCGGCGGTGCCCGAGCGTTCGTCCGGGTCAGCGGGACCGCCGTTCTGCTCCTCCGACCGTTCGCGCTCGGCCATCAACGTGCGTACAAGAACGACAGGTTAGCTTCGGCCGCCACCTCGTCGCCGACGAGCGCCCGCGCCTCGACCTTGCAGAGCCCGCGTCTGAACAGGACGATGGTGCCCGTGAGGCGGAGCTGGTCGCCCGGCACGACCTTGCGCCTGAACTTGGCGCCGTCGACGCCCGTCAGGTACCCGACGCCGCCCGCGCCGCCAGCGGCGGCGCCCTCACGCACCGCCACCCCGACGGCCGCTGCCTGCGCGAGCGCCTCGAGGATCAACACACCCGGCATGACGGGCTCCTGGGGGAAGTGCCCGACGAAGAACGGCTCGTTGTGGCTGACGTTCTTGAGGCACTCGAAGGTGTCACCCTCCTGCTTCACGAAGGCGTCCACGAGGAGGAACGGGTAACGGTGCGGGAGGATGCCGCGGATGTCTACGGCCATGTCCGTCAGTGTACAGGTACGCTCTCGTCTTCTCGCATCGCGGCGAGGATGCGAGTGGCGAGCTCGAGCGAGCGCAGGTCGTCGTCCAGGGTGCCGATCGGGTCGGTCGTGCCCCTGATGCGTGCGAGGAAGTGCTCCAGCTCCTTGCGCAGCGGGTTCTCGTCGTGCACCAAGTGCCGGTCGAGCTTCACGTGGCCCGCGTGGGCGGCGCTGCCCGGGGTGCGGAAGAACTGCACCTCGCTGTACGGTTCCTTGGCGAAGTCGACGCGCACCGTCTTGTCGCGCTCGGCTATGAGCATGGTGCGTTCGGGGTCGGGTGACACACGGCTGGCGAGGAAGCGGGCGAGGCAGCCGTCCTCGAACTTGATCTGGGCGACGGCCACGTCCTCGAGGGGCGAGCCGTTGAGCGGCAGCCCGGAGGCCACCACCTCGACCACGCCGTTGCCGTTTCCCATCAGCCCGAACACGATGTCGATGTCATGGATCATGAGGTCGAGGACCACGCCTACGTCCTTCACGCGCTGGGAAGGGGAGAGGCGGCGGGCCTCGATCAGGTACGGCCGCCTGACCTCGCGCGCCAACATCTGCACCGCGCTGTAGAAGCGTGTGATGTGGCCGACCTGGAGCACGAGCCCCTGTTCCGCGGAGAGGCGGGCGAGGGCGCGCGCCTGGGCCACGTCGGTGGCGACCGGCTTCTCGACGAGGACGTGTACGCCGGCCTCGAGCAGGGCCCGCGTGACCGCGTAGTGGAGGCTCGTCGGCACGGCCACGCTGGCCGCGTCGACCTCCTCGTGGGCGAGTAGCTCCGCGAGGGTCGCGTAGCCGGCGCAGCCGTAGGCCTGCTGGGCCTCGTGCCGCCTGGCCTCGTCGACCTCGACGACGGCCGCGACGCGGACCTTGGGCAGGGTCGCGTAGTTCGTGGCGTGGTAGCGCCCCATCACGCCCGCGCCGACGACGGCCACGCGCAGCGGCGCGTCGGAGGGCCGGTCGGGGGCGCTCACGGCGCGGCCACCGCGGCCAAGGCGCGCGCGAGTTCATGATGGAGGGCGTGCGACCCGCGCTCGATGGTGAGCCGCGCCCGCACGGGTCGGCCCAGGAGCGCCAGGTCCCCGACGGCGTCGAGGGCCTTGTGGCGTACGGGTTCGTATGGGTGGCGCAGAGGACGAGTCGGGCCGTCCATCGCGAAGACGATAACATGCGCCTCGCTCGCCCCCAGGGCCAGCCCGCGCGCCTTGAGAGCCTCCCAGTCGCGCTCGAAGCCGAACGTGCGCGCGTTCAGGAGCTCGCCGTAGGCGCCCGGTCCGCCCTCCCAAGCTTGCACGCCGATGGCCGGGTGGTCGAACGCGACGGAGTACGCGAGCGACTCCTCGCCGGGCGTCGCTCGCGCCAGGCCCCCACGGAGCGCGACCGCGACCTCGCGCTGCGGAACGAGCGCCGCCGGGGCGGGCGGCGGCGGCCCGAGCTCCGCGATGGCCCCGCTCCAAGGGGCGGCCGAGCCGTCGAGGATGGGCAGCTCGTCGCAGGTCGCCTCGATGACGACGCCCTCGAAGTAGCCCGCCACGCGTAGGGCTGCGAGCAGGTGCTCGACCATGTGCACGCTCGCGCCGTCCGCCGAGAGGCTGGTGGCGCGCTCGGCGCCCGAGAGGTGGACCAAGTCGGCGGGCACCTCGGTGCCACCGCGCTGGAAGCGTAAGGGGCCGCTCGCGCGGTGCAGCGTCACGCTGCTCGTCAGGCCCGAGTGGATGGCGCGACCCGTCACTGTCGCCACGGTCGGTCAGGCGTCCTTGCCGGTGCGCGCCAGGCGCCACAGCTCCTCGAGCTTGCCGAGCAGGTAGAGCTCGCGCACGAACTCGCGGTGGGGGCGCGCGGGGAAGCCGGCCCACGTGGCTCCGGGCGGTACGTCCTTCGTGACCCCGCTGCGGCCGGCTATGCGCGCACCGTCCCCGACGCTGACGTGATCGCTGACGGCCACGTACCCCCCGAGGATCACGCCAGAGCCGATCCTCGTGCTCCCCCCTATGCCCACCATGCCCGCGATGAGCGTGTCCGACCCGATGACGACGTTGTGCCCGATCTGGCAATGGTTGTCGATCTTGGTGCGCGCTCCTACCGTCGTGTCGAGGAGGGTGCCCCGGTCCAGGCACGAGTTGGCGCCGATCTCGACGTCGTCACCCAGCACTACGCCTCCCAAGTGGTGCACCTTGAGCGCACCTTGCGGCGAGGCGGCGTATCCGAACCCGTCCGCCCCGATGACGCTCCCGGCATGGACGACGACGCGCTGGCCGAGCAGGGTGCCCGGGTACAAGGTCACGTTCGGGTAGAGCCTGCACTCCGTGCCGAGCTTGACGCCATCACCTACCACGGCTCCGGCCTCGATCACGCAGCCGGCGCCGAGCTCGGCGCCCGCGCCTACCACGCAACCTGCCGCTATCCGGACGCCCTCCCCGACCCTCGCGCTCGCAGCGACGCTGGCCTGCGGGTGGATGCCGACGCCGGGCAGGTACTCGCGTGCGAAGCGCCGGCTCAGGACCGCGAGGGCGAGGCGTGCGTCCTGCACCTCCACCAGGCCCGCGCCGTAGTCGGCTGCCCAGCTGGTGCCGCTCGACACGACGAGGAGCGCCGGCCGGCTGGCTGGCGGCCCCGCCGCGGCCGTCTCCTTGCTCATGACACACGCTGCGTCGGCCAACCCGGCCTCAGGGCGCAGCGTGAGGGAGGCGTCGACGAGGCGCCGGACGCGCGTATCGCCCGACGGGGGAGCCCCGACCGTCGCCACGCCCGCGAGCGCGGCGAGCTCGGCCACCAGCTCCGCGTACGTGTGGCCGGCGGTCTCAGCCATCGGCGCCGCCACCGCCGGGGGCGCCGAAGCCCTCGTCGTCCGCGCCGGGCTGCTCCGGCTCCGTGTCCGGTTGCGCCGGGGTCACCGTGACGGTGAGCTCCTCGTTGCCGTCGATCACGAAGGCGAACGGGGTGCGGAAGAGTCGCCTGACCTCGCCTGCCTCGGTGATCGCCTCGACGACGAGCTCGCTCGCCTGCACTTGCTGCCTCAGGGCGTCGAGGAGCTCGGGGAACGACCGCGGCTTGTCGATTTCCTGCTCGTCGACGTGGGCGTCGCCCGTGTCGCGCGGGACGTCGCCGCCCCGGATCAGGATCGTGAGCTCGCCCTCGACGTCGTCCGGGACCGGCACGCTGATGGTGCGGACGATGGCGTTCTGCCGGTACGGCTGAAGCCGCAAGTGGATCAGCACGTTCTCCCCGGCCGCCACCACGTCCTCCTCGGCGATGGCCTCCTCGAGGCTGGCGACGCGCTGCCTGTCCTCGAGGCGGATCGCGACGGAGACGTGGTCGACACCGCTCTCGCGGAACTCGTTGTCGGCCAGGATGGCGAGCGGCGTCATCGTCAGGACCGCGGCGCGGTACGCGATGTCGTCCGGCGCGTTCGTCTGCTCGATGACGTTGATGCGCTCGCCGCCCCTCAGACCGATCTCCCACGCGACCTCGGCGTAGCCCGCCGTCGCGGCGGCGAGGTGCCGGTCGAGGAGCGCCAGCACGCCGGTGCCGACCAAGGTGGGGTAAAGCCGGTCGTCGGCCGGGACTGCGAACGAGTAAGAGGCCGTCGGACCGACACCAACGACGCTCAGGTCGACCTGCAGGCTGCGCGGGACCACCCCGAGTCGCCCGGAGATGGCTCCGGGCCGGTCCTGCTCTATGGCGCCGAGCACCTGCGTACCGACGTTCGCCAGCTTGAAGGGCACGTCCGAGGACGGGACGATCGCGGTCACGTAAGCCGGCGTGATGGGTAGGGAGACGGAGCCGATCCCGAGGAACGGGTGGCCGAACGCGATGACGGAGTTGCCCTCGACGGCCGTGACCGTGCCTACGGCCTGCATGGTGACGTCGCCCCACGCCAGGGAGACGGCGAGTGGGGCGCCGGGCTCGAGCGCGTACTCCGCCTGACCGCCGGCCGCGCCGCCTGAGCCGCCGCCCGGCACGGGGAAGGCGGCGACGTCAGGCGACCTGAACAGGGGAGCGAGGAGGGCGGCGGCGCGCACGCTCACGCCCGGCATGAGCACGGGCGTGGCGGCGCTCGTCGCGACCCCGACGCCAGGCACCTCGACGAACGGGGGGAGGGGGCCGCCGCTCGTCCGGCGCATGACGGAGATCGGCGTTACGAGCGCGAGGTCGTGATCGGCGCGTGGGAACACGTAGCTGATGGCGCCCAGGAGGGCGTCGCCGTCCTCCTGGGCGATGTACACGGGGCTGCCGCTCATGCCGGCCGCGACGCCGCCGGCCGCCTCGATGACCGGACCGCCGGCGCGCACGAGCACGAGCGGGAAGCCCGACCCGGCGTCCCACTGCACGGCGAGCACCTCGACCGTGAAGCGCTCGAGCCGGTTGCCGGCCGCGGCCGTGACGCCGTGCCCCCTGTCGCCCACGACCACCGCCTCGACCGGCAGGTCGACGGTGGCGGAACGGGTGGGCTGGGCAAGCGCCGCCGAGCAGGCGGCGAGGGCGCAGCAGGCCAGGAGGAGCGAACGGACCGCCGACCCACGGGCGCTCTGGTCGCGCCCCTCGGCGCCTGCACTGTTGGCATTACGCTTGGCGCGCGTGTGCGCCGCCACGTTCAGCGCCTCAGGAAGTTGTCTGAGATGAGCGCGTCCTGCAGCACGTGGATCATATCGAGCGCCTGGCCGGTGCCGAGTGCCACCGAGTCAGTGGCGTTCTCCGCCACCATGACAGGGATGCCGGTCGTTTGGCGCAGCAGCTCGTCGAAGTTGCGCAGGAGCGCCCCGCCGCCCGTCATGATGATGCCGCGGTCGATCACGTCGCTGACGAGCTCGGGCGGCGCCTGCTCGAGGACGCGCCGCACGCCGTCGGCGATCTTGGCGATCGGCTCCTTGAGCGCCTCGACCACGTCCCTGGTGGTCACCGTGATGCTCTTGGGCAGGCCGTTGATGAGGTCGCGTCCACGGACCTCGAGGGCCTGGTCGTCGCCGGGGCCGCGCAGCATGGCCGCCCCGACCTCCATCTTCACGGCCTCGGCCGTCCGGTCGCCGATGAGCAGGTTCTCCTTGTGCCGGATGTGCCGGATGATGGACTCGTCGAACTCGTTGCCCGCGATGCGCAGGCTCTCAGACACGACTATGCCGCCGAGCGAGATGATGGCGATGTCCGTCGTCCCGCCCCCGACGTCGACGATCATCGAACCGGTCGGCTCGGCGATGTTCACGCCGGCCCCGATGGCGGCGGCCAGCGGCTCCTCGATGAGGAACGCCTTGCGGGCGCCCACCTCGCGCGTGGCCTGGAGCACGGCGCGGCGCTCGACCTCCGTGACGCCGGACGGCACGCACACCATGATCTGCGGCTTGAAGAGGCGGCTCGGGCCCGTGAGGACCTTGCGCACGAACGCCTGGAGCATCTTCTCGGTCAGGTCGTAGTCGGCGATGACGCCGTCGCGCATCGGGCGTACGGCCACGATGTTGCCCGGCGTCCTGCCGAGCATCCGGTAGGCTTCCTCGCCGACGGCCTTCACCTCACCGGTGTCGCGGACCATGGCGATGACGGAGGGCTCGCGCAGCATGATGCCTTGGCCCTTCACATAGATGAGGACGGTCGCCGTGCCGAGGTCGACCCCCATCTCTTTTCCGAGTCTGAAGAACATACTCACTTCCGCTCCACGGCGCTTCCGGCTACCACGACGGCCAACGGGCCCCACCGCCACTCGGATAAGAAAGCCCTTCGCTGCGGTGCGGTCCGCGAGGACGCCGTAGTCTCGCGGTGAGGCAGTATAACGCTACAGGTAGTGAGGTTTGGGCGGTTCGTCCGAGCCGGTCGCGGCCCCCGCCGCGCGCCAGGCCAACGCGCTCGCCTCCGGCGCGACGGGCGCCTCGGCGCCGTTCAGCGTGGCGACGGTGCCGTACTCGAGGCGCGCCACTCCGGGGTACTCGGTCGCCAGCTCCGTGCGAGCGAGCTTGCGCGGCGCCTGCAGCTCAGCGTAGCTCACCGCCCACGGCAACGGGTCGCGGCGCTCCAGGAGTTGAGCGTAGACGTTGCCGCGGCGCGCATCGCTCGTGGCGACGACGCGCGCGCCGGAGGCCACCAGCGCGGCGGGCATGGCGGCGAGGCTCGAAGCCCCGGCGCACCGGACCTGCCAGGCGCGGGCGATGCCGAGGGCGGTCGCCACACCGACACGCACGCCCGCGTACGAGCCGGGCCCGACCCCGACGCCGACGGCAGCGAAGTCGCGCGCCGCGGCGCCGCAGGCGCCGAGCAGGGCCTCCAGCGCCTCTACGACGAGAGCCGCGTGCGCCCGCCCAACGTTGTCGGACGTTGCCGCCAACGTGCCGCTTCCCGGATCGACGACGGCGAGGGCCAGGTGCGCCGTCGAGCAGTCGATCCCGAGCAGTAAGGGGCCGCCGCCGCTCACGCTCCGGAGCGCTCCTTCGCGGTGCTGGTCGGGCCATGGCCGGCGTCCATCCGCACGCGCGTGGGGCCGTGCGTCCGGAGCCAACGCGCCTCGCGCGCCGGCCCCGCCGCGCCCGGCGCGGCGGGCGTAAACGAGAAGGCCAGTTGCCACGCCTCCGGGTAGGCTTCGAGCAGCCCCTCACCCCACTCGACCACGACGAGGCGGGCCCGGGAGCCGTAGTCGTCCAGCATGGCGCCGGCCAGACCCGCGCCCCCGGCTAGCCGGTAGGCGTCCAGGTGGACGAGGGGGCCCTCCGGTGACGGGTACTCGTGCACCAGCGTGTAGGTCGGGCTCGTCACGGGCGCCGCCACGCCGAGATGGGAGGCGAGCGCCTGGGTGAACGTCGTCTTCCCGGAGCCGAGCGGTCCCGAGAGCACGAGCAGCGCGCCGGGCGGCAGCGCCGCCAGCGCCTCGCGGGCGAGGCGCTCGGTGTCTCCCAGCGTGGTCAGGGGGATGGCCCGTTCCGCCTCCGCCCCGGCGTTCACGGGCCGGAGCTACTCGTAAGCGGCCAGCCGCGGGCGTCGCGCCGCACCCGGCGCAACAGGGCGCCGGCGTGATCGGCGTCGAACGTGCGTAGCAGGATCCGCTCCCCGTTCGCCAGGAGGACGAGGAGGAGGACCTCGTCGCCGTCGTGCGCTTGCAGCGCGTCGATGCCGGGCAGCTCCGCGGCGGCGGCCAGCGCCAAGCGCAGCATGCCGGTCGCAGACGATCCCGCGTCGTCCCGGCCGCCGTGGGCGAGGACGCTCCCGTCGCTCGCCAACCACGTGGCGCTCGTCAGGCGCTCGTCGTCGACGTAGTCCGCGACGACCAGGCCGCGTTCGAACGCCGGCTCGGCGGCCGGCCTCGCCCCGGTGGCCTTCAGGAAGCCGAGGACGTCGTCGAGTAGGCCGCCGCTGACGACCCGGTCCGCGACGAGTCTCGTCGCCTCGTACTCGTCCTCGAGCTCGCCCAGCATGCGCTCGGCTTGGGAGAGCGCGCTGTCGAGCTGGAGTTGGAGCCCGCGGGAGAGGCGCGGGAGCGCCTCGCGCTGGGAGTCCAGGTGGCTGAGGATCCGGCGCACCGTGGTCACGCCGTCGCTGTTCAGCTTCGAGACGGGCTCGAGCGCCGCGAGGGCGGCGTCGAGGCGGGCGGGCATGCCGGCGAGCGTCTCCTCGGCGGCGCGCTCCAGCTCCGCGAGGCGTTCGGCCGCCCGCTTGAGGGTGTGCGGCGCCTCCCCGGCCTCGAGGTCGCGGCGCGCCTCGGCCAGGAGGTCCCTCAGCTCGGCGCCGGCGCCGGAGTTCTCGAACGGCGAGGCGGCCTGCGAGAGGCGTTTGAGCTCGTCGACCTGCTCCTGACGCTGCGCCTCGCGTTCGTAGCGCAGGGCGGCCTGGAGCTGTGCCAGGTCGGGGTAGCGGTCGAGTTCGAGGCCGAGGAGCGCCTTCTGGATGTGCTCCATGAGCGGGTGGTTGCCGAGCTCGGTCGCCTCCTCGGCCAGACGCATGAGGCGCCCCCGGAGGCTGCCGCTCAGCTCCTCCCTGAGTGCCTCGATCTCCGTGCCGAGCGACTCGATGTCGGATTCCTCGAAGGGAGCGGGGGCCTTGCGCTCGTCGAGGAGCAACCCCGCGACGGCCGCCGCGCTCTCCTGCTCGTCGATCAGGCGCGTGACCTCGCTGCGCAGCGCGGCAGCGCGGTCGCCGAGCGTCGCGGTGACCGGCAGGCGCTCGAGCTTGGCCCTGAGGGCGTTCAGTCGCGCCAGGCGCCGCTCGCTCGCCTCGGTGGCGCGCTCGGCAAGGCTCCGCTCCAAGGCCTCCTCGGCCTCGCGTGCCGCAGAGACTAGGTCGTGGGCCACGGCGCTCTGCTCTTGTGCCAGCCGCAGCTGGTCGAACTCCGAGCGCAGCCGCTCGACGTGCTCGCGCACGCCTTCGTCGTCCTGCCGGTTTATCAGCGTGCCTTCCAGCCGGACGAGCAGCTGAGCCTGAGCTTCGAGGCTCCGCTCGCGTGCCTCGTCCTCGCGGTCCATGACCTCGGCCTGCTCGCTGGCGAGCTGATGCAGGCGCCGGACGTGCTCGACGTCCGTGTAGCTCGGCAGGCCGGACTCGAGGATCCCGAGCGTGACGCGCACGGCCTGTCCGAGCTCCACGGTGTCGACCTCGGGCCGCAGGCCGTCGATGGTCGAGAGGAGCTCGGTGAACTCCTCCTTCAGATCGGTGCGGAGCGCGCCGCTGGTGGCCTCGAGGTCCTGCCTGAACCCGGTGAGCTCGCCGGTCACGGACCGCTCGGCTTCCAGCTCGCCGCGCAGTTCCGCGAGCCGTTTGCCGAGGTCCGGGTAGTACTCGATGACGGCGCCGAACTCGCCCTCCATCGCCCTGAGGTCGTGGCGCTCGGCGGCGATGTCGAGGAGCCGCATGCGATCCTCGAACTCGGCGTCCCGCACGCTCGGTGGGACGACGTCGAACTTCCTCGGCGTCGGCTCACTGGCGAGCGCGGCGACGGCAGCGTCCAGCTCCGGCTCAGACCGTCCCGGTTCGGGGCGGTCGGCGAGCGTCCCGGCTACGCCGTCCGCCACGGCTTCCGGCGCGGACCTCGCATCGGCTCCGGTCGGCTCGGCGCCCTGGGCCGCCTCGCTCTGCTGCGCGGCCTCGGCCTCGGCGGCGCGCCTGAGCTCGCGTGCTTGACGGTGGGCCCGCTCGAGCTCGGCGGGCGCCAGCTGCCGCTGCGCTTGCGCGGCCTGGACCTGGTTGACGAGGGTCTCGAGGCGCCGCACGCGCGTACCGCCCAGCTCCCTGACGGCCTCAAGCGTCTCGGCGAGTTCGCCAAGGTCGCGGGCTTGCAGGACAAGCTGGTCCTCGAGTTTCTGCTTGACGACGACGAGCTGTTCCTCGGCCTCCTGCAAGACGGCGAGGGCAGAGCGCCCGGCGCCGTGCTCGCTGTCGACCAGCTGGACCTGCGCCCGCAGCTTCTGGACCTCCGGCCACTCGAAGTAGAGGTTGAACGGTCGCAGCTCCGCCTGGACGGCGGCGAGCCGGTGGCTGACGGCCTCGAGGTTCGACTCGGAAGCGTTCCCGGCCCCCGACTCGTCGACGGAGGCGCCCGTGAGGCGTTCCAGGATGCCGGCGACCGTCTCCTTGGCTTGCGTCACGGGCATCATGACCTGGAGCTGCCTGAAGACTTGGGCCTTCATGACCTTCTCGATATCGGTGAGGTCGGCGCTCTCGGGGGCGCGTCCAAGCTGGCGCAGCCCGTCCTTGAGCGCGCGGGAGACGATCCTCGGCGAGAGCACCGACTCTAGTTCCATCACGGCGGCCTGGTAGACGGACGTGGTCATGACGGTCACGTGGCGCCGCCACCACTCGACCGCTCACCGCGGCTGCCGTGCGGCATCAGAACTCCTCGTCCCAGTCGATGGTGGTGTTGCCGGTGCTGCTCTTCTTGGCCACCGCGGCGGCCGGCGCCGGGGCGACGCTCTTCTTCTGACCGCCCAGGAGACCGAACTGCACGCAGATGCCGCGCAGGCCCACGATCGCGAGCACGAGCGCGACGAGGACGAGCAGGGCCCACACGGCCTGGCCCGTCAAGCCACCGAACATCGACCAGCGGCCGAGGTCGGGGAGCCACGCCATGTCGACGTAGCCCGAGAGGAGGTCGACCAAGGCCACGATCCCCTGGAAGAAGGTCGGTACCAGGAGGAGGAACAGCGCCCAGCCGACGAGCCGCCAGTTGCGGTTGCTGCCGCCGAACGCCAGCTTCAGGAGCACGAGCGGCACGATGGCCAGGAGCGCGAGGACGATGTACACGACGTTGCTGGGCAGGCCGGACCAGGTGGCGGCGACCGTCGTCTCGACGGCGTCGGCGACGCCGACGGACTCGCCGGCGAAGGCGCCTCTGAGCACGCCCGTCCGGGCGCCCACCAACGCGGCGTCCGTGGTCGACAGGCGCGCCGTGCCGCCGAGGGTGGCGAGGAGGCCAGCCGTGTCTTGCGCCACGTCTGGGGCGACCTGCTGCAGGCTGGGCGCGAGGACCGCGTCGTAAGTCGTGCCGATACCGGCCAGGGCGGCGTGGGCCTCGGCCTGCTCCCCGCGCCGGACGCTGGCGAGCATGCGGCCTGCGCCTGCGTCGAGGTCGGTGAAGACGGCGCCCAGGTCGGCGAAGCCGGCGTCGACGACGCGTTCGGCCTCGCGGCCGGCCAGGGCGCGGGGGACGCCGGCCCCGACGAGGTCGAGGCTCAGGGCGTCAACGTGAGCCTGGCGCTCCTCGGCCTCGATCTCCGCCAACCGCGCGGCGACGGCTTGTTCCAGGTCGAGGCCCGTGAGGGCGCCGGCGTCCTGCGCCTCAGTCGGTGGCGTGGCGGCCTCGGCGGTCTCGGCCGCGGTCGGCTCCTCTGGGACCGGACCGCTCTGGGCGGCGGCGCCCACCTCGGGCAGCACTTCCGGGGTAAGGGTGGTCGGCTCCTGCCCTGCGGCTTCGTCCGTGGCCTGTGTGGCGGGCTGGGTAGGGGTTCCGGTCGTCGCGGCGTTGCGGGCGGCGGCGGCCAAGCGTGTCAGGGCGGCGGTGGCACGTTCAGTGGCGGCATCGAGCTCCGCCCGGTCGCCGGCGACGAGCGCCTGGGCCGCGCTCACGAGGTCGCGGTTCAGTGTGGCGTCGACGCGCGGGGAGTCCTGTACTAGCAGCGAGTCGCCATACGCCTTGGCGAGGCTGACGTACGCGCCGTCGCGGTCGTCGTCGAACAGCCGAGTGGCCACCGCGAGCTCGGCCGCCACGGCGTCGGCGGCGCCCGCCTCGAAGGCGAGCCGGAGCGCCGCGGAGGAGCCGGCGCTCGCGATCTCGGACGCGGCGTCCGCGCTGAACTCCAGGCTCCTGGCAAGGTGCTCGAGGCGGCCGCGCGCGAGCCCGAGGTCGCCGCCGGCGTTCGAGAACGCCGAGTCGAGGACGAGGCGGCTGAAGCCGCCGCCTAGCACGGCGGTCTGTACGGCCATGTCGGTGCGGCTCTGGTTCTCGACGGCCACGCGCGTGCGTTCGAAGGTGCGCTCCATGGCCTGTACGAGGTTCGAGCTGGTGGCGTCGCGCGAGAGGGTCAGGAGGGCGTTGAGGGCGCGCTCCAGCTCGTCGCGCGCTTGGAGGCCGTCGCCCGGCACCGAGGCGGTGGCGACCTGCAGGTTCTCGAGGGCTAGGTCGTAGCGCTGGAGGAGCGAATCCTCTTGCGCGAACGCGGCTCCCGACCAGAGCGCCACGGCCAGCACCGTGGTGGCGAGAGAGAGTTGACGGCGGATCATGCAGCCTCCTCGAGAGCGGCGCGCGCGTTCAGGACGGCACCGATGTTGACGGCCCCTTGGGTGACGACGATCAGGCTGTCCTCACCGAACGGGAACAGGAAGAGCACACCGGTGGGGTGCTCGACCGACAGGGCGCGTAGGTCGCTCGAGCGCGCCAGAAGGTGACGAGAAGAAAGTACCAGACCGGGGAGGCGTTCCGGGTCGACGCCTTCCCCGCGTTGGAGGAGGATGGCGTTGCGCCTGAGCACGACGACCTGCCTGACCGCCTCGATGTCGCCGAAGAGCTTGAGCACCCGGTCGAGCGCCGGCTCGGGGAGGCGGGCGACCTTGCGGCGCGACGCCGGTTCGGCGGCGCGGGACGTGCGGCGCCGCCTCCGTGGCACGACGGGCGCGCGACCGGCCAGGCGGCCCTCCGCGGCGTCGGGAACGAACTGAGTGCTGGGCACCGTGGCGAGTGGACCCGACCGGGCGGTCGTCGGCGCGGGCGAGGTCGGCCCCGGGTCCGTCGTGAGCTCGGCGGCGGCCAGCCGCTCGGACGTCAACGAGACGTACGCGCGCTCGGCCTCGGCCTCCGCGATCAAGGCGTCGGCCACGGGCGTGCGGTGCTTGGGCTGCGGCGGCGCCGAGGCGGCCAGCTCGTCCGCCAGGAGCTTCAGATGGTAGGTGAGGGCGGCACGCGGGAACGTGCCGGCGAGGCCCTTGCGCACGTCGCCCGCTAGGAGGTGCCGCATGGTCGAGACGGTCACGGAGTCACCGTCGCAGCCGGCGGAGGCGATGGCCTGGTCGAGGACGCCGGCCGCGACCCGTGGCGAGACGATGGCGGAGAGCGCCGTGTGCGTCTTGATGTAGACATCGTTCGGCATAGCCCTCCTTCGCGCCGGTCACGGCCTGGTCGGGGTGCGAGGTGCCCGACCGCGGAGCGAGCACCCACGGTGCGCGACTCTTGCTCCCGTGGGCCCGGTTCACGCACGGCTCCCGCCGGCGCAGTGCACCCGTCAAGGAGCATAGTGCCGCGGTAGGCGCGTTCGTTGTGAGATATTCCGTTGGCCAACGCCTCCTAGGCGTACCGCCCTGTCAGGCTCTGCCGGGGCGCTCCAGCGCCCGGGCCAGGCCTTGCGCTACCGAGAGCGTCCCGGGGTAACGCATCCGCGCCGGCCCCACGATGGCCAGGTAACCGCTGGAGCGCCCGAGTGAGAAAGAGGCCCCTACGCGCGCCACGCGCTCGTCGAGGTCCACGAAGAGCTCGCCCTCGGTCCTGGACTCCGACTCGAGTGACTCGAGGGCAAGGCGCATGAAGCTCGGGTCAGCGCCCTCCGGCTCGTCAAGCAGGTGGCCGAACCCCTCCCGGAAGACACGTGGCGGCTGCAGGTCGTGCCAAGCGCGGGAGAGCGCCACGAGCGTGCGACTCAGCTCGGCGTCGGCGCGGTTGGCGAGCTCGAGGAGCGCGGATGGCACCTCGCCGACGGGTTGGGCCAGCTGCCTCAGGTTGCGCTCCGCGTCGTCGATCACGTCGCCGTGGGGCGCGGGGTCGACCGTGACGCCGAGCTGGCGCACCAAGCCGTTCTCGAGGACGACGACCGCTAGCAGCCGGTTCGAGGCGAGCTGCGATAGGTGGATCTCGAGGATGTGCAGGGCGTCGTCCGCCGGCAGGCGGATGGTGACGGCGTAACCGGACAGCTCCGCCGCCAGGCGCGACGCTAGCGCGAACAGGTCGTCGCCCTCTGCGCCCTTCAGGTGCTCGTCGAGCCGGTTCTGCTGGGCCGCGTGCAAGGGCCGGGGCGGCAGGAGGCTCTTGGCGTACACACGGAAGCCGAGTGCGGTCGGGATGCGGCCGGCAGACGTATGTGGCTGCTGGAGGAGGCCGGCGCTTTCCAGCGAGCCGAAGTCGTACCGGACGGTGGCGGGGCTCACCTCGAGGCGCGCTGCTATGTGGCCGGACGCGACGGGGTGGGCGGTGGCGATGTACGACTCGGCCACCAGCTCGAGGACCCGTGTCCTACGCTCCTTCATGCTTGAGGATGCTACCACCACGCGCGAGTGGCCGGGTGTGCCGGGCTTCGCGCGCCCGGGGCCGGCCGGCCGGCGGGGTTGGCGCTCGCGCACCGGCCCGGCCGCCGCCGCGCACCGGGCCTCAGGCCGCCGCCAGCTCCTCGACCCGCTTGACGTGCTCCGGGTCGACCGGCATGACGCTCAGGCGGTTGCCGCGGGCGAGGAGCTGCATTCTCGCCAGACGGGGGTCGGCGCGCAGCTCCGCCAGCGTGACCGGCCTTGCGAGCGGCCGGACAGGCTCGAGATCGACGAGGTACCAGCGCGGGGCCGCCGCCGTGGCCTTCGGGTCGTAGTACTCGTTGGCGGGGTCGAACTGCGTGGCGTCCGGGTACGCCTCGGACGCCACCTTGGCGAGTCCGACGACGGCCGGGACCGCCGTGCTCGAGTGGTAGTAGAGGACTACGTCGCCGACCCGCATGTCGTCGCGCATGTAGTTGCGGGCCTGGTAGTTGCGGACGCCCTCCCAGGCCGTGCGGCCGTCCGCGACGAGTTGGTCGAACGAGTAGCAGTCGGGTTCTGACTTGACCAGCCAGCAGCGTGCCATGTTGACGACTCTACCCGGCGTGGTCCGGGCTTCGTCGTCCGCCAGCCACTAGGCCGGCCGGGCGAACGTCACTCCCACTCGATGGTGGCGGGCGGCTTGCTGGTGATGTCGTACACGACGCGGTTGACCTCGGGCACGCCGTTGACGATGCGGTTCGCGACCGTGGCGAGGAACTCGCTCGGCAGGCGCGTCCAGTCGGCAGTCATGCCGTCCACGCTCGACACGGCGCGCAAGGCAACGGTGTTGGCGTAGGTGCGGGAGTCGCCCATGACGCCGACGGAGCGCAGCGGCGTTAGGACCGCGAGGGCCTGCCACGTGTCGTGGTAGAGGTCGAACTCGCGCAGGGCCGAGATGAAGACGTCGTCGACCCGCCGCAGGACCTCGAGCTTCTCGCGCGTCACGTCGCCGATGATGCGCACCGCCAGGCCGGGGCCGGGGAACGGGTGTCGATCGCGTAGGTGAGGCGGGAGGCCGAGGCGTTCCGCCACCTCGCGCACTTCGTCCTTGAAGAGTGCCCTGAAGGGCTCCAGCAGCTCGAAGCCGAGGTCCTTCGGCAGGCCGCCGACGTTGTGGTGCGACTTGATGTTGGCCGCGCCCGGCACGCCGGCCGATTCGATGACGTCGGGGTAGAGGGTGCCCTGGGCGAGGTAGCGGATCGGCCCCGCGGTCTGCTGGCGCCGCGCCTCCTGCGAGAACACCTCGACGAACTCCCGCCCGATGATCTTGCGCTTCTCCTCCGGGTCAGTGACGCCGGCCAGCCCGGCGAGGAACCGGTCGGCCGCGTCGACGACGGTGAGGTTCACCCCAAGCGACCGCAGGGCACGCTCCACCTCCTCCGCCTCGCCGAGCCGTAGCAGGCCGTGGTCGACGAACACCGCCACGAGCCGGTCCCCGAGCGCACGGTGCAGCAACAAGCCGAGCGTGGTGGAGTCCACGCCGCCGGAGATGCCGAGCAGCACGCGCTCGTTCGCGCCGACGGTGCGGCGCACGCTCGCTACGCTCTCCTCGACGATCGCGTCCGGCGTCCAGTCGCGCGCCACGCCAGTCAGCTCCGTGAAGCGCTCGAGCACGGCCATGCCCTTCGCCGTGTGGTGCACCTCGGGGTGGAACTGCAGGCCGTACAGGCGCCGGGCCCCGTCTTCCATCGCGGCGGTGGCCCCGCCCTCGGACACGGCGGTCATGGTGAAGCCGGGCGGCACGCGCGTGACCGAGTCGCCGTGGCTCATCCAGGCGATGAACTCGCCCTCGACGCCCGCGAAGAGCTCGCCGGAGTACCGCTCGAGGGGCGCCTTGCCGTACTCGCGCGCGCCGCCACCGCCCACGCTGCCGCCCAGCTCCTTGGCGAGGAGCTGCATGCCATAGCACACGCCGAGGACGGGGACGCCGAGGTCCAGGAGCCCAGGCGCCAGGCGCGGCGCGCCGGCGTCGTTCACGCTGTTCGGCCCCCCGGAGAGGATCACGCCGGCCGGGGCGTGCGCCAGGACCTGCTCGGTCGTGGCGGCCGCCGGGACGAGCACGGACAGGACCTGGAGCTCGCGGAGGCGACGCGTGATCAGGTGGCTGTACTGCGAACCGTAGTCGACTACGACGATGCTGTTGCTGTTGCTGGTGTTGGTGTTGGCGTCAGGCATGCGTGGCACTCCGTGCGGTGGCCTCGGACGGCCGGTCGAGGGTTCGGGCGGGAGCGGTGGAGTCGGCCGGCGGGATGGCGGCCGCCGTCACGGCGCCGGTGGGGTCGGTTCCGGGAAGGCGAGCGTGATCACGACGTCGTCAGGGACGTGGAGCGTTACGCGCTCGCTGGAGCGCCCCTGGAACTGGGCGTGCACGACCCAGGTGCCGTTGGCGTCGAAAGCGACGCGCCGCGGTACCGAGCCGATGATCGTGCCGGGTCTGTAGCCGGAGCTGTCGGGGCTAGCGTCAACGACGAGGCTGACGGGCGGCAGGTTCGTCGGGTCGACGCGCACGTCGACCAGGTGCCTTACCGCGCCGGCTCCGACCTGACCGAGGTTGCTTGCGCGTTGGGCCCTCAGGGCCAGGAACGTCCCGAGGGCGACGAGGAGCACCAAGAGCACGAGCAGCGCAGGGCCGCGCCATGACCGTCGTCGGATCACGGGCGAGAACGTGTCGGTCACGCGGATGGGTGCTGGGCGCGGAGCGTCGTCAAGCGTGCCGGCCCGGTAGGTGGCGCCGGGGGGGAGGTGCTTCACGAAGCCGGTCTCGGCCTCGGCGCTCCGCGGTCGCGGCTCTGCCGGCTTCGGCTTGCCGGTGGTGGCGGAGCGCGTGCCTGGGTCGCTCAGGACGGTGATCGGGTCGGGCTCCAACGGCGTCGGGCGGCCCCCGCGCGCCCCCGGTTGGCTCGGGGCCTCGTCCGGTCGCGCGGGCGGTCGGACGGGTGGGGTGTGCGGGGCGGACGTGCCTTGGGCGGGCGTTCGCGTGGAGGTGGTCCACATGTCGCCTGGCTCGTCATCGTCGCCGGCCTCGGCGCTGAAGTCGAGGTCGAAGGCGTCGTCCGACCGGACGACGGGCGCCGTGCGGGTCTCCGGAAGCGGAGGTGAGCCCGAGGGCGTGCCAGCGGACGGGAACTCGAGCGCGTCGAACTCGGGAGAGCCCGCCCTGGTGGGTTGGGCGCCCGAGGTGGTCGGCAGCACGATATCGGCGAAGCCGGCGGACGGAACCGTCACTGCGCCGCCGGCGAGCCGCCTGAGCGTGGCCTGCAGGCCGGCGGCGTCCGTAGTGCTCGAGCCGGCCGCCACTGCTCGGAGCACGGCCATCACCTCGGCGCTCAAGGTCCGCTCGCCCAGCTGGGCGAGCGCCTTGACGGCGTTGCGAAGGTCGGCTTGCAGCGCCGCAGCCAGCGCCGCCGGCGCCGGAGCGCCCTTCTGAGGCACGGGCAGGCCGGGGCGCCACGGGACGCCGTACCCTTCCAGGTGAAGGGCGCCGCCCGACCACAGGAAGCGCCCCGGGCCCAGGTCGCCGTGGACGATGCCGCGCCTCGCGGCGTCGCGCAGGATGGTCGCTGTGCGCAGGGCGAACCTGTCGTCTACCACGCTTTCGCCCGGGGCGATGAGCGTGGCGTCGTTCGGGTGGGCCACGACCAGGCAGCCGCGACCGTCCGCCGCGGACGCCGCGAGCACGGCCGGGATGCCGTCGAGCTCGGCCTGGCCGGGGGTGAGCGTTGGGGAGCCAGGGAAGTCGTAGACGAGGACCGGTAGTCCGGTCACCACGTCGACACCGACGCTCGTGACGACATCGCCGTCGCGCCTGAGTTCCTGGTTGCGCTGGAAGCGACCCGTTTGTTCCACGCGCCTGTGAGTATAGCCGCGCCGGACATGGGTCACAAGGCGACTTGGGTAAAGTGGGCGGCAGCGGCCCGCCCGCTCACGCTGGTACGCTCTTGCTCAGCATGGATGTCACTCGCGACCGCGTACTCGAGGCCCTCAAGGGCGTCAACGATCCGGAACTCAACCAAGACCTCGTCACCCTCGGTATGGTGGACTCCGTCACCGTCGACGGCGACGCCGTGAAGCTACAGATCACCCTCACCACGCCGGCCTGCCCCCTCAAGGCGAAGATCGAGCAGGACGTGCGGGCGGCCGTCGCGAGGCACACGGGCGCGACCGACGTGGAGATAGTCTTCGGCTCCAAGGTCCGCGGACCGACGCAGATGCCGCTGCCGGGGGTGCGCAACGTCATCGCCGTCGGTTCGGGTAAGGGCGGGGTGGGCAAGTCGACCGTGGCGGCCAACCTGGCGGCCGCCCTGCACCTCGAGGGGGCGCAGGTCGGCCTGCTCGACGCCGACATCTACGGCCCGAGTCAGAGCAAGATGTACGGCGTCGAGGGCAAGCGCCTCATGGCGGACGACGAGAAGCACATCCTGCCCCTGCGCAACCACGGGGTGAAGGTCATCTCGATCGCCAACCTGGTCGAGGACGGCCAGGCGCTCACCTGGCGCGGCCCAATCCTCCACGGCACCCTCACGCAGCTCCTGAAGCAGACGGTGTGGGGCGAGCTCGACTACCTGATCGTCGACCTGCCGCCCGGCACCGGCGACGTGCAACTCTCCCTCTCCCAGCTCGTGCCGGTCACGGGCATGGTGCTCGTCACCACGCCGCAGGCGGTGGCGCTCGTCGACGTCAAGCGTGCCTACACCATGGCGCGCAAGACGCACATCCCCGTGCTGGGAGTGATCGAGAACATGAGTTACTACGCGCTGCCCGACGGCACGCGCGATTACATCTTCGGCGAGGGCGGGGCCGCCAGCTGGGCCGCGAGCGAGCGGTTACCCCTGCTCGGCCGCATCCCAATCACGCGCAGGCTCCGCGAGAGCGGCGACGGCGGCGTGCCGATCGTCGTCTCGGACCCCGAGAACGCTAGCTCGGTCGAGCTGCGGCGCGCGGCGCGGCTCACGGCCGGCCAGATCAGCATCCAGGCGCAGAACGCCCTGCCCATGGTGGGGTGAGTCCGGCGGTCGGTGAATACCCGCGCCGACCCTGACGGCTGGGTGAGCTCGCCGGGCCGGTGCTATCATCCTGGGCAGCGGGAAGAGTAGGCGCACCCGCCCCGCCAGAGAGTCCGTGCCGGCGTCTCGCCGGGTGAGAGCGCGGACCGGGAGCGAGCGCCGAACGTCGCCCGTCGGGCGGTTCGCCGCCCTGGGGTAGTGGGCCGGCCTGGAGAAGCCAGTGCGTGCCGGCGCCCCCGCGGGCTGCCGCGCCCAAGAGCAGCGACCTAGAGTGCCCCCGCAGCGCGGGGGAAGTGCGGTGGTACCGCGGGGTCACGCACGTGCCTCGTCCGCAACGAGCCGGACGGGGCGTTCTCAGCACCGCTGCCCCTCCGGCGGGCGCCACGAGCGCCCGGACACGGAGGAGTCCATGGCTGAGATCACCCAGGCCGATCACCTGCCGAGCCGCTACGACCCGGCCGCCCTGGAGGCGCGCTGGGCGGAGCGCTGGGCGAGCGAGCCGTTCACCGCCGACGCGCGCAGCGCCAAGCCGCCCTTCTGCATCGTCATCCCGCCACCCAACGTGACGGGCAACCTGCACTTGGGGCACGCCTTCGACAACACCATCATCGACGTCCTCATCCGCTTCAAGCGCATGCAGGGGTTCGAGGCGCTGTTCCAACCCGGCACGGACCACGCCGGCATCAGCACGCAGGTGCAGGTGGAGAAGGCGCTGCGCAAGGAAGGGACGAGCCGCCAGGAGCTCGGGCGCGAGGCGTTCCTCGAACGCGTTTGGGAGTGGAAGGAGCGCTATGGGGGGATCATCCTCGAGCAGCTCCAACGCCTCGGCGTCAGCGCGGACTGGACGCGCGCCCGCTTCACCATGGACGAGGGGCTGTCGCGCGCCGTCCGCCGTCAGTTCGTCGAGCTCTACCACCAGGGGCTCGTCTACCGCGGCGAGCGCATCGTCAACTGGGACCCGGTCAGCCGGACGGTCCTCTCGGACCTCGAGGTAGACCGCGAGGAACGGCCCGGCAAGCTCTACGAGCTGGCCTACGCGCTCCAGGCGCCCGACGGGCTGGGCCACGACGGCGAGATCGCGATAGCCACCGTGCGCCCGGAGACGATCTTCGCCGACGTGGCCGTCGCCCTCCACCCTGACGACCCCCGCGCGGCGACCCTCGTCGGGCGGCGCGCGCGCATCCCCCTTACCGACCGCTACGTGCCGATCATCCTCGACGAGGCCGTGGAGCTCGGCTTCGGCACGGGCGCGTTGAAGATCACGCCGGCCCACGACCCGACGGACTTCGAGATCGGCGAGCGGCACGGCCTCCCGAGTCCGAGCGTCATCGACCTGGACGCGCGCCTGGCCGGCGAGCTGGTGCCGGAAGCGCTGCGCGGCCTCGACCGCTTCGAGGCGCGTGCCGAGGTCGTGGCGCTGCTCGCCGCCGGCGGTCACCTGCGAGGGGAGCGCGATCACGCCGTCGCCCTCGGCCTGTCGCAGCGCACGGGCGAGCCCGTCGAGCCCATCCTGTCCTTGCAGTGGTTCTACGACACGGATTCGATCGCGGCGCGCGCGCTCGCCGGGCTGGAGGCGGGCGAGATCGCGGTGGTGCCGGAGCGTTACGCGAAGGTGAACAAGGACTGGCTCGCGAAGCTGCGCCACTGGACGATCTCGCGCCAGCTCTGGTGGGGCCACCGTATCCCCGCCTGGTACGACGCGGACGGCAACGTCTACGTTCCGCCCGTGGACCGGCCCGACCTCGACCCTACGGACGACCCGCGCTACGCCAGTCTCGAGCTGAGGCAGGACGAGGACGTGTTCGACACCTGGTTCTCCTCCAACCTCTGGCCGTTCAGCACCCTCGGGTGGCCCGACGAGGCGGACCCGTTCTTCCTGAAGTTCTACCCGACGAGCGTCCTCGTCACGGGTTACGACATCCTCTTCTTCTGGGTCGCGCGCATGGAGCTCGCCGCCTATCAGTTCACGGGCCGCAAGCCGTTCGACACGGTGGTGCTGCACGGGCTCGTGCTCGACGCCAACGGGCAGAAGATGTCCAAGTCGAAGGGTAACGGCATCGACCCGCTCCAGGTCATCGAGCAGCATGGCGCGGACGCCCTGCGCTTCGCTATGGGGTACGCGAGCACGGGCGGGCAGGACGTGCGCTGGGACGAACGGCGCGTGGAGATGGGCAGGAACTACGCCACCAAGCTCTGGAACGCCGCCCGCTTCGCCCTCCTCAACTTGCAAGGTGAGAGTTCACGAGAGGCGTTGCGCCCCGTCAGGCTCGCCGACAGGTGGATCATGAGCCGCCTGCAACGCACGGTGGGGGCCGTGACGGAGGCACTCGAGGCCTTCGATCTCGGGGCAGCCACGCGCGCGCTCTACGACTTCACCTGGTCGGAGTTCTGCGACTGGTACCTCGAGGCGGCCAAGCCTGCCCTAAAGGAGGCGGACGAGGCGACGCGCGCCACCCTCAGGCGGGTGCTCGAGGCCGTCCTCGCCATGCAGCACCCCCTCATGCCGTTCGTGACGTCCGAGCTGTACGCGGCCCTGGGGCACGAGGACCAGCTCGCACTGACGGAGTGGCCGCGCGTGGACGAGGGCCTGCTGGACCAGGCGGCCGAGGACGACTTCGCGCGCCTGCAAGGGGCCATCCAGGCGGTACGCAGCCTGCGGAGCGAGGCCGACCTGTCGCCCACCGCGCGGCTCGTCGTGAGCGTCGGGGGTGAGGGGGCGGCCCTGATCGAGCGCGAGGCGGCCGTGTTCGAGGCCGTGGCGCGCGCGCGGCCCGAGCCCGCCGCCGCGGACGCCGGCCCGGGCCTCACGAGCGCCCTGCCCGGGCTCGAGGTGCGCCTGCCCCTTGCCGGCCAGGTCGACGTGACCGAGTACCTCGCGCGGCAGCGGAAGCGCCTCGTGAGCCTCGAGGAGGAGCGCCTGCGCTCCGAGCGCAAGCTGGGCAACGAGAAGTTCGTGGCGAACGCGCCTGCGGAGGTCGTGGCGGAGGAACGCCGCCGCGCGGCGGAGGCCGGGGAGCTGGCGGCGCGCTTGCGCTCGCTGTTGGCACGCTTGGGAGGCGATGAGGCTTGAGCAAGATCCTGCAGCTCGGTTCCGAGCTGACCCTGGCGGCGCTCGAGGGCGTGGCGCGCGGCGCCTGGCGCGTGGCGCTACCGCCCGCCGTCGAACTGCGGCTCGCGTCCAACCGTGCGTTCGTAGACGCGCTGCTCGCGCGCGGCGACACGGCGTACGGCGTGACCACCGGGTTCGGGCGCTTCGCGACGACGCGCATCGGCCCGGCCGACGTGAGGACGTTGCAGCGCAACCTCCTCCTCTCGCACGCCGTCGGGGTGGGCGAGCCGTTCCCGACCGACGTCGTGCGCGCCATGCTCCTCCTGCGCGCCCAGTCCTTGGCGCGCGGCGCGTCGGGCGTGCGCCCCGCCGTCGTGGCCCTGCTCGCGCAGCTTCTCGAGCATCGCGTCCACCCGGTGGTGCCGTCGCAAGGCTCGGTCGGGGCTTCCGGCGACTTGGCGCCGCTCGCGCACATGGCGCTCGTCCTCATCGGCGAGGGCGAGGCCGAGGTCGGGGGGGAGCGACTGCCGGGGGCGGCCGCCCTTGCGCGGGCCGGACTGGAGCCGCTGACGCTCGAGGCCAAGGAGGGGTTGGCGCTCATCAACGGCACGCAGTCCATGACCGCGCTCCTCGCCCTGGCGCTGCTCGACGCCGAGCGGCTCGCCGCGACGGCCGACGTGGCCGCCGCGATGAGCGTCGAGGCGCTCCTGGGCAGCCACGCCCCGTTCGACCCGGCCGTCACGCGCCTGCGCCCGCACCCGGGGGCGCTCATCGTGAGCGCGAACATGCGCGCCATCCTGGCCGACTCGCAGGTCGTGCTCTCCCACGCCGACTGCGACCGCGTGCAGGACCCGTACTCGCTACGCGCCGTGCCCCAGGTCCATGGGGCCACGCGCGGGGCGCTCGCGCACGTGCGCGAGGTCGTCGAGACGGAGCTCGCCTCCGTGACGGACAACCCGCTGATCGTCACGGACGACGGGCATGAGCGCGTGATCAGCGCCGGCAACTTCCAAGGTCAGCCCCTGGCGCTGGCGGCCGACTACGCCGCCATCGCGGTCGCGGAGCTGGCCAACATCTCGGAGCGGCGCGTCGAGCAGCTCGTCAACCCGGCCCTGTCCGGCCTGCCTGGGTTCCTGACCGAGCACGGCGGCCTCGACTCCGGCCTGATGGTGGCGCAGTACACGGCCGCGGCCCTCGTGAGCGAGAACAAGGTACTGGCCCACCCGGCTTCCGTGGACTCCATCCCCACGAGCGCCAACCAGGAGGACCACGTCTCCATGGGCGCCCACGCCTGCCGCAAGCTGGGGTCCGTGTTGCGCAACGCGCGCTACGTGATCGCCGTCGAGCTGCTCGCGGCGGCGCAGGGGCTCGACTTCAGGGCGCCCCTCGTGCCGGGCAGGGGCGTGGCGGCCGCCCACGCGCACGTCCGGGAGCGCGTGCCGCACCTGGGCCACGACCGATACCTCAAGCCCGACCTGGAGGCCGTCCACTCGACCCTGGCAGACGGCAGCCTCCTGGCCGCGGTGGCCGCCGCCGGCGTGGAGCTCGCGTGAGCGGCGCCCGGCACACGGAGCTGCCGTTCACCGGACCTGCCACGTTCTTCAAGGCGCCGTTCGTGCCGATGGTCGAGCTCGGCGGCGACGCCGGCTCCGGGCGGCCGGGCCCGGCGCCGGTCGGCTACGACGTCGGCCTCCTCGGCGTGCCCTTCGACTTTGCCGTCGGCTTCAGGCCGGGCGCGCGCTTCGCCCCGGCCGCCTTACGCGCCGCGAGCGGCCGGTACGTGCTACCACCCGAGGGTTTCTACGACCAGGAGACGGACACGTTCCGCCTGGCGGGCGCGCGGCTGGTGGACGCCGGCGACGTCGACGTGGCGCAACTGGAGACGGCGGTCAGCCACGACCGGATCACGGCGGCCGCGCGTACGCTGCGCGCGGCCGCCGGGTTGCCCGTGTTCGTGGGCGGCGACCACTCGGTGAGCTTTCCGCTCCTCCGGGCCTTCGACGACGTGCGCGAGCTACACGTCGTGCAGCTCGACGCCCACCTGGACTACTCGGAGGCGCGCAACGCCACGCGCTACGCGAACTCCAGCCCGTTCAGGCGCGCCGTCGAGGCCCTGCCTGGCCTGAAGCACATCACGGTGATCGGGCTGCGCGGAGTGCGCGCCGACGCGGAGGCCTTCCGCGCCGCTCGTGTGCGCGGGCACAAGCTCGTGAGTGCGCGCGCCGTGCGCGCCGGGCTCGCGGAGGCGGTCGAGGGCCTGCCGCGGGACGTCGACGTCTACCTGAGCGTCGACGTCGACGCGCTCGACGCCGCGGAGCTGCCCGGCACCGGCAGCCCCGAGCCGGAGGGCCTCACCTACGGCGAGCTGCGCGACCTCGTGGCCGCGACGTTCGCCCGCAACCGCGTGGTCGGCATGGACCTCATGGAGCTGGCGCCCGAGCTGGACCCGACCGGCAGGAGCGCGCTCCTCGCGGCGCGGTTGCTGGCGGAGGCGTTGGCGGCGTGGTGGCGCGCGCGGGGGTGAAGGAGGGGCCGGGGAGGGGGGGGGGGGGGGGGGGGGGCCCCCCCCCCCCCCCCGCAGGGGGGGGCCCCCCCCCAGGGGGGCGG
>CAUJFI010000164.1 GCA_963170125.1 Deinococcota bacterium | reverse complement strand
CACGGACGTGCCCGCAGCCAAGGCGAGCCTGCGCGACTGGGCGCGCGCGACGCGCACGGAGCTCATGCGCCACAGCGGGGCCGAGAGGAGCGCCGCCGTGGTGGCCCTCGTGAGGGCGGCCGCCGCCTACCGCGGCGCCGGCACCGTGGCCTGCTACCGCGCGTTCGGCTCCGAACTAGACCTGAGCGCGCTGGCAGGCGACTCGGGCAAGCGCTGCGTATGGCCGCGCACGCACGGCGGACTCCGGCCGCGCCTCAGCATGCACCTGGCGGACCTCTCGAACGAGGCCGCTTGGGAGCGCCACCGCTTCGGTCAACCCGAACCCGCGGCCGGCACGCCGGAGGTCGATCCGCGCGGCATCGACCTGGTGCTGGTGCCGGGCCTCGCGTTCGACGTCCGCGGTCACCGGCTCGGCTACGGCAAGGGTTACTACGACCGCCTGCTACCCCTGTTGCGACCCGACGCCGCGGTCGTCGGCGTGACCCTGGAAGCGCTCGTCGTGCCCGAGCTCCCGCACGAGGCACACGACTTCAGGATGGGCTACTTGGTAACGGAGAGCGGTTGGCGCGAGATCGCGACCTAGACCGCGGCCACTGTCTCGCCCGCGGCCTCGACGACCTCGGCCCAACTCGGGTAACGCCGGGGCTGGCTGCCGATGGCGAGCGCCGACGCGTTCACGGCCGGCGCCAGCGCCTCCGCCCAGCTCATGCCGCGCGCGAGGCCGGCCAGCAGCCCGGCGTTGAAGGTGTCGCCGGCCCCGACCGTGTCCTGCACGCACACGCTCGGCGCCGGGTGGACCACGCGGCCGTCGACCCCGACCAGCAGCGCCCCGGCGGCCCCGCACTTCATCACGACGCGTTCCGCGCCGAGCTCGAGCAACGCCGCGGCAGCGGCCTCGACGACGGCGTCTTCGTGGCCGCCCGTAACGCCGACGGCCTCCTCGCGGTTGGGCAGGAAGGCGCTGACGTGCGGCAGCAGGGCCGCCACCTCGGCGCGCACGGCGGGGGTCCAGCCCTCGTCCGGCCAACCCGTGTCGATCATGGTGAGCATGCCGCGCTGGCGGGCACTGCGCAGGAGGCTCGGGGCCTTCGCGCGCAGCTCCGGCAAGAGGAAGTAGCCGCAGAGCAGGAGTAGGTCGCCCGGCCGCGCCGCGTCGAGTGCCGCCGTGATCCGGTCCTCCGGCAACGTCACGAGGTGGCCCAGGTAGGAGACGAAGGTCCGCTGCCCGTCCGGATGCGTGAGGCCGACCGTGAGCGCCGTCGGGTGCGGCACGCGCGTCAGGCGTGCCGCACCCGACATGGCGTCCTCGAGCCAGCCCCCCAGGAAGTCCTCTCCGACGTGGGCGATGACGTCCGAGTCGACGCCCTCACGCACCCCCATGGCGGCCAGGGCCAGCCCGGTGTTGCCGGCGGCCCCGCCGACGCGCCACTCGTAACGGTCGATCACGACCTCGCTGCCCGGGACCGGCCACGGCGCCACATCGCCCATGAGCACGTCGACGTTGGCGTTGCCGATGACCACGATGCGGGGCGCGCCAGGGCCGCGCCCCGACCCCCACGCGCCGGTGCCCGCAGTGTGGCTCAACCCTTTACCCCCGTGAGCACGACTCCCTCGATGATCTGGCGCTGGAAGATGAAGAAGACCAGCAGGACGGGGATGATGGCGAGGGCCGCCGCCGCCATGATCAGGTTCCACTCGGTGCCCGCCTCGCCGGAGAAGAACGCGACGCCGACCGGGATCGTGCGCATGGACGGCGACTTGGCCACGATGAGGGGCCACAGGTAGGCGTTCCAGTTCCCGACGAAGTTGAAGATACCGAGAGCGGCGAGTCCCGGCCCGACGAGCGGCAGACCCACGCGCCAGAAGAGCCCGAACTCGCTCACGCCGTCGACGCGGCCCGCGTCGAACAGGTCGCGGGGCAGCGACTCGAAGAACTGGCGCATGAGGAACACACCGAACGCCGGGATGAGGCCGGGGAACGCGATGCCCCAGAACGTGTTGACCCAGCCGTACTCGGTGGACATGACGTACCAGGGGATCACGAGCATCTCGGTCGGGATCATCAGGGTGCTCAAGATCAGGATGAAGATGAGGTTGCGCCCCGGGAAGCGTAGGCGCGTGAGCGTGTAGCCGACCAGCGAGGCGAAGAAGAGCACCGAGACGGTGGAGATGCCCGCGACGATGAGGCTGTTGAGGAACCACCGCGGGAACTGCGTCCTCAGGAGCACGTCCTGGAAGTTGACGAGCGTCCAGACCTGCGGCCAGAAGTTGAAGCGGAAGATCTCCTTGAGCGGCTTGAACGCCGACAGGACCATCCACAGGAAGGGGAACGCCATTACGACGCTGCCGACGGCCAGGAGGACGTAGGCGGCCAAGCGGCCGAAGTCGAAGCGGAACCGGCGGCGCCCGTTCTGAGCGCGGTGAGCCTGGGAGGCCATCAGTACTCGACCTTCCTTTGAGTGACCTTGAGCTGGACGAGGGTGATGACGAGGATGATGGCGAACAGAAGGACCGTGACTGCGGCAGCGTAGCCGATGCGGAACTTCTGGAAGGCCTGCTCGTACATGTAGAGGGCGATCGTGAGCGTGCTACCTAGCGGCCCGCCCTGGTCGGTGAAGTTGATGTTCTGCACCTGGTCGAACATCTGCAGCGTGGAGATGGTCGAGATGATGAGTGAGAAGACGATCACCGGGTTCAGGAGGGGGATGGTGATGTGCCAGAACCGTTGCCAACCGTTGGCGCCGTCGATGGCGGCGGCCTCCTGCATGGGCCGCGGGATGCCCTGGAGCCCTGCCAGGAAGATGACGACCTGGAAGCCGAGCTGCTGCCAGATGACGACGGCCGCCACGGCGATGAGCGCCTGCTTCGGGCTCGTGAGGAACGGCTGCGGGTCGATGGCCAGCCACGGCAGGCCTAGGTTGGTGACGAAGTCGCTCCAGTCGGACAGGAACTTGTTGAAGATGCCGAAGTTGACCGAGTACATCCAGCCCCACACCCAGGCGACCGCCGCGGCCGGGGTGACGTAGGGGGCGAAGTAGATGGCGCGGAAGAGGCCCTTGAACCACGTGATGGAGTTGAGCAGAACGGCGCTGAAGATACCGATACCGACCTGCCCGAAGACCACGAGGAGGAAGTAGTAGAGCATGTTCCTCAGGGCCTTGAAGAGGTCGCCCTTGGCGGCGAAGTTGGCGTACATCTCGCGGTAGTACTGCAGACCGATGAAGGTCCGCTGCTCCGGGTCGACGTGCCAGGTGAAGAACGAGAGTTTCAGAGACTGGACGGCCGGCCACAACCTGAAGAACAGGAAGAAAGCCAGGGGGACGAGCAGGAACGCGTATGCCCAGAGCGCCTCTCGCCTGGCGAGCGAGAGCCTCCGGCGACGCGGCGCCCCGTATGAACTCCTCATGGCTCCTCCTTAAGCCGGTTCTGTCGATCGCCTTGCGACCTTAATGAAGATAGATGGTGGCACGAGTCTACCGGTCGGACGAGTACACGCCGACCTCGAGCGACCTCGATCGACGAGGTCTGGTGCGGGTCCGATCTACCGCTAGCCGGTAGATCGGACCCGTTTCGGTCGCTTAGCGGTTGGCGTCGATCAGGAGTTGCTCTTCGGCGGCGGCGGCCTTGAGGGCGTCCGCCGGCGAGGTGCCCTGGAGGACGACCTCGTTGATGGCATCGACCATGGTGTCGCGCTGGCCGGTCTCGTCGACGAACACGGTCGCGTGAGCGTAGTCGAGCGCGCGCACGAACGGGCCGTAGACGGGGTCGGCGGCGAGGGCCGGGTCGGAGATGAGGCTACGGCTGGCGGGCAGCTCGCCCACGACGTCGAGCCACAGCTTCATGGCGTCGTCGCTCGTGACGAACTTGAGGAACTTGGCGGCGGCCTCGAGCTTGGCCGGGTCCTTGGAGGCGTTCGGCGTGAGGGCGTTCATGAAGAACGAGCCGAAGTTCGACTGGATGCCGTTCTCGGCCCGCACGGGCAGCTCGGTGACACCCCAGTTGAAGGAGACCTTCTTGACGTCGCCGATGGCGAAGGAGCCGTCGACGATCATGGCGATGTTCTCGAGCTGGCGGAAGCCGTCGCGGTAGCCGTTGTTGCCGGGCACGAACTCGGGCACCGTGAAGCCGTACTTCGTCACCCAGTCGGTGTAGAAGGTGAGGGCGTCGATGCCAGCCTGGTCGGCGTACGTGACGGTGCTGTAGTCATCGGAGTACGGGGCGCCGCCGAACTGGCGGACGAGGACCTCGCGCACGAGGTGGTGGTCCTGGCCGGTCGGCGCGAAGCCGTAGCCGACCTGGACGAAGCGGTTGCCCTGCTTGACCGTGAGGGCCTGGGCGATCTCGATGAACTCTTCCCAGGTGGCGGGCGGGGCGTCGTAGCCGGCGGCCGCGAGCATGTCGGCGTTGTAGAAGAGCGCGAGGCTACGGACCGCGGTGGGCAGGCCGTACCACGTGCCGTCGACCTTGGCGGCCTGGACGAGCGGGGCGAAGTTGGCGTCGAGCTCGGCGGCGTCGAAGTACTGCGCGGGGAGCGGGATGACGTAGCCGGCGCGCTGCCAGGTCGGGAGCCAGCCGTAGAAGAGCTGGGCCACGTCGGCGCCCTGGCCGGCAGGGAGGGAGGCGGCGACCTGCTGCTGGTAGCCGTCGTACGGGAAGGTCTCCTGCACGACCTTGATGTCGGGGTTGGCGGCTTCGAACTGGGCGATGAGCTGGTTCATCGCATCGACGCGGGTGGCGTAGTCGTACTGCCAGTAGGTGATGGTGGTCTGGGCAGCACCGATGCTGACCCCCACCATCACGGCCAATAGGATTAGGAAACGCTTCATGCTTCGACAAGCTCCTTTCCGGTTCCGCGCAGTCGCGCCGTGGCGAGGGCGAGCGCCTCGGACCGATCCCGCAGGGCCAGACGGTCGGCTGCCAGCCGCTCCGTCGCCCGAGCGAGCGCTTTCGTCATGACCTCAGGCGCCGGCATGCCGTAGCCGGCGCGGCGCCGCACGAACCCGGTCGGGTCGACGGCGGCGGCGAGCGCCTCGGCGGAGATCGGCGGGCCGCCGGCTGCCTCCACGTCGGCGGGGGCGGCCGAGGTCAGGAGCCGCCCTTCCGCGCTGAAACGCCTCACCAAGGTGGCGACCACCTCGTGGGCGTGAGGGAAGGTGAGTCCATTATCGCGCGCGAGCACGTCCGCCAGCTCGGTGGCGGTCGTGTCCGTGCGGAGCGCGGCCTCGGCGAGCTTGCGTTCGTCGAAGTCGCCCTGCTCGAGGCAGGCCGCGAGCAGCGTCAGCGCGCCGACGAGCTGGCGGTGCTGCACACCGAGGGCGCCCTGGATGTCGGGACCGAAGTCGTTCAGGTCCGTGAAGGGGATGTTGTGATGCGAGTACGTGACCATGCCGGCCGCGCCCAACACCCGCGAGAGGCGAGTGCGGGCATGCTCGAGTGAGACCGGGTTACGTTTCTGAGGCATGATCGACGACCCTTGGACCAGACTATCGTCCAGGCGGTACCAACCGGATGCTGCCCAGGACAAGAGATCGTTAACGAACCGGCCGAGCCCGAGCGCGACGGACTGCGCCACGCTCACGATGTCGAACTCCCAGTCCGCGGAGGCTACGGCGTCGTAAGTGTTGGCAACGGGCGCGTCGAAGCCGAGGCTGGCGGCGGTGAACTCGCGCTCGAGCGGGTGGCTGCTCCCGGCGAGGGCGGCGGCCCCGAGCGGGCACGTGTTCATGCGCGCGTAGGCCCCGGCCACGCGCTGCGAGTCGCGGGCGAGCTGCTCCTCGACGGCGCCGAGGTAGTGGGCCACCGTGGTGGGCTGCCCCGGCTGGTGGTGCGTCTGGGCGATCAGGACGGTGTCGACGTGCTGTGCGGCCTTCTCGAGGATGAGGCCGCGGAGCGCTACGAGTCGCTCGCCCGTGTCGAGGAGCGACTCCCTGCCGGCCATCTTGTAGACGGTCATGTCGAGGTCGTTGCGGCTCAGGCCGACGCGGATGAGGCCAACGGCCTCGCCGACGTCACCCTCGAGGCGGCGCTGGAGCCCGAAGTAGTAGTCGGGCACGTCAGCGCCCTGCTCGGGGGCGGGCAGGGTGTGCTGCGCCACCAGGGCGGCGCGCACCTCGGCCCCCGCGGCCTGCTGCGCTGGCCCCGAGTAGGCGGGCAGACGCAAGACGGTGTCGAGGTGCGCCGTCATGGCGTCGATGAAGTGGTGCGAGAGGTGCGCGGCGGCGTGCCGGAAGTCCGGCTCCAGCACCTGCTTGCGGTAGGCGGGGTGCCAGCTCATGCCGCGGCCGCTCCCGACTGCCACTCCGCCAGGCCCAGGAGGCGCGCGGCGTTGCCCCCGAAGATGAGCTCCACTTCCGCCTCGCTCACGCCGAGCGTGTAGCACGCGCGCAGCTGGTCGAGGAGGTAGCGCTCCGAGAAGCCGCGGGGGAAGAGGCTCGAGTCGGAGCCGAAGACGATCCGCTCGGCCCCGACCGTCTCGAGCGCCTTGCGGTAGAGGTCCTCGAGCGAGAGCGGGTAGGGCATCCAGCGCATCCACTGGTTGGAGCCGGACGTGTCGATGTAGACGTTGGGCAGGCTCCAGCACAGCGCGAGGAGGTCGTCGAAGTAGCCGGCGCCGAAGTGCGGGACGACGAACGGGATCTCCGGGAAGTCGCGGGCGACCTCGAAGAGCGCCAGGGGGCTCATGCGGGGGTGCTGCACGATGCCGCCGCCGCGGCCGAGGAAGCCGAAGTGGATGAGGGCGGGCAGGCGCTTCTCGGCCAGGAACTCCCAGACGCCACGCAGCTCCGGCGCCTCGAAGGGGTACTCCGTGCGGGGCCCGAGGAGCTTGTAGCCGCGCAGGCCCAGCTCGTCGACGGCGCGCCTCAGCTCGGTGTCCGCGCCCGGCCGGAGGGCGTGGTGGGCGAACCCGATGAACTTGTCCGGGTGGCGCGCCACGAGGCCCGCGAGGCGATCGTTGGTGTTGGCGCTCACGAAGACGACCTTGTGAAGGCCGTAGCGCTCCACCTCGCCGACCCAGCGCGCCAGGTACGCGTCCACTTCGGCGTCCGTCCGCGCCGCCGGCTCGGTCGGCTCCGTGTTCCACTCGCGCGCCATGCGCTCGCCGCGCTCGCGCGCGTACGCCTGGAGCAGCGGGTGCTGCTGCTTGGGGTCCGGCGGCAGGCCGAGGGTGTTCGCTATGGGGAAGTGGACGTGCATGTCTATGACGCGCAGGTGGCGGTAGCTCATATCTGGCTCCCAACGTGCTGTTCGAGGCTGGCTACCTCTGCCTTGAGGCGCTCGAGGGCCAGCTGCCCGAGGCCGTGCAACGCGGCTATCGGACCGAGCGAGCCCGCCCTGATCGAGGTCGCAAGCGGCAACGACCACCGGCGCGCCAGCTCTTCCGCCAGGCGCCCCTCCGGGTCGGCGGCCCACGCGACGACGACCAGCTCCGGGTCGAATACGCAGGCGAGGTTGTGGAGCACGAGTCGCACGCCGGCCGCGAGACGCTCGAACGCGGCCGCGCGCTCGGGCGCGGCGAGGTCGAGGGAGCCGTCAACGACGACGTCCGCGACGATGCTGAGCAGGTGCCGTTCCAGGGGGCCGGGGGCGCCGAGGTCGAGACCCTCCTCCGGCAGGCCGGGCAGGAGGCTGTAGCCGACCTCGCCCGCGGCCCGGTGCGAGCCGCGGTAGAGCTGGCCGCCGAGCACGATGCCGGCGCCGACGCCGCCCGTGATGGTCAGGTAGACGACGTCCTTGTGGCCTAGGCCGACGCCCTGGTGCAACTCGCCGATGGCGAGCGCGTTCACGTCGTTCTCGAGGAGCACTCGCAGCCCGCCGGCGCGGCGGAGGAGGGCGCCCGCATCGAACTCGTGCCAGCCTAGGCTGGGGGCGAGGCGCACGCTCGAGCCGTCCCGACCGATCACGCCGGGGATGGCGACGGCCAACCACGCGTACGGCGTGTCGGCCGCAGCGCCCGCCGCGACCGTGGCGCGGAGCCAGGCCGTGAGTTCGTCCTCCAGGCCGGGCACCAGGCGCGGGCCGGGCTCCAGCTCGAAGAGGTCGCCGGTCAGGTCGATGCGCGCGGCGCGCAGGCGGCTGCCGGAGAGGTCCACCGCCAGGACGTTGCGCGCCGCTGGCACTAAGCGCAATAGCCGCGCCGGGCGCCCGCCGCCGGACGGACCGACGGCGCCCTCGTCCACGAGCCCTAGCGCTACGAACTCCTGGCCGATGGTGGTGACGGTGGGGACGCTAAGGTGCGTCGCTCGGGAGAGCTCGGAGCGCGAGGCAACCTTGCGTGACAGGAGCGCCTCGAGCACGGCGAGGCGGTTGTGCTCGCGCACCGTATCGTGTTGGACACTCCTCAGTTCCACCCCGCCTCCTGACAGCAGGTTTTGCAAAGTTGTTACGTAAGCAGGTTATGGCTGCGAACGACGGTAGTCAAGTCCGGGCCACGCGGAGGGAGTACACAGGGGTCGGGCGAGCGCCGCGCCAGGCTACGGCTGCTACCGACCGCGGCGGAGGGCCGCGCCGGGCGCGCCGCCGCCATGCGGGCCCGACCGACCGTGGCGCCCCCCGCGCAGGAGGTCGCGCGTGCGCCAAGCGCGCGGCTCCGCCACCCGCCGCACGAAGAGCCAGGCGAGCATGCGCCCGACCCCGGTCACCACGAACAGGCTGTGGTAGCCCGACCAGGCGGGCAGCCAGCTCGGGGCCGGCAAGGTCTGGAGCAGCCCGAGGAGCGGGCCGGCAAGGGCGCCGCCCACGAAGCCGGCCACCCCCTGCACGAGCGAGTACATAGCGATGAACGTCACGCGCCTCGAGCTCGGCGCGGCGCCGAGCGCCAGGCTGAAGACCGAGGGACCGATCGCGCCCCAGGCGATGGCATCGAAGAAGCCGGAGAGCCAGATGTACGTCAGGTCGCCCGTCAGGCCCGCGAGTATCCAAGTCGTCGGTAGGAGTGCGCCGGCCAGGAACGTCCCGACGGCGAGGACCGGCTTGTTCCCGATGCGATCGGCCACCCGCCCCCACTGCATCGTGCTCAGCAGCGCGGTCACGGCGTTGATCGTGCTCCAGTACGCGATCTGCGTGAACGTCATGTGCAGGTCCTCGAGCCAGTACGGCACGACAAACGGCCCTCCGAGCATCACGACGAACTGCCAGTAGATCGCGAACGTAAGGAAGCGGCGGAAGTTCTTGTCCGCGAGGGGTACGCGGAAGAGCTCGCCCAGCCCAACCTTGTGCCGCTGGGTCGGCGGGTCGTAGTGGAAGAGGAGGAGCGCCACCGCGATGAGCGAGGCGACGATCGCCACGCCGAGCACGAGCTGGAACGAGAGCGGGGCGGCCACCCGGTCGAGGAACGCGCCGGCGGCCAGGTTGGCGACCATGCCGACCACGCCGAGGACGCCGGCGCGCATGCCGAAGTAGCTACCGCGCCGCGCCTCCGGGACGACCTCGCCCATCCATGCCGTCCAGACCGTCGCCGTGGCAGCCTGGAACGTCATGGCGAAGAAGACGAGGGCGACGAGCAAGACGGGGCGGACGGCGTCCGGGACCGCGAGGGCGGGCAGGAGCGCCCCGATGATCCAACTGGCCCTGCCGATGGCGGCCAGGGTCGCCACGACGACCTTGCGCCCGCCCAATACCTCCGCCACCCAGGCCCCGAACGGGCTCGCCACCTGCGCGAGCAGCGGCATGCTGCTCGCCAGGGCTATCTGCGTCGGCGTGGCGCCGAGGTGCAGCAGGTAGCCGACGAGGACGCTGCCCGTCGTCCAGTTGAGCAGGATCTGCGTGAGGCTGCCCTCGACGACGGACAGGCGCATGGTGCGTCTGACGAGCATGCCGGTGCGCTCGTCAGGCGCACCCGGGTGCGCGAGGGCCGCGGCGCCGTCCTGGAGCGCGCCCGCCCCGTCGGTCGCCAAAGCGCCCGGCGAGGCAGGGTCGGGACGTGATGATGATGTCGGATCAGGCGGAGACACGGTGGCCTTCTGCTCGTCACACTCTAAGCTCACGGGGCTGGCTTCGCCAGCAGCGTCTTCCGCTTCCCCCGAAGCCATCACTCTACGCTCGCTTCGGGCGACCGCGATAGCGGCCTCTTCCACCTCCCGCAGGTACTCCCACGCTCCCGGGGGACGGGTCGCTCCCGGGGCGCGGGACCGCTAGCTCGGCAACTCCACGCCGCCGATGAACACAGCCTTCTGCTCCATGTACTCCTGGATACCCTCCGAGCCCGTCTCGCGCCCGATACCGCTCCCCTTGACCCCGCCGAACGGCGCCTCGGGGCTGACGGGCATCCAGTCGTTCACGCCGACCATGCCGAACTCGAGCCGCTCGGCCATGGCGATCGCCGTGTTGAGGTCGGCGGTGAAGACGTAGGCGGCCAGCCCGTACTCCGTGGCGTTCGCCAACGCGAGGACCTCCGGAGCGCTGCCGAACGTCGTGATGGGGAGCACGGGTCCGAAGATCTCCTCCTCGTACAGCCGGCTGCCCGGCGCCACGCCGGTGACGACCGTCGGCGCGTAGAAGTAGCCCGGGCGGCCCAACCGCGCCCCGCCGAGCGCCACGTTCGCGCCGGAGGCCGCGGCCGCGGCGACGAGCTCCTCCACCCTGTCAAGCTGCCTGGCGTTGATGAGCGGCCCGACCTGCACGCCGTCCTCGAGCCCGTGCCCGACCTTGAGCTCGCGCATGGCGTCGACGACGCGCGCGGTGAACTCGTCCGCCACGCTCTCATGCACGAAGTAGCGCTGCGGCGCGATGCATACCTGCCCCGCGTTGCGGGCCTTGAAGCGGGCGGCGAGCGCCGCCAGGCGTCCGAGGTCGGCCACGTCCGGGAACACGATGACGGGGGCGTTGCCGCCGAGCTCGAGCGCGAGGCGCGTCAGCGTGCGCGATGCCCCGTCCATCAGGAGTCTGCCGACGCGCGGGCTGCCCGTGAACGCGATCTTGCGCACGCG
>CAUJFI010000163.1 GCA_963170125.1 Deinococcota bacterium | reverse complement strand
GCGCGACGGCGAGCCGACCTACCTCGACGTCGACTTCCTCGACGGGACGAAGGGCGCCCACGTGAACATCTCGGGCATCTCCGGGGTGGCCACCAAGACGAGCTACGCGCTCTTCCTGCTCTACTCCCTGTTCCACGACGGGCACGGGCGCGGCGGCGCGCCTCTCCTGACCGACCCGGGCTCGGCCAGGGCCGTCGTCTTCAACGTCAAGGGCGAGGACCTCCTCTTCATCGACCAGCCGAACGGCCGGTTGGAGGAGGAGGAGCGGGCCTGGATGCAGCGCAACGGGGCGAAGGACGACCGTTACGCGACGCTCGGGCTGCGCGCCGGACCGTTCGAGAGCTGCGCTCTGCATGCTCCGCCCCAGACGACGCCCGGGACGAGGCTGGTGGCCGACGCCCAACAGCGCGACGGCGTCACGCCCTACGTATGGACGCTCAGGGAGTTCTGCGAGGGCCGCATGTTGCCGTTCGCCTTCGCCGACGTCGGGAGCATGTCGCAGCTCGAGTTCCTGCTCCAGAGCGTCGAGGAGCGGCTCTACCAGCTCGCCAGGGACCTGCCGACCACCGACGTCACCGTAGCCGTCGACTGGGAGCCGCCGGAGGCGGCCGCCTCACTCGGCGCCAAGGCCGCCGCCACGGCCAGGCGCATCGACGAGGCCGAGGGCTTGCCGTTCGACGCGCTCGCCAGCGGGCGCAAGTACCGGCTGCGGACGTTCGCGGAGCTGGTCGACTTCCTCGAGTACAAGCTCCTGAGCGAGGGCACGCCGGAGGACGGGTCCCCGGGCGATGCCGACAAGGGCGGCGACCCGCGCTGGACGGCCAGGCAGCCGAAGGGTACGCGCGAGGCGTTCATCCGCCGGCTCCGGGGTGCCCAGAAACATCTGGCGCGCCTCGTGCGCGGCGACCTCGACGAGCGCACGGCCAGGGAGGTGCGCCTCGACGTCCTGGGCTCCCAACGCCAAGTGCACGTGGTCGACATCCACCAGCTCGCGCCCCTCGCCCAGATGTTCGTCGTCGGCGTCACGCTCCGTGGGCTGTTCGCGGCCAAGGAGAGGGGGCACAGGGGCAAGGTGTTCGTCGTCCTCGACGAGCTGAACAAGTACGCGCCCTCGGAAGGCGACAGCCCGATCAAGGAGGTGCTGCTCGACATCGCCGAGCGCGGTCGCAGCCTGGGCGTCATCCTGATCGGGGCGCAGCAGACGGCAAGCGAGGTCGAGAGACGCGTGGTCGGCAACGCGGCCATCCGGGTGGCGGGGCGCCTCGACGCCGCCGAGTCGGAGCGACCGGAGTACCGCTACATGCCCGCGAGCACGCGCTCGCGCACGACCATCCTCGCGCCCGGCACGATGATCCTGCACCAACCGGACGTGCCGACGCCCGTCCTCGTCACCTTCCCGTTCCCCGCCTGGGCGACGCGGGCCGAGGAGCGCGACACGGTCGTCAGCGACGAGGAGGCGGGCGGGCTGTTGCGGTGACTCGGACGGTCGGCTCTAAGGTCGGCGTCGCCCGGCCGCAACGCCGACGGCGTCGCGCGGGGTCACGGGGCCGCGGCGCGCGCCATACACGCGCTGCGCCCCGCGGCGCTCCCCGCCCTTACACTGGCGCGGATGAAGGTACTACACACGGCTGACTGGCATGCCGGCCGGGGCCTGCACGGGGTCGACCGCACCGGCGAGATCAAGGAGGCGCTCGAGGAGCTCGCCGAGCTCGTGAAGGTCGAGCGGGTCGACTTGGTCGTGGTCGCAGGGGACCTGTACGACAACCGCAACCCGAGCGCGGCCGCCGAGGACGCCGTCTACCGCTTCTTCCTCGACGTGGGCCGTGCCGGTGCGCAGAGCGTGATCATCGCCGGTAACCACGACTCGCCCCAACGCCTCGACGCTGTGGCCAGCCTACTGGGGCTCGCCGGCGTGCACGCCGTGGGCGCCTTCCGGCCCGCCGGCGCCGGCGGCGCGTTCGAGCTGAACGTCGGGGGCGAGCGGGTGCGGGTGGCCGCGCTGCCGTTCCTCTCCGAGCGGCGGATGATCGGCGCGGCCGACCTGATCGAGGGCGACCACGCCGCCCAGCAGGGCAGCTACCGCGAGACGATGCGCAAGCTCGTCGGCAACCTGACGGCCGGTATGGACGGCAAGGCCGTGAACCTCCTCCTCATGCACACGACCTTCGAGGGCGCCAGCCTCGCCAACTCCGAGTACGTGTTCCACAGCACCAACAGCTACACCGTGCCGGCGTCGATCGTGCCTGAAGCGGTGACTTACGCCGCCCTCGGGCATATCCACAAGCCGCAGGGCGTCCAGGGGCTGGCGGAGGGCAAGGCGCGCTACCCGGGCAGCCTACTGCAGCTCGACTTCGGCGAGGCGGGCAGCGAGCGCAGCGTGGTCATCGCGGAGCTGCGCGCGGGTCGCGCGCCCGAGTACGCCCTCAAGCCCATCACGGCGGGCAAGCGCCTGAAGCGCGCCGTCGTGGCGGAGGAGGAGCTCGACAGGCGGGCGTTGGAGCTCGCGGAGTTCCCCGGCTGGCTCAAGCTCGTCGTGAAGCTCCAGCGCCCGCGGCCGGGCCTCAAGGAGCGGCTGCAGCGCGACCTGCCCAACCTCCTCGCCGTCGAGCAGCAGCTGCCGGGGGAGGACGCTACGGACGAGCCGGGCTTCGATCCCGCCGCGCTCGACCTCGTCGCCGCCTACCGCGACTACCTCGGGGAGGAACGTGGCGCGGACGGTCAGCAGGAGCTCGTCGCCGCCTTCGCCGGCCTGTTGGAGGAGGCGGTCACGTGACCGCGGCGCCGTCCGTCACGTCGGGACCGACGGCATGACCCCCATCGAGCTGCGCCTCGAGGGGTTCACGTGCTACCGGGACCGGGCCGTCATCGACTTCACCGGGCCCGGCACCGGCCTCTTCGCCGTGACCGGCCCGACGGGGGCGGGCAAGTCGACGCTCCTCGACGCCTTGACCTACGCCCTCTACGGCCAGACGCCCCGGCTCGGCGGCAGGGGCCTCGAAGCCCTAGTCAGCCCGGGCTCACCGAGCATGTTCGTACAGCTCACGTTCAGGGCGGCCACCGGTGTCTACCGCGTGACGCGCGCCGCGCAGCGCAAGCCCGGCGGCGTCGCGAGCGAGGTGCGCGTCGAGCAGGCGGACGCGGCGGCGCAGCACGGCGGCTGGCGCCAGCTCCCCGCCAGCGAGCGCGTGCGCGACGCCAACAAGGCCATCGAAGAGATAGTCGGGCTGGACTACGGGGGTTTCACGCGCGCCGTCTTGCTGCCCCAGGGCGCCTTCGACGAGTTCCTGCGCGGGGACGTCGGCGAGCGGCGCAGGCTGCTGGTCAGCCTCCTCGGGCTCGACCGGGTGGAGGAGGTTCGGGGGCTCGCCAGCCGGATCGGGCGCGATGCCGAGACGGTCGCGAAGGGCCTGACGAGCCGGCTCGCGGAGGACTACGCGGGCGTCGGTGCCGGCGCCGTTCGCGAGCTGGAGGAGCGGCGGACCGCGCTGCAGGCGCGGGCTGCCGGCCTCGAGGCCCTCCTCCGGGAGGCCGAGGCCGGCCTGGCCGCCGCCGAGGAGCGCGCACGGCTGCTTGCCGCGCTGGCGACCCTCGGGGCCCGCCGCGCTGCGCTGCTCCGCGATGCCGA
>CAUJFI010000162.1 GCA_963170125.1 Deinococcota bacterium | reverse complement strand
TCGACACGCGCCTCATCCGTGCCATCTCCGTGGCGGGTCAGTCGCCGACCGTCGTGCCCGTGGGCCCGGACGGCGCAGCGCTCAGGCCGGCCATCACGTGGGCCGACCGGCGCGCGGTCGCGCAGGCCGCCTGGATGACGGAGACGTTGGGGGCCGGCTTCGTGAGCATCGAGTTCGAGTCCTTGCCACGCGTCCTTTGGATCAGGGACAACGAGCCGGAAGTGTTCGGGCGCACCGCGGCCTTCCTGCAGTCTTACGAGTACCTCGCCTTCCGACTGACGGGCACGGCCGTGACCATCGAGCCGCTCGACGGTCTGCCGAACTGGACCGACGACCGCTTGGAGCGGCTGGGCCTGGAACGGACCCGCTTCCCCGCTCGCACGGTGGGCGCCGGCCGCGTCATCGCCACGGTGCGCCCCGCCGTGGCCGAGGCCCTCGGCTTGCACCCTGAGGCACAAGTGGTGAGCGGCACCGTCGACGCGTTCGCGCACTGGATCGGCGTGAACTTGAGCCGCCAAGGCCAGCTCTCCAACATCGGCGGCACCTCGGAGGGCGTGGCTTTCGCCTCCGAGGCGCCCCTAACCGACCCGAGGCACCGGGTCTTCCGCATGCGCAGCCCCTTCGGCGCCGGCTGGGTGATAGGCGGCGCCATGTCGAACAGCGGCGGCCTCCTCGACTGGGTGGTCGCCAAGCTGGGCGGTCCGCGCGCCGACCACGACTCCGTGCTCGCCGCCATCGCCCGCGTGAGGCCGGGCAGCGAGGGCCTGATCGCCCTCCCCTACTTCCGCGGCGAGCGGACCCCCATCTACGACGCCGACGCCCGCGGCTGCTTCTTCGGCGTGAGCGCCGAGCACGGCCCCGAGCACCTCGGCCGGGCGCTCCTCGAGGGCGTGGCCTTCGGCCTGCGTCAGGTCGTCGGCGTCCTCTCGGATATCGGCGGCGACGTCGAACGCGTGGTGATCAGCGGGGGGACGGCTCGCGCCGCCGCGTGGAACCGGATCAAGGCCGACGTCCTCGGGAAGCCCGTCCACGTACCCTCGGTCACCGACTCAGGCGTGCTCGGCGCCGCGATCCTCGCGCGCGCCGCCGTAAGCGACGAGCCGCTGAGCCAGGTGGCTCAGCGCATGGTCCACGATCGGGAGGTGATAGAACCGGACGCGAAGAACACGGCGGTCTACGACCAGACGTACCCGCTCTTCCTCGAGCTCTACGAGCGCCTGAAGGAGCCGTACCGCCGCCTAGCCGAGCTGAACCCATCAGCGTAGTCCCGACTCGGACCCCTCCACCCAGCGATGACGCAACCCCACAGAAGGAGAGCCTTAATGAAGAAGCGTGGCTTGTCGATCGTAGTCGCTATGGCGTTGGCGCTTGGCCTTGGCTACGGCCTCGCGCAGCAGACCTTCGACGTAGCGGTGTTCTTCCCCGGCACCTTGGGCGGCAACCCGCTCGAGCCGCCGATCACCGCCGGCGTGACGCGCGTCCGCCAGGACTTCCCGAACGTCACGGTCCGCGTGGTAGAGGGCGGCGCCGCCTCGGACTGGGAGTCCGGGCTGACCGCCCTCGTGGCCACCCAGACGTACGAGCTGATCATCACCCTCACCGACGGGATGCCGCAGATCCTCCAGTCGGTGACGGCCATGTTCCCCGACCAGAAGTACGTGCTGCTCGACTCCGCCGTCGAGGGGCTGCCCAACGTCTACTCGCTGATGTACTCCGACGAGGCGCTCGGCTTCGTCGGCGGCGTGTTCGCCGGCCTCCTCTCCAAGAACTTCAGCATGTCCGGCGATTCCGCCAGCCCCAAGGTGGGCCTGCTCGCCGGCACGCCGTACCCGCAGATGGACAACAAGATCCACCCGGGCTACGCGGCCGGCGCGCACTACGTCGACCCGAGCATCGAGGTGCTGTTCGCGGCCGTCGGCGACTGGAACAACCCCAACCGGGCCCGCGACCTCGCCCTCAACATGTTCAGCCGCGGCACCACGGCCATCATGTCGATCACGGGCGGCGGCGACCCGGGCGTACACAAGGCGGCCTCGGAGACCGGCCGCTACGCCATCGCGGTCAACACGAACCAGAACGCCTCCATGCCAGGCGTCATCCTCGGCTCGGTGCTCAAGCGCATCGACAACTCCATCCACAGCGCCGTCGAGGCGGCGTTGGCCGGCACCCTGGCCTACGGCACGACCGACATCGCCGGCGTGAAGGAAGGCGCCATCTCGATAGCGGACGACGACCTGTACAGGGAGTTCGTGCCCGGCTCGATCCGTGACGAGCTGGCTTCCGTCATGGCCGCCATCGTTTCCGGCGAGATCGACCTGACGGCCCTCCTCCAGGCGGAGTTGGGCAACTGAGTCAGCAGGAGTAGTCGCGGGAGTGGCGCTCCCGACGAAAGGGGCGCCACTCCCTCCCGCACCCGACCCCGCCCAAGGAGACCTCGGCATGGCCCCGTATCTGGTGTGTGAAGGCCTCTCGAAGACGTACGGCGGAACCCTGCGTGCCCTGCATGGGGTCAGCCTGAGCGTCGAGCGGGGGAAAGTACACGCGTTCATCGGGGAGAACGGCGCCGGCAAGAGCACGCTCGCCAAGATCATCGGCGGGATGGTGGCGCCGGACGCCGGGAGCATGAGCTTCGATGGCAAGCCCTACGCCCCCGGTAAACCGCGAGACGCCCACGCGCACGGGATCGGCATGGTGCATCAGCACTTCACGCTGTTCCCGGCCCTCACGGTCGCGGAGAACATAGTCCTGGGCGACGAGCCTACCCGCCTCGGCCAGGTCGACATCGCCAGGGCCGTGGAGGAGGTGAGGGCGCTGTCCGAGGAGTACGGCATGCCCCTCGACCCCAGGCGGCGCCTCCACGACCTGTCGGTAGGCGAGCAGCAGCGCGTCGAGATCCTGAAGGAGCTGCGGCGCGACGTCGAGCTCCTCATCCTCGACGAGCCCACCGCCGTCCTCACGCCCCAGGAGGTCGAGAGGCTCTTCAAGGGCATCCGGCGCCTGATCCGCGAGAACCGGACCGTCATCTTCATCGCCCACAAGCTCGAGGAGGTCCTCGCCATCGCGGACGAGATCACGGTCATGCGCAAAGGCCGCGTCGTAGGGCACCGCGACCGCGCCGAGGCCACCAAGGAGGAGCTCGTGCAGCTCATGGTGGGCGAGAGCCTGCCAGTGCACGAGCGGCGCTACGGCGCTGAACCGGGAGGCGAGAAGCTCGTCACGCGCGAGCTGACCATCCGGGACGAGCGGGGGCGGCCAGAACTCGACGGGATCACGCTCAGCGTCAACGCGGGCGAGATCCTCGGCCTGGCCGGCGTGGAAGGGAACGGCCAGCAGGCGCTCGAGCAGGTGCTCGGCGGGCTGATCACGCCCACCACCGGCAGCGTGGTCCTCAACGGGGCGGCCATCACGCGCGCTTCGCCCGCTAGGCGGCGCAGGTTGGGCCTCGCCTACGTCCCGGCCGACCGGCTGGAGTGGGGCTGCGCCCCCCAGGCGAGCGTCTTCGAGAACGCCATGACGCAGTGCTACAGGCGCGAATCCACCGCAGGTATCTTGCGACGGAGGCGGCTGCGGCAGGTCGTCCGCTCCATGTTCAAGCGCTTCGACGTCCGCGCCCCCGACCTCGACTCCCCTATCTCCTCCCTCTCCGGAGGCAACATCCAGAAGCTGATCCTGGCGCGCGAGCTCGGCTCCGAGCGGAGCGAGCGGCTGGAAGCTATCGTCATCTCCAACCCCAGCCGCGGCATCGACATCAGGGGCGTGCAGTTCGTCCACGACCTGCTCGCGGGCTACCGCGACGCCGGCTGCGCCATCCTCCTGATCTCCACCGACCTAGACGAGATCCTCGCCCTCAGCGACCGCATCGGCGTGCTCTACACTGGCAGGCTCGTCGCCATGCTGCCCGGCCAAGGCCGCACCAGCAAGACGGAGCTGGGGCGCTACATGCTGCAGGGCGACGACAAGGAGCGTGCGGCATGACCGACCGCCTGCTCGATCGACTCGCCGACGGGCTCAGCCTCGCCTTGACCATCGGCGTGGCGCTCGTCGCCGGGGCGGTCATCATCTGGCTGACGAGCGCCGACCCCGGCCACGCCCTGCGCGCCTTCTTCCTCGGCCCGTTCCAGAACAAGCTCTTCTTCGGCAACTTGCTGCAGACGGCGGCGCCCCTCCTGTTGACGGGCCTCGGCGTCGCGGTGGCCTTCCAGGTCGGCGCCGTGAACCTCGGCGCCGAAGGCCAGGTGTACGCGGGGGCGCTGGCCGGCGCGACGCTCCTACTGTTCCCACCGTTCGTCAGCCCGTGGCTGATCCCCGTCGCCGTGGTGGCGGCCGGAGCGGCCGGCGCGCTCTTCGCCTGGCTCGCCGGTTGGTTGCGGACGCGCTTCGGCGCCACGGAAGTCATCGGCTCGTTCCTGATCGGCGCGGCGCTCATCCAGCTCTTCGACTTCTTCCTCAGGCGCTACCTGGCCGACCCCACGGCGGGCTTCCCCACCTCCAAGCCGCTCGCCGCCACCTTCCGCCTCGCGAGGCTGCTGCCGCCTTCGAACCTCAACGTCATGTTCGCGATCGGCATCGTGCTGGCGGTCGTGGCCTTCTTCGTGCTGTACCGCACGACCTTCGGCTACCGCATCCGCCTGACGGGCTTGAGCGTGAAGTACGCGCGCTACAGCGGCATCCGCGTCGGCTGGCACTTCCTCGTGGCCATGGCCATCAGCGGGGCGTTGGCCGGCATCGCCGGCGTGGGGGAGGTGATGGGCGTGCAGGGCCGCCTCGTGACGGGCCTCTCGAACAACCTGGGTTGGAACGGCGTGACCGTGGCGCTGGTCGCGCGCCTCCATCCGCTCGGGGTGATCCCGGCCGCGCTCCTATACGGCTACCTGCACTCCGGTGCCACGGTGGCGGGCCTCACGTCCGACGTCTCGCCGCGCATAGCCGCGATCATCCAGTCGTTGATCTTCTACCTGATAACGGCGCAGGCCATCTACGTCTGGCTGCGGCGGAGGCTGGGGGCCGCACGCGCGAACGCCGGGCCCGGGGGCGCCCTGCCGAGCGGCGCGGCCGGAAGGCCACGACGCCAGGGCGGCCCGAGCGCCGCGCGGAGCGACCGATGAGCTCGTTGGCGGAGGTCTTCAACCTGCAGCTGCTGTTCGACGTGCTGCGCATGACGACGCCCATCCTCCTGCTCGCGCTCGGCGGCATGATCACCGACAGGGCGGGGGTGCTCAACATCGCCCTGGAGGGGCTCCTGGTGTTCGGGGCCTTCGCCGCGGTCGTCGGCACCGGCATGACGGGGAACCTGCTCGTCGGCGTGGTCGCCGCCCTCGTCGGCAGCGGGCTCCTGTCGCTCGCCTTCGCGTGGTTCGCCCTGTACCTGCGCGGCAACATCTTCATCGTCGGCCTCGCCACGAACGCGTTCGCGGCCGCCGTCACCACCTACGCCTCGTGGCTGATCTCGGGGCGCGAGGGCTCGCTCAGCTACCCGCAGGCGCCCACGATCGGCCCCATCAGCGTGCCGCTCGTGAAGGACGCCCACTTCCTGTCGTTCCTGAGCGGCCACACGGTCATCGACTACACGGCCTGGGCCCTCGTGCTCGTGGTCTCGTTCGTGGTGTTCCGCACGCGCATGGGGCTGCGCCTCAGGGCGGTCGGACAAGAGCCGCTGGCGGCGCGAGCCGTCGGGCTGTCGGTCCGCCGCATCCGCTACCTCGCGGTCCTGGCCAGCGGGCTCCTCGCCGGGCTGGCCGGCGCCCAGCTCTCCCTGACCCTCGGGGGCTTCGTGCAGAACATGTCCGCCGGGCGCGGGTGGATCGGACTCGTCGCCTCGATCGTGGGGAGCGGGACGGCGTTCGGGTCCGCCGCGGCCTCGCTCCTGTTCGGGGCCACGGAGGGCGTGGCGAACTCGCTCCAGATCACCGCGCCCAAGGTGCCGGCCCAGCTCCTCTTCGCCCTGCCATACGTGATCACCCTCGCAGCGCTGGTGTTCTACAGTGCTACCCGCTCACGCAAGAAGGGCGTGCTCGACACGTGAGCGCGCCCTCGCCCTTCAGGAGGATAGGCACTTGAGAGAGTTCGGCCTTTACATAGACGGCGAGTGGACCGCTGCGCTCGGTGGCGGGACCTTCGAGGTCATCGACCCCGCCAACGGCCGCCCGGTCGCGCGCGTGGCGCGCGGCGGGGCGCAGGACGTCGAGCGCGCGGTGCGCGCGGCGACCAAGGCCGCGGCGGCGTGGCAGGCCATGCCGCTACGCGAGCGCGCGGCCGCCATGCGGCGAGTAGCCGACCTCATGCAGCGCGACACGGAGGAGCTGGCGCTACTCGAGACGCTGGACTCCGGTGGCACGCTCTGGTACTCGCAGGTGACGGTGACGGACATCGCGGCCAAGCGCTTCGAGTACTTCGCCGGCCTCGTCGACAAGGTCGAGGGGCAGCAGATCCCGGTCTCCGCGAACCACCTCGTCTACACGGCCCTCGAGCCGCTCGGGGTGACCGCTCACATCATCCCGTGGAACGGGCCCCTCTGGGAGGCGTCGCGCAGCGTGCCCCCGGCCTTGGCTGCCGGGAACGCCGTCATCCTGAAGCCGGCCCAGGAGGCGCTCCTCGGCGCCATCAAGCTCGGCGAGCTCGCCAAGGAGGCGGGGCTGCCGGACGGCCTCGTCAACGTGATCCCCGGGCCCGGCTCGGACGTTGGGGAGGCGCTGGTCCAGCACCCCGGCATCCACGGCATCACGTTCACGGGCTCCGTCGCCACCGGCCAGCGGATCATGCGCGGGGCGGCGGCCACCATGAAGCGCCTGGTGCTGGAGCTTGGCGGCAACGCCGCGAACATCGTCTTCGACGACGCCGACCTGGAGCGGGCCGTGGAAGGGAGCGTCTGGGCTGCGTTCTCCAACTCCGGTCAGATCTGCGTGTCCGGGCCTCGCATACTCGTGCACGAGTCCGTGCGCGAGGAGTTCACTGCGCGTTTCGTCGAGCGCGTCAAGGGCCTGAGCGTGGGACCGGGCGTGGAGAACCACCCCATCGGCCCCGTCGTCTCGGAGCACCACATGCGCTCCGTGCTCGACTACATCGAGGTCGGTAAGCAGGAGGGCGCGAAGCTCCTGACGGGCGGCTACCGCGCGACGGACGGGGCGTTACGTGACGGTTACTTCGTGATGCCCACGGTCTTCGACGACGTGACCCCGAGCATGCGCGTCTGGCGCGAGGAGGTCTTCGGTCCGGTCGTGACCATCACGGGCTTCCGCACCGAGGAGGAGGCCGTGCACATGGCGAACGACACCGAGTACGGCCTCGCCAACGGCATGTGGACGCAGAGCCTCGCGCGCGCGCACCGGGTGGCCCGGCTCCTGCAATCCGGCCAGGTGTACGTGAACGAGTGGTTCTGCGGCGATATCCAGTGCCCCGCCGGGGGGTACAAGATGAGCGGCATAGGCCGCGAGGAAGGCCAGCAGGCGTTGGGGAACTACCTGCAGCTGAAGAGCGTCAGGGTGAACTTGGGGTAGTTGGCGTCCTGGGCGATGTGCCGTTGATAGCCCCGACGATCAGGCCGGTGTAGTACCGCCGCGCACTCCGCAGTGGCGTACGCGGTGCGCGCGGCGGCCTTCGTGGGGCCGAGGCAACCGCGCGACCCGGAGCGCCCTCAGAGGACCCCTATCAACACGTGCCAATCCTCTCGGCCGTCGTCCGACACGGCCAGGTGGTACGCGACCACCCGCAACCCGGACTCCTCCATGACCTGCGAGAGGTGCGACGTCACCAGCGACACGTGCCCGCCCGCTCGGACCGGTCGCGTGATCATCACCGCCGCACCGCCCTCCGCCAACGCGAACAGCGAGCCAGCGAGCATCTCGGCCACCTCGTCGAGGTAGCTCTCGACCGTCGCGATCGCCAGCACCGGGTCGGACTGCCTTGCCAGCCAGGCCGCGTGCGTGGGCGGGTGGACGACGAGCATGTCGGCGGCACCGGCGAGCCCCATGGCCGCGACCCCCGCGTGCCGGTGCAAGGACCTGGCGTCGACCCGGTGTACGAAACCGGCACCCGGCTCCGTGTCGCCCGACCAACTATCGACCCCGAACTCGCGGGCCGCGAGGCCGATGGTCCCGCTGCCGGCCGTGACGTCCACCAGCGTCCCGCCGTTCGGGAGGTACAACGCGATCAGCGCCTCCACCACGGCCGCAGGCAGGCTCTCGGCCCGCCTTGCCCTGGCACCGGAAGCGGGGTAGATCCAGACCCGGCTCGTTAGACGCGCCGGCGACCGCCCCCGCACCGCGCTCCGGAGCCAGCCGGAAGGGGCAGCTGCTACCTCGCTGCGCGGAGGTGGGGAAGCCGATAACCGGCGCGCGGTTCTCTCCACCTGGCCAGCTACCCCGCGCGGCAGGAGGACTCCGCGCTCGACAGCGCCGGCACGCGCATCCTACAGACGACCAGGGAGCTACTTGGCTGTGAGGACGCCCACACCATCTCGCATGAGGACGGCTTCACCTGGTGGCTCGACCGGCACGCCCAGCGGTTCAGTCTCAGCGGTCCCCACGAGGACGGGGGCAGGCGCTTCAGAACGCTCTCGTTCACCACGGACTTCGTCGCAGGCGTATCCAGGCGCACCGCCGCCGTCGACTCGCTGATCGAACTGCTGCACCGCGGCGGCGAGATGACCAACGCCGCGCTCGTCGGCGACAAGCTAGTGCAACGGGGCCGCATCGCGATCTACGAGGACAGCTCGGACGAGGAGGTCGAGACCCGGCTCAAGATGTTCACGCATCGAGCCCTCCTGGCCAACCTCATCAGCGGCGCTCACGGGCCCCGGGTGGCCGTCGGCCTCACCGCCGACGGGGCGGGCTTCCCTAACGTCACCGCAGACGACACCGTCCACCCCACTACCGGACCGCGCCGGCACCCCCACCCCCTCCATGACGCCCTGGACCGCATCTTCATTGCCCGCGGGAACGAGCCGCTCCCTGGACCGTGCCGACCCAACCTGGTCGAGTGCTTCGTCGACCTGGTCAAAGCCGGGTACAAGGTCTTCATCAAGCCCGACATGAGCGAGTACTTCCTCCCCGGTACGCAGCGAGGGATCGAGTACAGGGTGAGCGTCGACCTCAGCGAACGCAACGCGATGCTGGGCGGCGGCATGTTCGTGCGACTCACCCTCACCCTGCCCAAGACCATCGCTGAGAAGGCGGACTTCGCGCTCCCGCAGCTCCTCAACGACCTCGAGTGGGATTCCCCCGATCCGCTCATGCAGTGCGGCGGCTGGGCCCTCCTGGCGCCCGACCTCCAGCCGGGGCCGAACCCCCTGCGGCCTACTGACGAGCTCCTACCGCTCGATAAGACGTCACTGCTCTACGGCGCCTTCTTCCCCAACGCCTCGATGACCGCCGGCCTCGCCATGGACGCGACCTTGGACGCGTTGGCGAGGGTCGGGCGAACCGTGCGGTGGTTGCAGCCGGATTGGCCGAACTGAGGCGCGGCGTCGCGGCGGGCGACCGAGCCGGTATCGCGGCCGGAAGCGGCCGCGGGATCCACGGCGCGGAGCGCAGCGCCCGCGTCGGACCCGGCGCCGCTCACCACCGCGCCCACGTCCCGGCCGACGCCCAGCGCCGCTCCGCGCCAGCCACGTAACCCGTCTGGAGCTCGTTCTCCAGCGCCTTCGGCTGCGCCACGCGCACGTAGCGGATGGCCTCCTCCGCGGAGAGCCCGTAGCTCGTGAGGGTGAGCGCCGCCACCGTGCCCGTGCGGCCGTGCCCGCCCATACAGTGGATTACGACGGTCTCGCCGGCCGCCAGCGCAGACCGGACGGTGGCGATCAGTCCGTCTACCTCCCCTTCCTGACCGGCCCGCGGCACCCGCGCGTCCTGGATAGGGAAGTGTTCGGTGCGCACCCCGCAGGCCTCGGCCACCGTGAACAGGTCGGGGATCCCGAGGTCCTCATACTCGAACTCCTCCAGCAAGGACACGAGTAGGTCCGCACCGTGCACCTCGCGCAGGCGCCGCATGTCCTGACCCAGGTCGCGGTCCCAGTAGACACCCTCGTCACTGCCGTGGGCCCTCTTGCCGGGTGCGAAGGTCAGGCCCAGGCGACCGGGAGTGCCGTGGGCAGCGTCGGCGACCCAGAACACCTTGATGGGGCTGTCTGCTGAGGTAAGGCGGCCAGCGTGGGTCATGGTCGATCTCCGGTCAGCGCGCGCAGCGCGCGCAGCAGCGTAGCGGCGGAACCCGTCAGGTACGGTCGCGGCGCCAGCGCCGCCCAACGAACCTGGTCCACGGACCTGGTTCGCCGCGCTCGGCTCCGCCTACCCCGTCCCGTCGCTTCCTGTCGCAAGGCGAACCTAGCATGCCTTCAGGTGGCCGGGTGGCAACTCGCCTCCGGTTGTAGTGTGTGCTCAAAGCTACATGGCGGCGAACCAAGAAGACCAGGAGATCCATGGATGCGTCGATTCCGATGATCCCCATCATGGCCAACACGTTCCATCAGCCGTACGCCCGGCTCAACACCGAAGAGCAGAAGCTCGTGAAGGACCTGGTCATGGAGTTGCATCTTGGCGTTCACACGCCGGGTCAGAACCTCGAGAAGCTCGGCGGCACGGCCTCGAACGCGCACTCCATGCGGGTGAACGACGACATCAGGCTGATCCTGAACATCCACGGGCGGCACGCCGTCCTGTGCTACGTCGGTCACCACGACGACGCCTACGCTTGGGCGAAGGGCCGCACGCTCGAGGTGAACGAGGACACCGGGGCGGCCCAGTTCGTGGTCATCGACGAGAAGACCGTCGAGGTGATCAAGCGCAAGGTCATCGACCAGGCGCCCGAAACGCCCGAGGAGCGCCTCAGCCGCCGCCCCTTCAAGCACCTGACGGACGCGCACCTCGGCCTGCTCGGCGTGCCGAAGGCGTGGCGTGCCCTCGTGCGCGACGCCTCCGAGGAGACGTTCCTCGGTGAACTCGGCAAACAGCTCCCCGAGGAAGCTCGCGAGTACCTCCTCGAGGTCGCGGCCGGTGGCAAGCCGAACCTCCCCGCCAAGGTCGCGGGCCGCGACCCCTTCGAGCACCCGGACGCCAGGCGCCGCTTCCACGTACTGAACGTCGATGACGCGGCGTTGCGCCATGCCCTCGCCGAGCCTTGGGAGGACTGGGAGGTGTTCCTCCACCCCGCCCAGCAGGACGCGGTGGACCGCAGCCGTAGCGGTCCCGCCCGCGTGAGCGGCGGCCCGGGCACGGGCAAGACCGTCGTGGCCGTGCACCGCGCGGCCAGGCTGGCCCGTGAGGGGCGCGGGCGCGTGCTGCTCACCTCGTTCTCCAAGACGCTGGCCGAACGGCTGCAGGAGCAAGTGAACTCCCTGATGCGCCTGGAGCCCGAGGCCAGGGCGCGGGTCGACGTCGTCCACCTGCACCAGGTGGCCGTGCGCGGCTACAACGACCGCTCACCGCAGCCGTTCAAAGCGGTGCAAAGCGCCAGGCTCGAGGAGCTGCTGCGGCGGGCCTGGAACGAAGCGGTCGGCGGCGGGCAGACGCTGCCGTTCGCGGAAGCCGAGTGGGACATGGTCGTCGACCCGCTCGGCATCCGCGACTTCGCGTCGTACCGGGTGACCGAGCGAGCCACGCGCGTCACGCCCCTCGGGCCGCCGGCGAGGGAGCGGCTCTGGCCCGTGTTCGGCCGCCTGCACGAGCTGCTGGACGAGGAAGGGCTCACCACGTGGTCGGGTGTGTGCTGGCGCTTCGCGCGCATGTTGGACGCGGCCGGCGAGCGCCCGTACACGCACGTCGTGGCTGACGAGGCGCAGGACCTCGGACCTGCCGAGCTGAGGCTCCTGCGCGCGCTGGCCCCGGAAGGCGAGAACGACGTGTTCATCGCCGGCGACGGCTACCAACGCATCTTCAAGCCCCGCACCTCGTTCCTGGCCGCTGGTCTGGAAGTGCGTGGCCGCTCGAGCGTCCTTCGCCTCAACTACCGCACCACGGAGGAGATCAGGAAGGCGGCCGACGCGCTCTTGGCGCGCCGCGCCGCCGACGACCGGGAGGGCGAGCCCGGCGCGGTCTCCCTCATGACGGGCCCGAAGCCCGTCTACAACGTCTACCCGACGGTCATGAAGGAGCGCGCGGCCGTGGCCGAGTGGATTGCGAAGCTCGTCTCCACGGGCTACCGGCCGAGCGAGATCGCCGTCCTGGTGAGGACGAAGGACCTCCTGGGCGACCGCGTGAAGCCCGCGCTGGCCGCGGCGCGATGTCGGTACGTCGAGCTCGAGTCGGCCCGCGCGGACGAGGCCCAGGGCGTGGCCATCGGAACGATGCACCGGAGCAAGGGGTTGCAGTTCAGGGCGGTCGTCGTGATGGGTGCCGAGGCCGGCATCGTGCCACTGGAGAAGGCGCTCAGGAAACAGGTGGACGAGCCGGCGCGCCGCGCGTTCCTCGAGCAGGAGCGGAACCTGCTGTACGTCGCTTGCACCCGGGTCAGGGAGAGGTTGCTGGTCACGGGGGTCGGGGAGCGGTCGGCGTTCCTCAGGTTGGCTTGAGGGGTGCCCGCTGAGCCCAGCGGTGCGTGTGAGCGATCTCTGGGATCGCACCGCGACCGGACGCCCCTAGTAGACCCGTACCCGTAGCGCGACTCGTGCACCACGAGAGTGCGTCGTTACCCGTCGCATCGCAGCGGTAGTCTTCGCGGGAGAAGCCAGACCGGAGGCACGAAGTGAGTCAGCCGCTAGGCTCGAACCAAATCCTCGACCCGGAGGAAGTCACCGTTCAGAAGGTCAGGGAGATACTCACCGGGTCGGGCTTCCCGACGTCGGTGGACGGGGGCCGTACCGTAGCGGTAGACGTGAAGGGCTTGCCGCTCCACGTAAGTGTCATCGAACATCTCGCCCAGCTGAAGCTGTGGGCCGTCGCCCTCGTTGCTGAGCACGCGACCGAGCCAGAGTTGCTGCGTGCGGTCAATCTCCTCAACGCGCAAGGCTCGTTCGTCAGAGCCTCGCTGTTCTACCGTGACGGAGCGCCAGAGCGCATCGCGTTCGATTCGGAGGTAATGTACATCGCTGGCCTGACCCCCACGAACCTGCTGGTGAGCTTCTACCTGTTCGGGAGCACGCTGGGAGCCCTCCTCAAGGATGAAGCTGGGGTGCGTCGATTGCTGGCACCACCGAGCGTCAGGCCGCTCCCGGCGGCCTCGTGAGACTGCCCCCAACGCCCCGCCGGTGAGGGCCAGCCTTTGCTAGACTTCACCAGCCGAAGAGCCAGACAGTACCTCGGCGGGTTGATGGGGGTGTCCACGTGTTCATGAAGCGCCGTACTCTCATAACCCACGGTTCGCTGGCAACCCGCACGCTCCAACTCGAGGCTGCTCGCCAAGGCGTCAACGGCCTGCACATCACGACGATCGGCCACGCGGCCGCCCGCCTAGCGGGCGGTTTCGCAGCTCCAGTTGACAACGAGTCGCTGCGTGATGCGGTCGCTGTCGCGCTCAGGACTACCCCGCTAGGCGATCTCGACGCGATCAGGGGGTTGCCTGGCTCCGTCAGCGCCGTCGCTGGAACCCTTCGCAAGGTCTGGCTCGCGGGAATCGACCTGGAGGCGCACGCGGCCCCGACCCAGGGCGCCGCCGAGCGCATCGCGACCGTCGGGAGGCTGCAAGCCACTGTCAAGGCGCACCTGCCGCCGTTCCTCATGGCGCCGGACGACCTCGTCGGCCACGCGCTCGACCGGCTGGCCCATGCGCCGCGCGTCCTGGGCGACGTGAGGGTGCAAGGCGTGCTCGACGTCGCCCCCGTGTGGCGTGCCCTCCTCGCCAGGCTCGTGGAGCACGTGCGGGTCGAGTGGGTGGCCGCCGGTGGACACGTGCCGGAGTGGCTTCCGGGCACGGCCATCGAGGTCATCACGCCCCCACTGCAGGACCCCGAGGTGACCGTCGTCAGCGCGGCCACGGCTTACGACGAGGCGGTCGAGGCCATACGCTGGGCGCGCGAGCTGCTGGCCTCGGGCAGCGCCAAACCCGAGGAGATCGCGTTGGCGAGCACCGCCATCGACGACTACGACGACTACCTCATCGCCCTGAGGGACGACTCGGCCCTCCCCATCCACTTCCCGCATGGGATCCCGGTGCTCACGACCGCAGCCGGGCAAACGGCCGCCGCCCTCGCCGACGTGCTCGCGAACGGTCCTAGCCAGACGAACCTGCGCCGCCTCGCACGCCGCGTCGGCACCGACCAGGGGCCGTTCGCCGCCCTGCCGGAAGGTTGGACGCAAGTCCTGTCCACGACCGCTTCGCTAGATCGCCCGGCCGCGTGGGAACGCTTCTTCGCCCGCCTCACGTCCGACCAGTGGCCCGACGGTGAGGACCATGGCGCCAGGTTGCGAGACATCGTCGCGCCACTGCAAGGCGGCACCGCGAACGCGGCGGAGGTCGGCGAGCGGTTCTTGAGTGGGCTCGCCAGGCAGGTCTGGCGGCGGGCGCTCGCCACCGGCCCGGCCAGCATGATCGACCAGACGCTCTCCGGCATGCGCCAGGCCGACACGCTGGACCCGACCACGAGCATCGCGTGGCTGTCGGCCAACCAGTTGCCGGCTACGCCCCGGCCCTACGTGCGCCTACTTGGGCTCAACTCCGGCAAGTGGCCGCGCCCCTCGGTCGAGGACCCACTGCTGCCGGAACACGTGGTCCAGGCCAAGCTGCTGGACCCCGTGCCCGCGGCCAAGCTCGACAGGACGACCTACTTCGCCATCCTGAACGTGACGGGTAGACAGGTCTTCCTGTCGTACGCCCGACACGAGGCGGAGGGCCGCCTCGCCAGTCCGAGCCCGTTGTTGAGCGACGGCGCACCTGCCGTTCACTTGGTGCGGCACCGCGTCCCGTCGCATGCGCTGAGCGAGAGCGACCGGCTCCTCGCACGCCCGGCCGAGTTCGGCTCCACGCCGCTCGCCAGGAGCGCGGTAGCCTGTTGGCGCGACTGGAGCAGACCGGAGGTCTCTGCGCACGACGGCCTCGTCCGGCAGGACCACCCGCTCGTCCTCAAGGCACTGGACCGCGTCCAATCGGCCAGTTCTCTCACGACCCTGCTGCGGCAGCCACTTGGGTTCGTGTGGAAGTACGCCCTACGGGTGACCGACCCGTACGAGGAGAGCGAGTCACTAGTGCTCGATAGCCTCGCCTTCGGCACGCTGCTGCACGAGATCGTCAGCCGGGCGCTGGACGACCTCCACGTCAACCCGGGCCTGGTCACGACCTCCGCGGTCGAAGGTGCCGCCAAGGCGGTCGGTGACCGGTGGCTCGCGGAGGAACCGACGCCGCCGCTCCTGATCTGGCAGCGCCAACTCGACGACGCCACCCAACTGGCGGTGCAGGCACTCGAGCTCACCCAGGCGCGGTGGCCCTACTCCCGACTCTGGACGGAGCTCCAGTTCGGCGCCGCCGACGTGGAGCCCAGCACCCCCACCGAGCCCTGGGATCGCTCGCGTCCCGTCCGCATCCCGCGTGCCGGCTTCACCATCGGCGGCCGCATCGACCGCCTGGACACCGACGACGAGTACGCCAAGGCCCGCGTGATCGACTACAAGACCGGCTCCATGCCGTCCAGAGCCTATGAACTCGTTCTCGGCGGTGGCACCGAGCTGCAGCGCAGCCTCTACGCCTTCGCCGTCCGCGACCTCTTGGGCGAACAGACGGAGATCGAGGCCGCGCTCGTCTACCCCCGCGACGGCGCCGTGTTGCGCCTCACCGATGCCGATGGGGTGTTGAAGCGCCTCACCGACCACCTGATAGCCAGCCGCACGGCCATGAGCAGCGGCCTCACCCTACCGGGCATCCAAACGGCGGAACGGTACGAGCCGTTCAAGTTGGCCTTCCCCGCGTTCTGCGGCGGCTACTGGGAGCGCAAGCAGCGGTCCGTCCTCACGGCGTTGGGTCCGGCAGCCCAGGTCTGGAGCGAGCGGTGATCGCTCCGTCCGATCAACTCGCACGCGACCAGGCTCTCACGCGCCACGACCGCACCCTGCTCATCGAGGCGGGTGCCGGCTCCGGCAAGACCGCGATCCTGGCGGGCCGGGTGGCTCTCATGCTCGCCGGCGGCATCCCCGCGAGGAGCATAGTGGCGATAACGTTCACCGAGGCGGCGGCCAGCGAGCTGTCCACGCGCATAAGGTCGTACGTGAGCGTGCTCGCTGACGGTGGCGCCCCGCCACCCGAGCTGGCCGCCACGCTCGCAGAGGGCCTCAGCGACGAGCAGCTCGGGCATCTCGAGAACGCCAGAGACGAGCTCGACGAGCTGACCTGCACCACCATCCACGGCTTCTGCCGCAGGCTCACGGGCCCTTACCCGGTGGAAACAGGCTCTGACCCGGGTGCCGGCGTCGCCGATCCGATCACCGCGCGACTCATCCTCCAGGACACGGTGGAAGAGTGGCTCCGCGACCACCTCGGTGAGGCGAACGACGGCTTCCTCGTGGAGCTCGTCCAACACGACGCCAAGCTGGCCGTCAAGCTGATCGGCGAGCTGGCCGAGACCATGTGCGATCACGCCGAGGTGAGACCACCTCAAGTGACGGACCTGGCGGTCGTGCGCCAGGCGGTCGCCGTCACGATCACCGCCTTCATAGAACACGTGCGCGCCAGCCGTTTCCACGTCGCGGAAGTCGAGGCGGTCGTCCAGGGCATGGAGGCGTTGCTGGCCGCCCTCCCGACGAACGATCCGAAGAGCCTCCTGCGCTTCCTCGAGTTGGGTGGCGGCAACGTCCTGAAGCAGGACGGAGACTTCAAGGTCCTCAAGCTCAAGGGCAAGTACGAGGCGGCGGCCGGCGCCAACGGGTGCACCAGGCAGCAGGCGGGCGAGGCGTACATCGCGGCACAAGCACGCTACGCAGCCGCAGCCGAGGCCTGGCCCGCGCTGCGCGCCGAGGCGGCGAGCACGATGCTCGCGGGGCTGATGCGCGAGGCCAGCCTGGCCGTCGGGCAGTATCACCTGCGCAAGCGCAGCTCGGCGTTGCTCGACTTCAACGACCTGATCACCAAGGCCCGGGCGCTGCTGGCGAACGACGAGGCTGTCCGCCGGGCTTTGAGCGCGCGCTACCGGCACGTGCTCGTGGACGAGTTCCAGGACACGGACCCGCACCAGGCCGAGATCCTGTGGCGCCTCTGCGGCGAGGCCGACCCCGAGGCGCCGGACGACTGGACCAAGCGTGTTCTGCGCCCGGGCGCGCTCTTCCTGGTGGGAGACCCGAAGCAGGCGATATACCGTTTCCGCGGCGCCGACATCGCTACCTACGTGCGCTCGCGCGACGCCATCGGCGCAGCCGACCCAGGTGCTCTGCTCTCGATCACCACGAACTTCCGGTCCAGGGCGGGTGTCCTGGACTACGTGAACACCTGCTTCGAGGAGGGGTTGGGTGCCGAGGGCCAACCGGGGTTCACCAGGCTCGAGGCTCGACGACCCGACCGGAATGCCGGACCGACCGTAGCGCGGCTCATCGTCGAGTGCGACGAAGAGGCGAAGATGGACGAGGCCAGGGCGCGCGAAGCGGGGGCCGTGGCCGAACTGTGCGCCTCCCTGTTGACCAGTCACACCGTCGATGACGGCAGGGGGTCCAGCCGACCTCTGCGGCCAAGGGACATCGCACTACTGGCACCCACAGGCGCCGGGCTCCACGCGTACGAGGAAGCCTTGGAAGCGCTAGCCATACCCGTATCCAGCCAGGCGGGCAAGACGTTCTGGCAGCGGCAGGAGATACAGGACATGATCGCCCTCACGCGCGTCCTCGCCGACGGGCGCGACGGACTGGCCCTGTTGGCCTTCCTGCGTGGCCCCCTCGTCGGCCTGACCGACGAGGAGCTGCTCGACCTCAACTGGCAACTGCCGCCGGACGAGCGCGCACCTGGGTGGCCGACACGGCTGAACGTGAACACCCCGCTCGAACACGTCCGTCACCCGCTCGCGCACGATGTCCTGGAGCGCCTCCAGACACTGCGGCGCTACGCCGCCACGACGACGCCCCACCACATCCTGGCGCAGGCAGTCGAGCATCTGAACATCCGCCCGCTCCTCCGACAGCGCCACCGCAGGCCCGAACGCGCCCTGGCGAACATCCAGGCCTTCCTGGAACTCGCGCGTCCGTACCGGGTGCGCGGGCTCCTGCAGTTCGCCGCCATGGCCGAGAGCAGCTGGGAGGACTCCGAGCGCGCCGTGGAAGGCAGGGCGGACGTGCAGGAAGACACGGTCGCGCTGGTGACCATGCACGCTTCCAAGGGCCTCGAGTGGCCGGTAGTCATCCCTATCAACACCATGTCCAGCCCGAAAGGGCAGGAGAACGCCTTCGTCGACCGCCGCGACATGCGGCTCTACCGCACCGTCCTCGGGGCCAAGCCGCGAGGCTTCGAAGAGGCCATCGCCAGGGAGGAAGCCCAAGCGGGCTTCGAACGGCAGCGGCTCTGGTACGTCGCCACCACGAGGGCACGCGAGGTGCTCATCATCCCGTGGGTCAAGGTCAAGGACTCGGGTCGCCGTTGGCGTGAGGCAGTGCCACTGATGGTCGAGGACCTGAGTGAGTTCGAGGTCAACGGCGCCAGCGCAAGGACCCCGGTGGTCTCGGAGGTCCTCTACAACGAACAAGCGCGCGACGTCTTCAGCGAGCAAGCCCAGGCGATCGAGGGGTTGAGCGCTCGGCGCAAGTGGGCGCGCCCCAGCCGCGACGAGGGCGCCGACAACGAGCCTCCTGAGGCCGCCGAGGTGGCGGCAGGCATGGAGATCCTACGTTTCCTGGAGGCCGACACGGACGAGCCTCCCGAAGCCTCGCCGCAAGGTGGCCGGCTGCGAGGCACCGTGCTGCACAAGCTGCTCGAGGAGGTGCTCACGGCTGAGCTGACCGAAGATCCGGCCGCCGTAGAGTCGCGAGCTCGCCAGTTGATCCGCATCCTCGGGCATGAACCGAGCGAAGACCCGGCCCACGGGTTGGCGCCGGCCGAACTGGCCGCCACCGTGATGCGCGCGCTGGCGCTACCGGAGGTCGCAGAGTTGAGGCCCGGCCTCGAGCCTGAGCTCTCGGTCTTCGCCCTGAACGAACTCGGCGATGGCCGAGAGGAGGTCGTCGTCGGAGTCGCGGACGCGATCAAGTGGGCGCCAGACGGCACGGCCGAGGTGGTCGTGGACTGGAAGAGCGACGTGCGGCCGAGCAGCCGGGCGCTTGCCAAGTACGTGGGCCAGGTGCGGGACTACCTGGCGGCTACCGGGGCGAAGCACGGCCTCATCGTGTTGGCGACCGTGGGGCGGTGCCTGAAGGTCAACGCTTGACTCGAGCGAGCACGTGGCCACCGAAATGTGATGGTTGGGATTTAACCTGAAGTTCCGCATGGTGGAAGCGTAGTTCCCTTGTCCTGCACGCGAAGTGCGGGCTGCGCGGGGTGCGGTGGGATGTCTACACGCTGATGCTGCTCAGCAGGTCAAGCGCCGTCTGCTGGGTGGGGTTGGGGCTGGTGGTCATGGCGAACGCCACGCCGGTTTGGGGATGCTGGCAGGTGTTGCGGGTGATGGTCGCCAGGTGCTCCAGCAGTCCCTTGAAGGTCCGGGCGGGCGAGCCGTCAGCCAGGCTATTCGTCTGCGCTTTGGTGGTGGCGGCGGTTGACCTCTCGGCGGGCATCACGGGATCGCGCTCCTGGTTGGACTCCTCGTCTTTGAAGGTGTGATAGTTCAGATTTGGTCTGACAGTCGTTGTTTGCTGTCCGGCACTCCGGGTGTCAGGTACTGTGAGTCCAGTTCCTTCTCCTTGGCTAGGGGTTTGGCGTCTTGGAACGTCGTCATGGGTGTCTTGCCGTAACAGTAGCGCCCCGAGTGTGGGCGTTCGGTGTTGAAGTAGTGTAGCCAGGCGTCCAGGTCCGCCTGTAGCTCCTCCAGGCTGGCGTAGAGCTTCTTGCGGAACGCGATGGCGTAGAACTCGTCTTTCACGGTCTTGTGGAAGCGTTCGCACATGCCGTTGCTTTGCGGGCGTTTCACGCGCGTGCGGGTGTGGTCGATGTCTTCCACCGCCAGGTAGAGCTGGTACTCGTGGTGCTCGCGGTTACCGCAGAACTCCGTGCCGCGATCGGTCTAGAGCTAGCCCGGTATGATGGACCACGTGTTTGCTTCTCACCCTCATGAGGGTGAGAAGTGCGGAGGTTAGGGGTATGGCTAAGAGGTATTCGGAGGAGTTCAAGGTCGAGGCGGTGAGGTTGTACCGCTCGTCGGGTC
>CAUJFI010000161.1 GCA_963170125.1 Deinococcota bacterium | reverse complement strand
CAGGAGGCCCGGACGCCGGCGGCCACGGGTGGCCTCGGGTACGCGGACCTCGCCGCGGACGTGGCGCGCAAGATCCGCCTCCTCTTCTGGCTCGACCGGCCCTGGGACGGGGCCGCGTTCGGCGCGCAGCTCGACGCCCTGCGCGCGGAGCGGCTCGAGTGGTTCCTCCTCTACCAGAACACGGCGACGCTGACGGAGATGCCGTTCCTCCTCCCCTGGGTAGGGTTCAGGGAGTTCGGGCACAACTTCGACGGACTCGGCAACATGCTCGCCATCCTCCTGGGGGTTCCGGACGAGGGCCAGACGGCGACGATCCTGCGCCACGCGCACGCCGTCGGAGCCGACGCCCCCTACCCCCTGCGCGCCTTCTACCCGCCCATCTACCCCGGCGATCGCGACTGGCGCGACTACTACCGCAGTCGCAACCTCAACCTCCCGCACCAGTACCACAACGGTGGCGTCTGGCCGTTCGTCGGGGGCTTCTACGTGGCCGCGCTCGCCGCGGCGGGCCAGCGCGGGCGCGCTGAGGAGCAGTTGGACGCGCTCGCCAGCGCCAACCGCCTCGGCAAGCTCGCGCCGTGGGAGTTCAACGAGTGGATCCACGGGCTGTCGGGTCAGGCGATGGGGCATCCGCTGCAGGCGTGGTCGGCGGGGATGTACCTGTACGCCGACGCGGCGCTGGCGGACCCTGCGGTGCTCGCGGCTTGGCGGGAGCTAGCCGCGGCGTAGGGGCTCGCGGGGACTTGGGGGGGGCGCTTGGGCGGCTGCACCGGGACGCGCGCAAGCGTTACCTTTCACACATACGCCGTTCACGTGCGGCACCTACCATCCAAGGGAGAGCACTAGGCCGCGAAGGCCCGCATCATCCCTAGGAGGTAGCCTCATGCTCAAGCGCTTCTTGCCCCCCGTCCTGCTCGCCCTTGCCGTCGTGATGAGCGCGTGCAGCCCGCAAGCCGTCGACGCCTCGGGCGCCTGGTCCGGTTCCGTCCAGACCGGCGGAGCGTCCACGCCCCTCGCCTTCACGGTGGGCGACGACAACCGCGTCGCGAGCCAGGACTTCCACCTGTCGTACGGCGACCAGTTCATCGACTACGAGGTCACCTCGAGCGTCATCGGTGACCGGTTCTCGCTGGACGCGCGCGCCACGTCGAACGCCGGGACGGCCACGCTGACCGTTCGCGCTCAGATCACGGCGAACACGATGACCGGCACTTACGACTTCCTGGTCGTACCGACCACAGGTGACACCCTGCATGTGAACGGGAGCTTCACAGCGACGCGCACTGCGCTGTAGGCCATTGGCTCGAGCGGCGTCCTAGGTAGGACGCCGCTCAGCTGTTGGGTTGCGACCATCGACGAGGGCCGAGCGGCAGCGCGCGAGCGGCGCGTTCCCGGCGGTGCGGACTATCGAACCCACCATCTCACCCCGCCGGGTACTTGACCCCGTTCTTGACCATCTTCGCGCGCACGGCAGAGACCATGTCGACGCCCAGCCGGTCGGCAAGCTCGAGCAGGTAGATCTGCACGTCGGCGAGCTCGTCCAGCACGCCGGCTCGCTCGCTTGGCCCCAACGCGTCCGACTCCTCACCCGTGAGCCACTGGAAGTGCTCCATCAGCTCGGCCACCTCGACGGACAGGGCCATGACGAGGTTCTTCGGGGCGTGGTAGCGGTGCCAGTCCCGCGCCGCCGCGAACGCGCGGATCTCGGTGGTGAGCTGTTCAAAGTCGCCGGGCATGCTGGTCAGGTTAGCGCGACCGGGCGCCGCAAGCGGGTGGCTCCCTCACCCCTCCTCCGCCTGCCCCGCGAACCACGCCTTCCAGTCCCACGAGCTCTTGACCACCTCGGCGAGCTGGAACGTCTCCGTGCGGGTGATGGCCGGGATGTCGCGCGGCAGCGTCGTCGCGATGAAGGCGTGCAGGTCCTGGACGCTCGGGTGGAGGGTCTGGATGATGATGTCCGCCGAGCCGAACGAGTTGCCGACGAAGCGCACGTTCGGGTACTCGGCGAGGCGCGCGGCGGCGGCGGGCACGTGGCCGGGTTGGAGGCTCAGGAGCGTGATGGCGTAGACGTTGAGCCCTAGGCGCAACGGGTTGCCGACGGCGGTGATCTTGATGTACCCGAGCTCTTTGAGGCGGGCGACGCGGCCGCGCACGGTGGCCTCCGACACTCCGAGCTCGCGCGCGATATCCCGGAACGGCCGGCGGCCGTCGTCCTCGAGGGCGACTATCAACGACTGATCTAAGGCATCAACGCGCATATGTCTCAAGGTTACGCCTCGCATTGCGAACCGGACAAGCCCATACGCGTTGACATCGCGCAACAGCGCGTCTATGCTCGAACGTGGAACACCTTTAGGAGGAGGGACCATGAAGCGATCGGTCACGACGCTGCTGCTAGCGTTGGGATAGCGCCCCGTATCCTCTGTAAATTGGGTGGCTCTGCGACTTTCTCGTGAGAGAAGGGAGCCATCGCTCCTCCAAAATGGGAAGTGGACACAACCCTGGAACGGAGTGAACGATGACTCAACT
>CAUJFI010000160.1 GCA_963170125.1 Deinococcota bacterium | reverse complement strand
TTCTTCTGGGAGCGGACCCGAGACGCCTTCCGACTGCGAGGTGAACCCCTCCGGATGCTGACGTACGCCCTCCGCCGCATCGGACTGGCCGTGCCCACGCTGTTCGGCGTGCTGGTCACGGTCTTCTTGCTACTACGCATGCTCGGCGACCCGGCGGTCATGCTCATCCCGCCCGACACGACCATCACACCGGAGCAGCTCCGGGAGATCCGCCGCTCCATCGGCATCGACGAGCCGCTACCAGTCCAACTGTGGCTCTTCATCACCAACGCGGTGCGCGGCGACTTCGGCGTCTCCTACTACGGGGGCCAGGACGCCATGCGGAGCGTGATATCTCGCCTCGGCCCCACGCTCGAGCTCTCCCTCATCGCGCTCGCCTTCGCCGTGGCTGTCGGCGTGCCGCTCGGCATCGCGGCGGCCCTGAGGCGCAACTCGTTCGTCGACATCGGCATAAGCGCCGTCTCTCTCTTGGGAATGTCCATGCCGAACTTCTGGCTCGGCCTCATGCTCATCCTCGTCTTCGGCGTGCAGCTCAAGTGGCTGCCGATCTCCGGGCGTGGGGAGCTGCAGAACCTGATCTTGCCCGCCTTCACCCTGGGCGCCAGCATGGTCGCCATCGTCCAGCGCTTGATAAGGACGGACGTGCTCGAGACCCTGACGCAAGACTTCGTGCGCACGGCCAGGGCCAAGGGCGCGCCGCCTCGGGCCGTGGTGTGGCACCACACGCTCAAGAACGCCCTGATCCCGACCGTCACGGTCCTCGGCCTCCAGTTCGGCGCCCTGCTCGGGGGCTCCGTGGTCGTCGAGACCGTCTTCGCGTGGCCGGGGGTGGGGCGGCTGATGATCCAGTCGATCTCCAGCCGCGACTACCCGGTCGTGCAGGCCGCCGTGGTCCTGTTCGCCGTCTTCTTCGTGGCTATCAACCTCGTCGTCGACATCGTCTACGGCTTCCTCGATCCGAGGATCCGCTATGACTAGGTCGGCCTCCCTGAGGCGCTCGCTCCGCTACTTCGGGCGGAACAAGATGCTGGTCATCGGCTGCATCATGCTCGTCGTCCCGGTGGTGTGCGCCCTGGCCGCCCAGTGGCTGGCGCCCGCCGACCCGGGGGCGCAGACGTTGATCATGCGCCTGAAGCCGCCGTCCTGGCTGGGGGGCGATCCGCGTTTCCTGCTCGGGACGGACGGCCTGGGGCGCGACATCCTCTCGCGCCTGATCTACGGCGCCCGCGTGTCGCTGATCGTCGGCCTCACCGTCGTGGCCATCGGCGGCACGTTCGGGACGCTCGTCGGGCTCGTGTCCGGCTACGTCGGCGGGCTGTTCGACGCCATCGTCATGCGCGTGGTCGACGTCTTCCTCGCCTTCCCGTTCCTCGTGCTCGCCCTCGTGGTCATGGCCCTCACCGGTCCCGGGCTCGGCAACGTGATACTCGTGCTCGGTTTCACGAGCTGGGTGCCGTACGCGCGCGTCGCGCGCGCCAAGGTCCTCGGCCTCAAGGAGCGGGAGTTCGTGGAAGCGTCGCAGGCGCTGGCCGCCGGCGCGTGGCGCGTGATGCTCCGCCACGTGCTGCCCAACATCTTCTCCTCCATCATCGTCATCGCTTCCTCGCGCGTCGCCACTGCCATCGTCTCCGAGGCGACCCTGTCGTTCCTCGGGCTCGGGGTCGGCGCCACCACCCCGTCCTGGGGCGCGAGCCTCTCGGACGGCAGGACCTACCTCCTCGTCGCCTGGTGGCCGGCGACGCTGCCCGGCCTGGCCATCATGCTGACCGTCCTGGCCATAAACCTGATCGGCGACGGCCTGCGCGACAGGCTCGACCCGCGCCTGAAGACCTGACCGGGTCCGTCGCCGACCGACCCGCGCTTCGAAGGAGTGACCGTAGATGAAGTCGATTACCATCGCAGGCGTCACCGTCCACCCGGGCGAGCACAAGCTCGTGCGCATCCCGGTGGCGCGCATGCCGCGCGGCGACACGCTGGAGCTGGTGGTGCGCGCCGTCGTTGGCCTGCACGACGGGCCGGTCCTCGGGCTCGAGTCCGGCTCGCACGGCGACGAGGCGTTCGCGATCAGGACCATCCACGAGGTGCTGGGCGGGCTCGACCCGACCACCTTGCGGGGCGCGGTCCTCGGCCTGCCGGTATGCAACCCCGTGGCGTTCGAGACGTTCACGCGGCTGACCGGGATCGGCATGACCACCGACGCCGTGAACCTCAACGTCGTCTTCCCGGGCTCCGCCTCCGGGTCGCTGGTGGCGCAGATGGCTCACGCCATCGCCACCGACTACCTGCCGCACCTCGACGCCCTCATCGACTTCCATAGCGGCGGCCTCGAGAGCGCCATCGACTACACGCTCGTCAAGCAGAGCGGCAGTCCCGTCTCGCCCCGCATCCTCGAGCTCTCGAAGGCGTTCGGCTCCGACTACCTGTCCATCACCCGCACGGAGCCCGACTCCGTCAGCTCCATCTCGGAGCTCGCCGAGTCGCTCGGGATCCCCGCGGTCGTCGCCATGCTCGGGGGCTCGGTCACCAGCGGCGACGACAAGGTGCTGGCGCGCTCCGTGGCGGGCGTGCACAACGTCATGCGCGTGCTCGGCATGCTGCCGGGCGCCCCGACACGCAACCCGCGGCAAGCCGTCATCGGCGACCGCAAGCTCGTCCGCCACCTGCAAGGCGGCGTCTTCATCCCGGCCGTCGGGTTCGACAAGCTGGGAGCGGTCGTGCCGAAGGGGACGCCCGTCGGCTCGGTGCGCGACGCCAACACCTTCGAGGCGCTCGAGGAGTACGTGGCGCCCTTCGACGAGACCATCCTCATCATGATCCGCGGAGTGTTCGGGCGCGTCTTCGCCGGGGACTACGCCTACATCTTCGGGGACGCCGCCACCGCTAAGCCCGCCTGACGACGGGCCGGCCCCGCCGCGACCGCCGGTACCCGGGCGGTCGCGGCGGGGCGCGACGTCAACCCGCGAGGTCGGGGTGGCGCGTCGACCAGTCGGTGGCCGCCTCGTACGTATGCGCCACGCGCAACATGTCCGCCTCGCAGAAGTGCTTCCCAGCCAGTTGGACCGACAGGGGCATGCCCTCGGCGTCGAACCCGCACGGCAAGGTCACGGCCGGGTTGCCGGACAGGCTGAACACGCGGGTTAGCTGGCCGGCGCTGGTGCCGACGCCGAAGATCCGCTCCTCGGCCTCCTTCCGCGACCCGACGTGGCCGCGCTGCCTGCTCTCCGGCGCGCCGCTGGGCGAGCCGGGGCTGGCCAGCACGTCGACGCCCTCGAACGCGGCCACGACCTCGAGGCTGACCACCTGCCGCGCGCGCTGCGCCTGCGCGACGACGCCCGCCGGCATGGCGGCGCCCACCATCGCGCTGATGCGCGTGTTCGCGTCGTACCCGAAGTAGTCCTCGAGCAGCTCGGAGCGGTGGTAGGAGTACGCCTCCGCGTCGATGAGGAGGGGGATCACGAAGCGCGTATCGCTCACCTTCGGGATGGAGACTGTGACGACCTCGGCTCCCAGCCCCTGCAGCACGCCGATCGCGTCCTCGAACGCGGCGCGCGCCTCGTCCCCGACCATGCGGCTGGTGAGCATGTCCTCCACCACCCCGATGCGCATGCCCTTCACGCCCCCGACCAAGGCGCTCGAGTAGTCTGGCACCGCCCTCGGGGTGGCGCTGAGGTCGCCCGGGTCGGCGC
>CAUJFI010000159.1 GCA_963170125.1 Deinococcota bacterium | reverse complement strand
TGGCGTCCGGTGAGTAGCGCTCGGCGTGACCCGTGGCGCTCGTTATCGTGTCGGTCATGGTTTCTCCAGTATAGGTCGGGAGGTTCGCCGCCCGCGCCCTTGACGCGGCGATCTTGGGGCCAGGGCTGCCTTCAAGACGAGACCCCGGCTGCCGTGCCGGGGTCGACGCGCGTGGGAGGGCCTGGCGGGGCTACCCAGAGCGCGCCCTGCTGAATAGTGCTAGGCAGCACCGGAAGGTCATGCCTTGGCGGGCGTCGGCCATGCGCGAAGGGTAGACGCTGTGACCGGCACTGTCAACGTAGGTGCGTCCGCATGGGGCCGCCGCCGGACGGCGGCGCCGCGAGGAGGGCGGTAGACTTGAGCCGCAAGGCCGGTCAGCCGGCCTCGGATCCCGATCGCCCGGTGCCGCAGCATGAGCGCCGCTACCTGGAGGAAGCAATGGACTTCGACCTCATCGTCATAGGCTCCGGACCGGGCGGCTACCACGCCGCCATCCGGGCCGCGCAGCTCGGCCTCAAGGTCGCCTGCGCCGAGAAGGGCGCGATCGGCGGCGTGTGCCTCAACGTCGGCTGCATCCCGACCAAGGCCCTCCTGCATGTGGCGGACGAGCTGCGCGGGGCCAAGGAGGCGAGCGCGTTCGGCGTCGACTTCGGCACGCCGAAGGTCGACCTAGCGGCCGTCGACAAGTGGAAGCTCGACGTCGTCAAGAAGCAGTCGAGCGGCGTGGGCATGCTCTTCAAGGGCAACAAGGTCACGGTGCTCGAGGGCGAGGCGCGCTTCACAGGCCCCGACACGGTCGAGGTGGCTGGCAAGCGCTACCAGGCCAAGAAGTTCATCGTCGCCACCGGCTCCCGCCCGGCCGCCATCCCGGGTTTCGAGCTCGATGGCGACCGGATCGTCGACTCCACCGGTGCCCTCACCATCGGCAAGAGCGTGCCGGCGCGCCTGGTGGTCATCGGCGCCGGCGCCATCGGTCTCGAGTTCGCGGACGTCTACTCGGCGCTCGGCAGCGAGGTGACGATCGTCGAGATGCTCGACCACATCGCCGGCCCCGTGGACGCCGACGCGAGCAAGGAGCTGCGCAAGGCGCTCGAGAAGGCCGGGATGCGCATCCTGACCTCCACGAAGGTCCTCGGGCAGAAGGCCACCAAGAAGGGCACGGAGGTGACCGTCCAGGGTCCGGACGGCAAGGAGGAGGTACTGGTCGCCGACCGCGTGCTGGTCGCCGTGGGCCGCAGGCCCAACGGCGCGGGGCTCGGCCTCGAGAACGCGGGCGTGAAGGTCGACGAGCGGGGCTACGTCCCCGTCGTCAACGACCACATGCAGACGAACGTCGCCAACATCTACGCCATCGGTGACGTGGCGCGCGCGCCGCTCCTGGCCCACAAGGCCATGAAGGAGGGCGTCGTGGCGGCGGAGCATGCCTCGGGCATGCCGAGCGCCTACGACACGGTCGTGCCGAGCGTCATCTACACGACGCCGGAGCTCGCGAGCGTAGGCATGACGGAGAAGGAGGCGACGGACGCCGGCTTCGAGGTGCGCGTCGGGCGCTTCCCGCTCTCCGCCTCCGGGCGCGCGGCCTCCATCGGGGTGTCCGGCGGCCTCATCAAGCTCGTCGGGGACGCCAAGACCGACATGCTCCTCGGCTTCCACATGGTCGGTCCGAACGCGGGCGACATCGTGTCGGAGGCGGCGCTCGCCATCGAGATGGGGGCGACACTCGAGGACATCGCCCTCACGCAGCACCCGCACCCGACGATCTCCGAGGGCGTCATGGAGGCCGCCGAGCACGCCCACGGCAAGGCCATCCACATCGCCAACCGCAGGCGCTAGCCGGTAGCGGGCCAACGCGGTTCGGCCGCCCGCTAGGCAAGCGGGCGGCCGAACTCGTGGCGCTCAGGTCGTGTAGTCGGCGTTGATGCGGACGTAGCCCTCGGTGAGGTCGCAGCCCCACGCCGTGCCCTCCGCCGTCCCGACGCCCAGGTCGACCTCGAGGAGGACGTCGGCGGTGCGCAGCGCGTTCGAGACGGCGCGCGCGTCGTACTCGAGGGGCTGGCCCCGATAGAGCTCCGTGCCCTGCGCGATCACCACCGCGCGAGCCATGTCCATGGCCACGTCCGAGCGGCCGGCGGCGGCCAGGATGCGCCCCCAGTTCGGGTCGGCCCCGTGGACGGCAGTCTTGACCAGGCTGCTGCCGGCCACCGTGCGCGCCGCGTGGCGGGCCTCGACGTCGGTCCGCGCGCCCGTCACGCGCACCGTGATGAGCTTGGTGGCGCCTTCGCCGTCGCGGGCGATCTGCTTCGCCAGCTCCGTCGCGACGTTCCCGAGCACCAGCTCGACCTCGTCGGCGTCCGTCGGCACCAGGTTCGACGACAGGGCGACGGCCATGTCGTTCGTCGACGTGTCGCCATCGACCGTGAGCTGGTTGAAGGTGCGCTCCACGACGCGCTGCCACATTGGGCGCAGCGTCTCCTGGTCGACCTGGGCGTCGGTCATGACGAACGCGAACATGGTGGCCATGTTCGGGTGGATCATGCCGGAGCCCTTGGCCACGCCGAGCACGCGGGCGCCGCTGGCCATGCTGGCCGTCGCGACCTTCGGGGCGAGGTCGGTCGTCAGGATGGCCTTGGAGAAGCCGTCGGCGTCCGCCGAACGCTCGGCGGCGAGGCGCGGCATGGCGGCGACGAGCGCCTGGAGCGGCATCTTGTGGCCGATCACGCCGGTACTGGCGCTGACGACCTCCTCCGGCCCTGCTAGCCCGAGGGCGTTCGCGGCGGCCGCCGCGAACGCCACGTCGTCGCTCACGCCCTGCGCGCCGTTGGCGCAGTTGGCGTTCCCGCTGTTGACGATGACGGCGCGTACGGGCCCACCCGCGGCGGCGAGGGAGCGGTCGCGCGCGACGCAGGGGGCGGCGGCGGCGTTCTGCGTGGCGCTGTACGCCCAGGCGAGCGGAGCCGGCGAGTAGATGACCCCGAGGTCCGGCCGACCGGAACGCTTGACGCCGGCCGTGACGCCGGCCAGCTGGAACCCTTGCGGAACGTTCACTGCTTGCCTCCTAGCGCGTCGCGGGCTGCCGCCGGCGACGCCGCGTGAACTACGGTTCGCGCCGGCATCTCTGCCGTGCCGTGGAACGGTGCCCGCGGCGCTTCGGGCCCCGAGGTTCGGGGCGCCGCGTGATCGCCGGTGCTCACGGCCACGCGCCGGTCAGGCTCAGCGCGGTCGTCTCCGCGAAGCCGAACGCGACGTTGAAGCCCTGCACGGCCTGGCCGGCGGCCCCCTTGCCGAGGTTGTCGATGGCGCAGAAGACGAGGACCTGCCCGGTCCGCCCGTCGACGTGCGCGCTCAAGCTGGCGCGATCGGAGCCGGCCACCGCCTTCGTCTGCGGCAGCTCCGGGCCGACGTCCACGAGCGGGTCGCCGGCGTAGTAGTCGGTAACGAGCCCAAGGACCGTCTCCGTCGTCGGCGCCCTGTCGCCCCAGTCGAGCGGCCGGGTGGCCACGGTGGCGATGATGCCCCTGTTCATCGGCACGATGTGCGGCGTGAACGCCACGAGTACCGGTTGGAACGGGGCGTGGGTGAGGAGGCGCTTGGCGTCGCCGCGCGCCAGCGCCGCCCGGACGCGCCCGCCTACGGCCTCGATCTCGGCCGTATGGCGGTGGGTTCCCGCCGGCTTGTATGGGCGGGCGTTCTCCGCCATCTCGCTGAAGTGCATGGGGCCCGAAGGCGAGCGTCCGGCGCCGGACACGCCGGTCAGCACGTTGGCGATGGCTACCTCGCCGAGCAGGCCGGCCGCCGCCAGGGGGGCGACGGCCAGGGAGGCGGCCGTGGCGTTGCAGCCGGGGCTCGCCACGATCCGCGCTCCGGGCAGCTCGTGGCGGTGCAGCTCGACCAGACCGTAGCGCGCCTCGGGGAGGAGCTCCGGGTGGGGGTGGGGGTGGCCGTACCACTCCTCGTAGGCGGCGGCGCTCAGGCGGAAGTCGGCCGACAGGTCGACGACCCGCTTGCCGGCGGCGAGGGCCTGGGCGACGAGCGGGGCCGTTGCCCCGTGCGGCGTGGCGCAGAAGACCACGTCGGACGCCGCGATCACGTCATCGGAGTCCTGGAACCGGAGGTCGCTCCGGAGGCCGGCGAGGTGCGGCCAGCTCGCCGCCAGTGGCTTGCCGAGGTACGCCCGCGAGCCGATAGCCGCCAGTGTCACCCCCGGGTGGCGCACCAGGCGCTCGACGAGGCCGGCGCCGCCGTAACCGCTGGCGCCGAGCACCCCGGCCCTGATCGGTCCGTCAGTCATGCGCGTCCCCGCCGGTGCTCACGGTCGGCTCGCGCTCGCCTGCGCTCACGGCTCCGCCAGGTACTGGAAGATGACGGCCTTGTGCGCGTGCAGGCGGTTCTCGGCCTGGTCGAATACGATGCTGCGCTCATGGTAGACGCACTCCTCCGTGCACTCCTCGCCGTAGTGGGCGGGCAGGTCGTGCATGAAGACCCCGCGGGGGGCCAGGTCGGCGAACCACTCGGGGGTGACGGTGTAGCCGGTGAAGTCGCGCTTGCGCCGCGCCGTGTCCTCCTCCATGCCCATCGAGATCCAGACGTCCGTGTAGAGCGCGTCCGCGCCCCTCACGGCCGCGCGGGGGTCGTGCGCGATGGTGATGGAGCCGCCGCGCTCACGGGCGGCGGCCAGCACCCCGGCGTCCGGCTCGTAGCCCGGGGGGCACGCGACGGTCAGGTGCACCCCGGCGAGCGCGGCCGCGTTCACGTGGGAGTTGGCGACGTTGTTGCCGTCGCCGACGTACGTGAGCTTCAGGCCGGCGAGGTCGCCGAAGGTCTCGGTCAGCGAGATGTAGTCGGCCACGAGCTGGCACGGGTGCAGGTAGTCGGAGAGGCCGTTGATGACGGGCACCGTCGCGTGCTCGGCGAGCTGGAGGAGCTTGTCGTGCTCGTACGTGCGGGCCATGATGCCGTCCACCCAGCGGCTGAGGTTGTTGGCTACGTCCCTGACGGTCTCGCGCACGCCCAAGCCGATGTAGTCCTGGCTCAGCAGGACGGAGTGGCCGCCGAGCTGGGCCATGGCGACGTCGAAGGTGGTTCGCGTCCTGAGCGACTGCTTCTCGAAGAACATGGCCAACGTCTTGTGCTGCATGGGCGCCGGTCGCACGCCGCGCTTCCAGTCGGCCTTGAGCTGGATGGCGCTGGCGATCAGGCCGGCGAACTCCTCCTTGGTCAGGTCGGCGAGAGACAAGAAGTCCTTGCCTGCCAAGCTCGGAAGACGTGTCGGCTCCATTCCACTCCAATCGCGCCGCTCGTTTCACGCGTGAGGCGCGCCGAACGCGTGGGGCGCGTCCAACGCGGACCACCATATAGCATCGGGTAGCGCTCTGTTAGGAACGGGGGACCGGCGCGCGAGCGCTGCTACGCGGCTCGTCTAGCCGACGCCCAGCATGCCGAGGTACCAGCGGATGGTCGCGTCGCCGAAGAAGAGCGCTGCGAGTCCGCCAGCGAGCAGGTAGGGACCGAACGGGATGACGCGCTTGCCGCCGGCCAGTCGTCCGACCACGCCGAACAGTGCGCCGAGCACGACGGCGAACAGCACGCATACGAGGAGCTTCTCCCACCCCAACAGCGCGCCGAGCGCTGCGGCGAGCTTGACGTCGCCGAAGCCCATGGCTACGGGCTCCTGGTCGTCTTCCGTCTGCCCGGCGGGGTCGGGTCTCACCAGGTCGTGGATCCACCAGTACGCGGCGCCGAGTAGGGCCCAGGCGCCCGCGGCCAGCACGCTCCCGCCGACGGCCGTCACCGTCGGCACCGTGAAGGTGGTCATCGAGAGGACGAGCGCGACGGCCAAGAGCCCGTAGGCGAGCGGCTCGGGCAGGCGCAACGTCCGCCTCGCCATGAGGTTGACGAGCAGGCTGGCCGCTCCGGCCGCCACGCCCCACCACGGCCCGGCCAGGGCGCCGACCACGGCGGCGACGTTGACCTGATCGAGGCTGACGGGGAAGAGGCGCTCCTTGGTGTCCGCGAAGCGCCGCAGCACGAGGGCGCCGACGCGGTTTATCAGGGCGAGCACCCCGGCGCCGGCCAGCGCGCCGACGAGGGCGGCGGCGGGCGTGGGGAGGTCGGGCGCGGCGCTCGTGAGGGTCTCGCGGGTGAGGAACGCGCCTAGTACGCCGAGCACGACCGCCGGCAGGGTGAGGGCGTCCGGCAGGATGTAGTGGTCGATGTCGATGAGCGCCGCCATGACGAGCATGGCTAGGACGGTCCAGAGGGGCAGGAAGGCGAGCCCGGACGTGAGTGGGGGCCACACGAGGGCGACGGTGAGGAAGACGGCCGCCATGAGCGCCTCGACGAGCGGGTAGCGGGGCGAGATGGGCGCGCCGCAGTGGCGGCAGCGACCCCTGAGCGCGAGCCACGAGAGCACGGGGACCAGCTCGAGCGGTCCGAGCCGGTGGTCGCAACGTGGGCAGTGACTCGGGGGGAAGGCAACGGACTCGCCGCGGGGCAGGCGCCACACGACCACGTTGCCGAACGAGCCGATGAGGCTGCCGATGATCGCGGCCAGGACGGCGAAGAGCGTACCGCTGAGGTCCGTCAAGGCCGCCTCGTCGCAGGTGGGGTTGGGAGTGTGGCGGTGTCGTTCAGCACAGGACCTAGCCTCGGAGGCGTTCTCATCATCGTGGTGGTAAGCTGCCACCCGCTATGAGAAGACTCACCCTGATCGGGCTTGCCGTGGCCGCACTACTCCTTGCGAACGGTCTCTCCTCGACCCTGAACGCGCAGGCGCGTCAGACGAAGGTCGTGTTCATCGACTCGCAGGCCGTGATCCGCGCCCACCCGTCCGGCGCCCAGGTCGACGCCATCCGCAACCAGGCCGAGGCCGAGGTCAAGGAGCTCACCGACAGCATCAGCGTGCTCGACGCCAAGGTCGCCGCAGGCCAGACCCTCACGCCGGACGAGAGCGAACGCTACGCTACCCTGCGCTCCACCCTCTCGGCCGTGCAGACGCGCTACCTGAACGAGATCAACGCGGCTGCCGCCCCCGCCGTCGAGGCCGCCAACGCCGCCATCGCCGCGCTCGCCAAGGAGAACGGCTACACGATCGTGATGGACCGCGTCGAGGCCGCCAACCAGCGCCTCGTCGTCTACTCCGACGACGACCTCGACATCACGCAGCTCGCCATCGACAAGCTCAAGGCGAACTGACCGCGGAGCCGGGGGGCTCACTCCTCCGGCGCCGCGCCGGACTTCCAACGGTCCACGAGAGCGCGCTCCTCCTCGGTGAGGGGCGCGCTCTCCAGTAGATCGGGGCGCCGCAGGAAGGTGCGCCGTAGGGCCTCGCGTCTCCGCCACGCCGCCACGCGCCCGTGGTGCCCGGAGAGGAGCACCTCGGGCACGTCCAGACCGCGGTAGCTCGGCGGCCGCGTGTACTCGGGGTAGTCGAGCAGCCCTGAGCTGAACGAGTCCTGCCGATGGCTCTCCGCGTCGCCCAGCACCTCGGGCAGGAGCCGGGCCGTCGCCTCGAGGAGCACGAGCGCGGGCAACTCGCCGCCCATGAGCACGTAGTCGCCGATAGACACCTGGCGGGTGACGAGCCCCTCGACCCGGGCGTCGAACCCCTCGTAACGCCCCGAGATGAGCGCCACGTGCTCGAGGCCGGCGAAGTGCTCGACCAGCCCCTGGGTGAGGGGCCCGCCTGCGGGGGTCAGAAGGACGGTCTCGTCGGGCGGTGGGGTGTCCGAGGCCAGCTCGTCGAGCGCCTGCGCGGCGACGTCCACGCGCATGACCATGCCCGCCCCGCCCCCGTAAGGCGCGTCGTCGACGCGGTTGGTGCGGTTGCCGGCGAAGCGGCGCAGGTCGCGCAGCACGACCTCGAGCCGCCCGGCCGCGATGGCCTTGCCGAGCAAGGCCTCGTGCAGGTACGGCTCGACGAGCGACCCGAACAGCGTGTAGACGGTGAAGCGCACGGCGGCCGCGCTCAGCCGGCGTCGAGCAGCCCGGCGGGCGGGTCGGTGAGGACGACGGCCTCTTCCGTGACCCGCACGTACGGGGCGGCGAGGGGGATCAGGGCGCCGCCGCCCGCCGCGAGGGCGACCCGCGCGACGGCGTTCGGCCCCGAGAGGTCGGCGCCGCTGACCTCGCCCACCACGAGTCCTTCAAGCAGGACGGGGAGGCCGACGAGGGCACCCTCCTCGTCGGGCGTGGCGAGGGCGAGCTCCAGCTCGGCCGCCAGGTCGCCCGACAGCCGCGCCGGATCGAGCCAGACCTCGGCGTTCACGAGCCGTTGGGCAGCGGTGCGGTCGCGCACGCCTTCGAGCATGAGCAGGGGAGGACCTCCGGGGCTCGCGAGCCGCGCCGCGCGCACCCGCACCTCGCCGAGGCCCGTGACGAACACGACGCCGGCCGCGCCGACCGCCCTGAGCGCGAGCGGCGGGCGCTTGGTCCCCCCGGCCGGAGCGCCCGCCGCCTCCGCCAGGGCGGCGGCGACATGCCACCGCAAAGCCCCGTCCAACTGGAACGTGCGTCCCAGTTGGCCGCAGTAGGCGTAACCGTTCGGTGGTCCCTTGGCCGTGGGGTCGATGCTCATGGGAGCCGCGCCCGAAGCGTCACTCCAAGAGCTGCACTTCGACCCGCTGGCGGCCGTCCGCGGCGGCACGCGCCAAGGTCCTGACCGCGTTGATGACGCGCCCCCCGCGGCCGATGATCCGCCCGACATCGTCGGGAGCGCACGAGACGTCGATATGGACGTTGCGCCCGTCCGAGGTGGCGTTCACCTCGAGGCGGTCCGGCTCGGCTACGAGGTTCTGCAGTACGAAGGTGACGAGGTCGAGGGGCATGCCGCCTCCAGGGCCCTGACGAGGGCGTGGTTCAGGCTCGGGCTTGGTTGGCTTCTTCGCGCTTGACGTACGAGCTGCGGCGCTTGGCCTCGAGGGCGTTGGGGAGCTCGACGCCGGACTTCTGGAGTAGACGGAGCGCCGTGTCGGTCGGCTGGGCGCCCTGTGCCATCCAGTGCTTGGCGCGCTCGGCGTCGACCCGCAGGCTCTCCGACGTGGTCTCGCGCGGGTCGTAGTAGCCGATCTGCTCGATGTAGTCGCCGCTACGCTTGGTGCGGCCGTCGACCACGACGAGTCGGTAGTGCGGGTTCTTCATGGAGCCCATGCGCATCAGGCGGATCTTGACCATCTTCGTAACTCCTCTTGGGGGCCCGCTCGGGCCGGCCGTGGCTGTCCTCGTGGTGCAGCCGGCGCACCACGAGTCGGCGCCGCTCGGCTTCCCAAAGCCACGCATTGTACACGCGGCGGGCAACTTATTCCAGTGCGGTGCCCGCGTTTCTGCGGTGCCCGTGTTCCGGCGCTCGGGCGGCCCCACCCCATGCACGGCGCCGGGGCCGCGATCCGGGCTGCCCGGAGCGTCAGCCGCGCAGGCCTGGTCTTGACCCCCGCCTGGGCGCGCGCTTGCCCATGCGCTTCATGAGCTTGCGCATCTCCTCGTAGTTGTTGATGAGGCGGTTCACGTCCTGCACCGTGGTGCCGGAGCCGCGCGCGATGCGTTTGCGGCGCGCGGCGTTGAGGATACGTGGGGTATGCCGCTCGGCCTCCGTCATGGACGAGATGATCGCCTCGACGCGGCCGATCTCGCGCTCATCGATGTTCGTGCCGGCCGGCACGATCTTGCCCGCGCCAGGGATGAGCTTGAGCACGTCGGTGAACGAGCCCATCTGCTTGATGCGGCGCATCTGGGTGAGCATGTCCTGGAGGGAGAAGTCGCCCAGGTTGCGCATCTGGGTGTCGTAGTCATCGTCGCCTTCGAGGGCCTTCGCCTTCTCGATGAGGGTGAGGACGTCGCCCATGCCGAGGATGCGGCCGGCCACCCGGTCGGGGTGGAACGGCTCGAGCCCGTCGATCTTCTCGCTCATGCCGGCGAAGTAGATGGGCTTGCCCGTCACGTGCTTGGCGGAGAGGGCGGCACCGCCGCGCGCGTCGCCGTCGAGCTTGGACATGATGAGGCCCGTGACGCCGATGCGCTGATCGAACGCGGTGGCGACGGGTAGCGACTGCTGGCCCGTCATGGCGTCCACGACGAGGATCCTCTCGCTTGGCTCGACGCGCCCGCTGAGGTCGGCCAGCTCGTCCATCAACGCGTCGTCGATCTGCAGGCGGCCGGCCGTGTCGACGATCACGAGGTCGCGGAAGTCCTTGCGCAGGTGTTCCTTGAGGCGCGCCGCGCTGGACGCCGGCGCCTCGCCGTCCCTGACCTCGAAGACGGGTACTCCGATCTGCTCGCCGAGGACCCTCAGCTGGTCGCGGGCGGCCGGCCGCTGCGTGTCGGCGGCGACGAGCAGTACGCGCCGCCCCTGCGCCTTGTAGCGGTAGGCGAGCTTGCCGGCCGTCGTCGTCTTGCCGGCGCCCTGCAGGCCCATGAGGAGCCAGACGTTGCCTTCGGACTTGAGCGTCGGCAGCACCGACTTACCGCCGAGGACGTCCTTCAGCTCCTCGTGGACGATGGCGATGACGCGTTGATCGGGTTGCAGCGACATGAGGACGTCGGAGCCGACGGCCTTCTCCTGCACCCGGTTCGTGAACTCCCGCGCGACCTCGAGGTTGACGTCCGCTTCGAGGAGCGCGACCCGTACCTCGCGCAGCGCGGCCTTGACGTCGGCCTCGGTCAGGCGGCCACGGCCGCGCAGGCCGTCGAACACGGATTGGAGGCGGTCACCCAAAGACTGGAACATGTTCTAGCGATCCTTAGCTCGTAGATGCGCGGTCTCGGCGCGCCCGTGCCGGAGCGTGCTCCGGCGGTGAGGCGCGCAGCGTGCGTTGGAGGCACGCGCCGCGCCTACTGCGTACCATGCGCCCGGCGCCCGGTGGTAGCGCCGGGGTAGGGGGCGGGTGGGTTCACGGACCTCCTACCGCCCCGGCCGGGGCAGGTCGAAAGCCCCTCCGGCCGGTGCTAGACTCGCAGCATGACTGTGACGGACGTGGCCAGCTCGACCCGTGTCGGTGCGGCGCGCTTCCTCACTCGCCTCCTGGTCGCGGTGCTGGTGGGCGTGGCCGGGGTCAACCTCGGCTCCGTCGTTCGCGCCCAGCTCTTGGCGGACGTCCTCGTCAGCGCGGCCATCTCCGCTCAGTTCGATCCCGGCGTGAGCCTCCCCCGCGGCAGTATGCGGGCGGTCGGCGACGGGGTCGGGGCCCTCGTGGCCCGGGTGCCGGATGCGTCGGCCTGGACGGAGTGGGAGGCCTACGCGTTGAGCGGCGTCGCCGTCGGGCTCGCGCCAGGCGTGGTGCATGAGATCGCGACCGCCTACGCCGTCGCCGGCTACTTCGAGACGGAGCGGAGCGAGCGGACCGTCGCCGGCCCCGGCGGCTCCGAGACGCACACGCGCGTCGTGTTCGTCGGCGATGACGGCTCGAGTCGCCTCCTGTTCGTGATCCGCGCCGATCGGGAAGTCGTGTGGCTGACGGCGAAGGCGCGCTGAGGCCCGTTCCGGGCCAGGGGGTGGGACGGCGGCGGTCGCTGGCCGGTCTCGTCGTGATGGTGTTCGCCCTCGCCGCCGCGGCCTTCGCGCTAGTGGCCGATGCTCCTCACGCGGCGCTGGTGGCCGCGTACGCGAGGGCGGAAGGGGCGTTCGTTGCGGCGCTGCGCACTGTCCTCGGTCGCGCGCCCAGCCTGGACGACGCCGTATGGCGCGAGGCGATCGCGGCGGCCGACGAGCTGGTGGCCGCGGCCGAGCAGGCGGGCGCGGCCGACCGGACCACGGCAGGCCAGGACGACTTGCTCCGCGCCTACCGCTTGCGCGCGCACGTCTACGGCGCCACCAACTGGTACATCCGGGCGTTCTCCGCGTGGAACGACTACCTGGCGGAGGGGGGAGAACTCTCGGGGCGGACGTTGGAGTTGCCCGACGACGTCTCCGACAAGGTCTTGCCTGACGAGGCCGAGTTCCACCGCGTGGTGGGTCAGCTCGCGTTCGCGCGGTACGAGGCCGGCGACATGAGCGGGGCGAGGAGCTGGTACCTGACCTTGCTCGACATACTGCCCGACGACCCGGAAGCGTTGCGCTGGCTCGCTCGCATCGCCTTCGAGGAGAACGACACGGCCGCCGCCGTGGTCATCTGGCAACGCCTCGTCGAGGTCGCGCCCGACGACGAGGGGGCGAGGTTCTTCCTCGACCTGAGCCGCGAACGCGAGCATTACGGCGAGGGGGCGAGCGAGGCCTACCGGCTCGGGCTGCGGGAGTACGAGGCCGGGGACCTGACCGGCGCCCTCGACGCTTTCCGGGCCGCCGTCGCCGCCAACCCGGAGTTCACGGACGCGACGGTGTGGGCGGGTCGCACGGCCCTGGAGCTCGACCTCCCCGGGGAGGCCGTCGGCTACTGGGTCCGGGCGACGACCTTGGCTCCCGAAGACGCCCGATCGCGCTGGTTCCTCGAGTACGCCAGGACCCTCGATCGCTGGGGCGTGGCGGCCGGCCGCGCCTACTATGCCGGCCTGGCCGCCTACGAGGCCGGCGAGCTCGACGCGGCGGCGGAGCGGTTCCGCGCCGCGACGGAAGCCGCGCCCGAGTTCGTTGACGCCTACGTGTGGGCCGCGCGCAGCACCCAGGAGGCCGGCCGGCCGGCCGAGGCCATCGCTTACTGGCAGGCCGTCCTGCGGCTCGACCGGACGGACGACCGCGCCCGCTACTTCATCCGCAGCGCTCGTCTGGCCATCGCCCACGGGACCGCCGCCGCCGACGCGTACGCCCGGGGCATGGCGGCTTACGCGGCGGGCGACGGCCTGACGGCGCAAGCCGAGTTCGCGGCCGCCACGACCGCGGCGCCGGACTTCACCCTCGCGTGGGCGTACCTGGGGCAGGTCGCCTTCCAGAACCGCGACTACGCGGCCGCCGCCGCGGCCTACGGGCGGGCGGGCGAACTGGAGCCTGACAACGACGACTACCCCTTCTTCGCGGGCGAGGCAGAGCGCCTCGCGGGCTTACGCGAGGGGCCGGACAGCCCAGCGCCGGACCCGGACGAGCCGGGAGCCGGCGCGCAGGACACCGGCACGCAGGACGCCGCCGATGACTGACGCCAGATCTGGGCGCTTCGCGCACGGGCACCTGGGTGTCCGGCGCCGGCAAGCGCATGGGAGTGAGTGGACATCATGAAGCAGTTCGAGACCCGGATAGACGCCCAAGGCAAGCCGTACTTGGCCACCGAGATGACGGGCTACATCCTCACGCGCCTACCGCTCCTCAACAAGAGCACCGGCTTCACGCGCGAGGAGCGCCGCGAGTTGCGCCTCGAGGGCCTGGTGCCGCCGCATAGCTCCACCCTGGAGCAGCAGGTGGAGCGTACGTACGCCAACTACTCCATGTTCGCGAGCGCGTTGGACAAGCACGTTTACCTACGCGTGCTGCAAGACCGTAACGAGGTCCTCTTCTACGCCCTCCTCGAGCGGCACCTGGAGGAGATGCTCCCGATCATCTACACACCCACCGTCGCGGAGGCGGTGCAGAAGTTCAGCCTCATCTACCGCTTCCCCCGCGGGCTCGTCATCAGCACGGAGAACATCGACAGGGTCGACGAGGTCCTCGCTGACGCGCCCGTGCCGGACGTACGCCTGGCGGTGGCGACCGACTCCGAGGGCATCCTTGGCATCGGCGACCAGGGGTTCGGCGGCATGGCCATCTGCATCGGCAAGCTGTCCTTGTACACCGCCGCGGCCGGTATCAGCCCCGCTACCACGCTTCCGATAGAACTCGACGTCGGCACGAACCGCGCCGACCTCCTTGACGACCCCCTCTACCTCGGCGTGCGGCACGAGCGCTTGACCGGCCAGGCTTACGCGGACTTCATCGAGCGTTTCGTGAGCGCCTTCAAGAAGCGCTTCCCCGGCGCGGTCCTGCAGTGGGAGGACTTCAGCAAGCAGAAGGCGGTCGACGTCATGAACCGCTACCGCGACGCCCTGCCGTCCTTCAACGACGACATCCAGGGTACCGGCGCGGTCGTGTTGGCCGGCCTGCTCGCCGCGGCGCGCAAGACGCGGCGGCCCATGGTCGACGAGGCCTACGTCGTGCACGGCGCGGGCGCCGGCGGCATCGGCGTGGCCAGGCAGATCGTCGTCGGACTCATGCGCCAGGGGTTGAGCCGCGCGGAGGCCGTAGCGCGTGTCCTCATGATCGACTCGGCTGGCCTCGTGGTGGCCGACCGGCGGGGCCTTGACGACTACAAGCGGGAGCTGGCGCAGGACCCGTCGCGCACGGCCGGTTGGCAGGTCGGCGGGAACGTGCCGTCGCTGCTGGAGACGGTCGTCAACGCCAAGGCGACTGGCCTGATCGGCTTGTCCGGCCAGGCGGGTGCCTTCGACGAGACGGTCGTGCGCGCCGTGGCCCAGAACTCGCCAGCCCCCATCGTCTTTCCGCTCTCCAACCCGACCTCGAACAGCGAGGCCGTCCCGGAGGACGTCTACCGCTGGACGGACGGTCGCGCGATCGTGGCCACCGGCAGCCCGTTCCCCGAGGTCAGGTTCGAGGACCACACTTACGCCGTCGGGCAGGGTAACAACGCCTTCATCTTCCCCGGCGTGGGCTTGGGCACGCTCGTGTCCGGCGCGAGCAAGGTGACGGACAACATGCTCACGGCGGCGGCCGAGGCCCTCGCCGAATACACCGACCCTTCGCGCCTCATGAGCGGCGCCGTGTACCCGAGCATCAACGCCATCAACCGCGCGAGCCGCCACGTGGCCGCGGCCGTCGTGAAACAGGCCTGCGAGGACGGCGTGGCGCGTAAGACGATCGCCGACCCGCTCACCGCCGTGACGGACGCCATGTGGGAGCCGCGGTACCTTCCCATCCGGCGCGCCTAGTGGGTGGCGTGCAGACCGGCGCCGTTCTTCGCCCAGCGCGCCTAGGCTAGGTTCGAACACATGCGGACTGTCGTCCTGCGCGTCGTGGCGCTCGCGCTACTCCTTCTCCTGTCGCTGGTGGGCGTGATCGCCGTGCGCACCATGCAGCGGGTGCCGGACACGGTCGTCTACTTCGTGAAGGACGAGGGCACGACGTTCACGCTGGAGGGCGTCAACCGTCGCCTGGGCAGGCAAGACCCGAGCGAGCGCGCCGCCGCGCAGGTGGCGGCGCTCGCACGCGGCCCGACGGCTGACGAGGCCGCTCGCGGCCTACACTCCAGCGTGCCGGCCGACACGGCGCTGCTCGGTGCCAGCTTCGCGGGCGGCACGTTGACGCTCGACCTCTCCGTGGCGTTCGAGCGCGGCGGAGGGACGGCCGCCATGCTCGGTAGGCTGAACCAGCTCTTCTACACCCTCACCCAACCTGCGGATGTCTCCGCCATCAGGCTGCAGCTGGCCGGCGAGCCGGTGACGGTCTTCTCTGCGGACGGCCTGCTGGTCGACGACCCGTGGGTCAGGGGAGAGCGAACCGGCTTGCCGGTCTGGTGAGCCCGGCCGCCTAGCAACCGGGCGCCGTCGGGCCGTAGGGCGTCAACCGCTAGCGGGGTGTAGGGGCCCGGCCGTGACCGTACGTCTGGCCGTCACCCGCCGCTGGCGAGCCTGGCGGCCGCAAGGTAGCCCAGGGCGGCAGCGCCTAGGCACAAGGCGACCGACAGGAGGAGGTTCGCCGCGGCGCGACCGACGAAGCCCGCGCGCAGCAGGTCGAGCGTCTGCAGGCTGAAGGACGAGAACGTCGTGTAGCCGCCGCAGACCCCCACGAGGATGGCCAACCGCCACACCTCGGGCAGCGCGTTGCGCCCGTCCGCGGCCGTGGCCGCACCGACGAACGTGATGACGAAGGACCCGAGCACGTTCACCACGAGCGTGCCGAGCGGGAAGCCCTTCGCGAGGTTCTGGAACGACAACGTGAAGGCGTAGCGGAGCACGCTGCCGACAGCGCCGCCCGTCGCTACGGCTACCAGGGCGGCGAGCGGCTGTGACACGTACCCTCCAGGACGAACGTCTGGTGGTGCGCCCGACAGGATTCGAACCTGTGACCTTTCGCTCCGGAGGCGAACGCTCTATCCGACTGAGCTACGGGCGCGAATCGGCTTCGTGGCGCCGGGGTGCCGGCGGCGAGGCGAAGAGCAATATAGCACCGCGCGGCCGGGCACGACCACGCCGCGCTTAGCGACCGGTCTGTTACACTCCGGGGCGTGCTTCCCGCCAGGGGCGGGACCGTACCGGGCCCCTCGAGGGGGCGCGCCGGACCGGGAGGAAGTCGACCAGAATGAAGATGAGCAAACGCATGTCAACCATCATCCTGTGGGTCGTGTCACTCGGCCTTCTCGCGGGCATGGTGGTCACGTTCACGCCTGGGCTGAGCCTTACCGGCGGCGGCGCCAGCCGTGGTGACGCGCAGATCGTCGTCAACGGCCAGACCCTGTACGACCCCGACATCCAGCAGCTGCGTAACAACGCCTTGTTCAACACCGTCACCGACGGGGAGGTCGGCCAGGACCTCCAGCGCCTGCTTGCGGACGAGATCGTGCGGAACGCGGTCCTCGATCAAGCCGCCGCGCGTATCAGCGTCAGCGGCGGGCAGGTGCGGACCGCCGTCAACGACTTCCGCAAGGACCGGGGCGTCGACGGCGCCCGTAACGACCCGGCCTACCTGCAGCTCATCGGCAGCGCCGGCTACACGGACCAGACCTTCGGCGACTACCTCAGGGACCAGCTCCGCCTGCAGGAGTGGGAGAACCGCCTCGTCAAGGACGCCACGATCTCCGACGCCGAAGTGGACGCCTTCTTCGAGTCGCACCGCGCCTCTTACCAGTCCGAGGAGAAGGTCCTCGCGCGGCAGATCGTCGTGGCCGACCAGCAGACGGCAGAGAGCCTGAGGCGGCAAGCCCTCGCCGGGGCCGACTTCGCCGCCCTCGCCCGCGACAACAGCCTGGAGCTCGCCGATCGGGACGGCGCCGTCGGCGCCGCGGCCGGGGAGACGACGCCACGCCCCGTCGGGCGCCCCGCGCTGCCGACCGTCGTCGCCAACGCGGCCTTCTCCCTGCGCGGTGCGGGCCTGACCGACGTCATCGCGTTCAACGACCGCTACTACGTCGTGTCCGTCGAGAGTTACCAGCCCGCCGCCGACCTGCCGCTCGACGAGGTCAAGGACACCGTCTCTGCTGACGCGCTCGACGCGAAGAAGTCCGGGATCGTCGAGGCCGAGCTGGAGCGCCTGCGCGCCGAAGCGCAGGTCTCCTTCCCTGCCACGAGCACCCTGCGGTTCGACAACCCCGTCCTCGCCAAGGTCGGCGACCACGAGATCAAGGCCGTCGACCTCGACAGGGCCCTGTACACGAACACCCAGATCCAGCAGGCCCTGTCGCCCGCCACCGCTGACCTCATCGTCGGCCTCTTCAAGCCGACGGTCCTCAACCAGCTCATCGACACGGAGGTCGCCTACCAGGGCGCAGAGACGCTGGGCGTGCCGTTGGTCGGCACGCGCAGCGGCATCGCCCAGGCGGCGCTCAACTACATCGGACGCGACGAGGTGGCCACGGCTGAGGACATAGGGACGTACTACGCCGACAACCAGGCGATGTACACGTTCGGCGCCGAAGCCACCGTTACCAAGGTCGAGTTCTCCGACGCCGACGTCGCCGCCGCGTTCCGCACCGCCCTGCTTGGCGGCGACACGGTGGCGGCCGCCTCCGAGGCCGCCGGCGGCACCCTCACCGAGCTGGGGCGCGTGAAGCCGGGCGACCTGGCCACCGAACTGGACACCGCACTCTTCTCCACCGACGCCTTCGACCCTCTGCCCGGCGGCGCCCTGGCAGTGAGCGACGTCCTCGTGATCCAACAGCCGGCTCCGGCCGCCTCCGAGGCGGCCGGGACGGATGAGGCCGTCTCGGAGGCGAGCGGTGAGGACCTCGCTGGTGACGGCGCTGATGCCGCCCCGGCCCAGGCCACCATCGACACCTACGTGGTGCTTGTCGCCGACCGCGTGGCCCCACGCGTGAGGCCGCTGGCCGACGTCTACGCCCAGGTGGAGCAGGCCGTGCTCGCCCAGAAGCGTCAGGCGGCCCGCACGGCCTGGCTCTCTGACCGCCGCGCCGCCACGGACATCGTGGAGACCTCCGTACCCGACCTGGTCCTGCCTACGGATACGCTCCAGGGTACCGACGCCACCGCCGCGCCGGATGCCGCTGCCGACGAGACGCCGACGAACGAGGAGCCCCCGGCCACGGAGGAGGCGCCGTCTGGCGACGAGGCTCCGGCCGGCGAAGAGGCCCCGGCACCCGCCACGAGCAACTGAGGCCAGTCACGCGACCTGGGACGGGCGGCTAGGGTTCATGGCCGCCCGCACCCGTTCTGGAAGGGAGCCGGTGTGAGCACCGAGACAAGAGACGCGCCCAGGCGCGCGCTCATCAGCGTCTACGACAAACGCGGCCTGGAAGAGTTCGCTCGCGGCCTCGCGGAGCTGGGGTTCGAGCTCGTCAGCACGGGGCGCACCCTCGCGGCGCTCACCGAGTCTGGCATCCCGGCGGTGGCGGTCAGCGACGTCACCGGGTTCCCGGAGATCCTGGACGGGAGGGTGAAGACGCTTCACCCGAGCGTCCACGGCGGCATCCTCGCGCGCCGTGAGCCGGCGCACATGCGCGAGCTCGCCGCGCACGGCATCGTGCCGGTCGACGTCGTCGTGGCCAACCTCTATCCGTTCAGGGAGACCGTCGCGAGGCCGGGGGTGAGCGAGGCGGAAGCCCTGGAACAGATCGACATCGGTGGTCCGGCCATGCTCCGGGCGGCAGCGAAGAATCACCCCGACGTCGTGGTAGTAGTCAGACCCGACGACTACGCGTCCACCCTCGCCGCCTTGCGCAGGGGCGTCACGGCCGAGGAGCGCCGCGAGCTCGCGCGCACGGCCTTCGCCCATACGGCCGCGTACGACGCCGCCATCGTGGACTACCTAGGCAGGGCGGAGGAGCTGCCGCTTCACCTAGACGTCGCGCTCGAACGCGCCGAGGTCTTGCGCTACGGCGAGAACCCACACCAGCAGGGCGCCCGCTACCGCGAGGTCGGCAAGAGCTCGCTCTGGGACGCGGCGGTGCAGCACTCCGGGCTCGCGCTCTCGTACCTGAACCTCTTCGACGCCGAGGCCGCCTGGCGGCTGGCGCACCTGCTCGCGCGGACGGCGGCCGGACGGGGCTCTGCGGCCTGCGTCATCGTGAAGCACGCCAACCCGTGCGGCGCGGCGTGGGGGACCGACATCGCCGACGCCTACACGAAGGCCTTCGACGCGGACCCGAAGTCCGCCTTCGGCGGGGTCGTCGCGTTGCCCGGCCACGTCGACCTGGCCCTGGCCGAGCTCATCGTGGCGCGCCCGAAGGCCGACGTGCTCATGGCCTCCGGCTACGCGCCGGAGGCGCTGGAGCTGTTGGCCCGCAAGCGCAAGAACACGCGCGTGCTCACCCTGCCGGAACCCGGCCCGGCCGGGCTCGAGCTGCGCAGGCTCGACGGTGGCTTCCTGGCGCAGCGCGCTGACGTCGTGAGCTTGGATCGCAGCGGTTGGCGCGTCGTCACGACGCGCAGCCCGAGCGAGGCGCAATGGCTGGACGTCGAGCTGGCGCAGCTCGTCTGCGCCGCCACGTCGTCCAACGCCATCGCCCTCGTGGCCGGCGGCGTGGCCGTCGGCATAGGCGCCGGTCAGCAGAGCCGGGTCGACGCCGTCGAGATCGCGGTTCGCAAGGCGGACGGACGCGCGGTGGGCGGAGCGTGCGCCTCCGACGCGTTCTTCCCGTTCCGGGACGGGGTCGACGCGGCCGCGGCCTCGGGCGTCGGGGTGATCGTGCAGCCGGGGGGGTCAGTCGCGGACGACGCCATAGTCGCAGCGGCGGAGGAGCTCGGCCTCGCGATGGTGCTCACGGGCGAGCGTCACTTCAGGCACTGATCCGGCGCTCGGCGGGCCCCGTGCTGGACGGGCTCCCGCGACCGGTGGCGCTAGGTACAACATGTTGTAGGTAGCCCTTGCGTCACGGCCCGCGCTTGTAGCTGGGCGGCGACGGTTGCGCTTGATGGCACCCGTCTCCGGTGGTAACCTGCGCTTCGCGCTGCACGCGGTGGCGCTGGCAGGCGGTCGCGGTAGCGCGCGTCGCCCCCAGGGCTTGAGGGTGCCCCCAAGTGAGATAGGACACACTCGCGAAGGGAAGTAGCCTCCGCTCAAGGCAACGGAAGTTGTATGCAGTAAGGTGTCAGCTACTAGCTCTTGTATCTGAACTGCCCGTATCGCGTGTCCGATCGACCCGACCGCCGCGCTGGCCGACCCTAGTCACCGCGGGTGCACACCACGACTACCGTAAGGCGGCAACGGCCAAGGCGCCGGAGCCGACCAGGAGGAACGCCATGACCGACCGCACGTCACCCGACCACGCCGCGCCAGACGCGGGCTTCGACCCGCACGCCGTGGCCATCGCCAGGCGCCAGTACTTCCAGGCGGGCGAGGAGACGGTGGACGCCATGTTCCGCCGGGTGGCGAACTGGGTGGCGTGTCCGGAACGCCCGGAGGAGCGCGACGAGTACGCGGAGCGCTACCACCGGCTCATGGCGAGCAAGAGCTTCTGCCCCGGCGGTCGGGTGCTGGCCGGCGCAGACACCCTTCATGGCAACGTCCTCAACTGCTTCGTGCAAGATGGCAGCCCGGAGGAGGTCGGCACGGACGCCTGGGTCTTGCACCTGGCAAGCAAGCTCGCCCTCGTGACCAAGGTAGGCGGCGGCAACGGCGTCAACCTGGACCCGATCGGCCGGAAGCGCCGTTTCGACGGCCGGACCGGCCAGCTCTACCTCACGATCGACCGCGCCCACGCCGACTACCGGAAGGTAGCCACCGGCACGTTCCTCGACCTGGTGCGGGGCGAGATGGTCACGCGCGGCTACCGCGCCGGTGCCTTCGTCGAGCGCGACCGCCTGCCGAGCGGCGCCGGGGTGCGCCTCGTAGCTGACTCGGTGGACGACATCTGGCAAGCGGCCGCCGACGCCGCGCTGGCACTCCTGGGGGGCACGGACATCGTGATCGACCTCTCGGACCTGCGCGCCGAAGGGACGCCCGTGGCCGGCTCGGGCGGCACGTCGAGCGGGCCATCCTCGTTCGCCGTCGAGGTGTACGACAACTTCGCACTGTGGGCCTCGCTCGGCGGCGCCCTGTTCGCCGGACCGGTGGCGACGCTGCGGTACGTGTTCGCCCCCACGCTCCGGGCGATACGGCAGGGCGGCACGAGGCGCGGAGCCGGGATGGCTACCATCTCGATCACCCATCCCGACGTGGACGACTTCATCACGGCCAAGGACCTCGAGCGCGAGCGCGACGAGGGCGACATCAGCACCTTCAACATCTCCGTGCTCGTCTCGGATGAGTTCATGAGGAACGCGAGCGGCGAGCTGGGGAAGGGCAAGCTCTGGGAGATCGCCCAGCACGCGTGGGGCACGGGCGAGCCGGGCCTCATCTACGTCGACCGCATCAACGCCCACAACCCCATGCGCGGCGTGCTCGGCGACATCAAGAGCACCAACCCCTGCGGCGAGATCCCCCTTTACCCCGGCGAGCCCTGCGACCTGGGCGCCCTCAACCTCGCCGCCTACGTGACGACGAGGGACGTGGGGCTCACTGGCTACGACTTCGAGCGTTTCGCGGCCGACGTCGCCACGTGCGTGCGCTTCCTCGACAACGTCCTAGACGTCAACCGCTTCGCGTTGGAGGACAACCGCGAGATGAGCATGAAGCTCAGGCGGCTCGGCCTCGGGGTCATGGGGCTCGCCGACGCGCTCATCCTCATGGGTTACGGATACGACACGGAGGAGGGCCGCGATGCCGTCGGCGCCATCATCGGCGCGTTGCGCAACGCCGCCGCCAAGGCCTCCGAGGCGTTGGCCGCCGAGCGGGGAGCCTTCCCGCTCTACGGGGAGAGCGACCTCGACACGCCCCGCCGCAACGTCGCCATCCTGACGGTGGCCCCCACCGGCACCACGAGCATGCTCATGGGCGTCTCGTCGGGCGTCGAGCCCGTCTTCGCGCCGTTCATCTACCGCAAGATCGGCACGGAGTACCACGCCCTCATTCACCCGCTCTTCCAGGAGCTGCTCGAGGAGCATGCGCCCCACCCCGACTACCGCAAGGGCGCCAAGTGGGATTGGGACAAGGTCGTGGGCGCCGTTCAGGCCAACCACGGCTCGGTGCGCGGCCTGCAATTCGTGCCCGAGAAGGTCCGCGCCGTCCTGGCGTGCGCCCACGACATCGGCCCCGCCGACCACGTGCGCATGCAAGGCGTCGTCCAGCGCGCCTTCGACGGCGGCGACCGCGTGGCCAACTCGATCTCGAAGACCATCAACCTCGCCAACTCGGCCACGGTGGCGGACGTTTTCGAGGCGTACAGGCTGGCCTTCACCACGGGCTGCAAGGGCATCACCGTGTACCGCGACGGCTCGCGCGACTTCCAGGTCCTCTCCACGTCCACCGGCGCCGCCAAGGACGACGGCAAGGGCAGTGGCAAGGGCGGCGCGGCCGCGCACGGCGGCGCGGCGGACGTCGTCTCGGGCCTCCCGGTTCCGGAGCCGCGCCCGGCCCAGTACGGCATGGCCGCGAGTGCCGACCCCGGCGCGTCGGCCGCCGTCGCGACGGGCGCGCGCGCGTCGCAGGCGCCACAGAGCGCGTCCCTCGGGGCTTCGCAAGGGGTTCAGGCCCAGCGTCCGTCCGTCGAGCACCTGCCCGGCGAGCCGCTCCTCGAGCGGCCCACGCGCCTCAGCGGCTTCACCGACTCAGTCAAGCTCATGCTCCCCAACGGCGAGAAGCGCGGCTTCTACGTCACGGTAAACATGCAAGACGACCTGCCCGCCGAAGTCTTCATCGTCTCCGGGAAGGCCGGCGACGAGGCGAACGCGGACAGCGAGGCCCTCGGACGGGTCGTCTCCATCGCGCTGCAGTACGGCGTGCCGGCGGAGGCACTCGTCAAGACGCTGCGTGGCATCAACGGCGGTATGTACGGCACCTACCACGGCCGCATGGTGGCCTCCAAGGCCGACCTGCTCGCCGTCGCCCTCGAGACCGTCGGGGTCAAGAACGTCCTCAACCACGGCAAGGCCTGCCCCGATTGTGGCGCACCGCTGCGCTTCGAGGAAGGCTGCTCGAAGTGCGAGAACTGCGGCTTCAGCAAGTGCGGATGATAGCCGGGCCGCTCCTTAAGCGAGCGGCCGCGGCCCTGTGCCCCTCAAGTAGCGGCCCCTGACGTGGCCCTTACGCTAGCGACGCCGTATCGTAGCGGCATGCTCAAGATCAAGCGGGTGTACGAGGCTGCGGCAAGCGGCGACGGGACCAGGGTCCTGGTCGATCGCGTCTGGCCGCGCGGGGTGAGCAAGGCTGAGGCCGACATCGTGTGGTGGGCGCGGGACGTGGCGCCGAGCACCGAGCTGCGCAAGTGGTTCGGCCACGATCCGGCGCGCTGGACCGGGTTCCAGGAGCGCTACCGCGAGGAGCTGGAGGGCAACGCCGCGCTGCAGAAGCTCAGGGAGTTGGTGGCGAAGGGCGACGTCACGCTCGTCTACAGCGCCAAGGACGAGGAGCACAACCAGGCGCGCGTCCTGTACGACGTGTTGACCGCCTGAGGTCCGAGAGTCCGCGACCGGTCACGTGAGGTGGCCGGACGCCGCGCCCAGGCGGGCGATGCACCCCGCCGCGTGCTTGCGGGCCCGGCGCCCGACGTCACCGGTCGTCGCCACTCCCCGCGATCACCCCGCGCGCCTTCCTGCTCTGGAGCTTCTCCAGGTTCACGGCTGCCACGTGCTCCAGGCTCACGCCCAGGTCCGCGGCCAGGTTGGCCACGTACCAGAGCACGTCGCCGAGCTCCTTGACCAGCTTCTCGCGCTGCTCGGCGTTCATTACGTCGCCGGGCCGATAGCCCTCGTCACGCATGAACTTGCCGAGCTTCTCGGCCACCTCGCCGGCCTCGCCCGCGAGCTTGAGGGCGGGATAGAGGATGCGAACGTCCGGCGAGTAGAGGGCCGTTGACTTCGCCCTCGCCTGGTAAGCGTCTAGCGTCAATGCTTCCGTCATGGGACGGATGCTAACCGAATCCCGCTTCCGCGCGCCTGCCCGAGGGAGAGCGTGCCAGACGCATGTTGCCAACTCCCGCGGCCCCTGGTACACTGCACTTCGCTTTCCGGCCCTGGCGGCCGAAGCGCGTGTTCGGCGGTAGCTCAGCGGCAGAGCGATCGGCTGTTAACCGATTGGTCGTAGGTTCAAATCCTACCCGCCGAGCCAGACGCGAAGCCCGACCCAGACGAGAGATCGTGGGGTCGGGCTTCTGCCGTTCCTAGCCTCCGTGCTAACGCGCCCACGGCATGGAGGAGGCCGGTCACGTGACGCACGCTTTCGCGGCCAAGCTGGTCTGCCCCGGAGGGACCGATACCTGGACATACGTCGAGGTCCCGTCCGCGGTAAGCGCGGCGCTTGGATCGCGCGGGCGCGTTCCCGTCGGGGTACCGTCTCCGGGGTCGCGTTCCAGGGTTCAGTGATGCCCGCTGGTGAGGGGCATCATCTCAACTTGGTGGCCAAGTCCGTCCGTGACGGCGTGGGCGGCGTGTCCCGGACCGGGCTCGCAGGGTGTGGTCCTAGGCTGCCTTGCGAGACCCCGTCGCGAAGGCGCGTCCCGAGGCGGCGGCCCCCCTCGTCTCCGACCCCTCAGCCGGCCGCTTGGCTCCGCTTCCGCACGACCCCGAGCGGGTTGGAGACGGCGTGGCGCGCCTCGGCCCAGGCGCGCTTCAGCTCGAGCTCCTCCGCGTCGAGGGTGGCCTCCGAGGCTTCCGCGTAGCGGGCGACCTCGTCGCTCTTGGCGTTCAGCACGGTGTTGAGGACGGCGTGCAAGGACGCCCGCACCGCCAGGCCCTCGCGCAGCATGTCCTGAAGCTCGAGGACGCGGTTGACGAGGTCCTCATGGCTCATGGCTTCGAGTTCCGCGCGGTTGCGCTGCATGCCGGCAATCGTACCGCGACCGTCGGGTGTCCGCCTCAGGCGGCTCAGTAATGCCGGTCCCGCAAACGCCGCGACCGAGGACGACGACCCCGCCGCGGTATCTTGTTGGGCATGCCAGAACCGATCACGTCCCTGACGGCAGCTGAGCTCGCTCGGCGCTACCGCGACGGCTCGCTCGATCCCGTCACCGTCACGGAGGCCTACCTGGCCGCCATCGAGGCCCACCCCGAGGGCGGCAAGGTCTACCGCGTCGTGACGGCCCAGCGGGCGCTCAAGCAGGCCAGGGCGGCCAAACGCCGGTTCGATGAGGGCCTGCGCGTGGGCCCCATGCAAGGCGTGCCCATAGCGATCAAGGACCTGGTCGGGACGGCCGGCGACGTCACGGCGGCGGGCTCGGCGGTGCTGGGCGAGCGCCCCGCCGAGGTCGAGGACGCGCCCGTCGCGGCCAGGCTCGACGCGGCCGGCGCCGTGTTCCTCGGCAAGACGAACATGACGGAACTCGCCTACTCCGGAATAGGTGCCAACCCGCACTACGGCACGCCCGGCTGCGCGCTCGATCCCAGCCGCATCCCCGGCGGCTCGTCGTCGGGCTCGGGGGTGGCGGTGGCGTCGCGGCTAGCCGCCGTGGCCGTCGGCTCGGACACGGGCGGCAGCGTGCGTATCCCAGCCGCCGTCAACGGCATCGTTGGCCTGAAGGTGACGGACGGGCGCATACCCACCGATGGGTGCGCGGCCCTCTCGACCACGCTCGACACCATCGGCCCGTTGGCGCGCACGGCCGAGGATGCCTGGGCCCTGTACCTCGCCATGACCGCCGAGCCGCACCGCCCGCTCGCACAGGCGCCGGCGCGGCTCACGCTCCTCGCCCCCACCACCTTGTTGACCGACGACCTCGACGACGCGACGCGGACCGGGTTCGAGCAGGGTCTCGCGCGGCTGGAGGCGCTCGGGCACCACGTCAGGCGCGAGCCGCTCCCCATCCTCCTGGAGGCGCCGGCCGCTTACTCACGCTTCGGCTCGTTCGCCAGCCACGAGGTCTGGGCCCTCTACCAGGACCTCTTCGAGTCGCGCAGGGACGACTTCGACCCGCACGTGGCCGACCGTGTCTACCTGTACGCCGACCGGCCTTCCAGCGATTACATCCGTCTCCAGTACGCACGCGCGGACTTACAGCGACGTTTTTGGCCCTCGCTCTCCGGCGTGGATGCCGTAGTCGGGCCGACCATCCCGCACGTGCCCGTGCGGATCGCGGAGGTCATGACGGACGACGGGGCCTACCACCGGGAGAACAACCGCATCCTGCGCAACACGGCGCCGTTCAACGTCCTCGGCAGCCCGGCGGTGAGCGTGCCCGTCGCCACCACCGTCGACGGTCTCTCGATCGGCCTGATGATCGTCACGCGGCCGCTGGAGGAGGAGTTGGCGCTCGGGGTGGCCCGAGCCCTGGAACTCCAGGGGGCGTGACGGTGAAGTGACCACCTACCGGCAGTCAGACTGCCGGGCCGCGCGCCGAGGCGGTCGGCGACCGGGTGGGCCCTTGACGGCGGTTGGCCCCCGGGCGGCGGCTCAGCCGATGAGCAGGTAGAGGACGTCCGCCACGAGGGCGGGCGTGCCGGAACCCTCCACCTCGACGCGGCAGGCGAGCGTGGCGAGCATGCGCCCCTCGCCCTTCGGCTCCAGCTTGGCCAGCGTGGCCGTGGCGCGCACGCGCGAGCCGACGGGCACGGGGGCGGGGAAGCGCAGCTTGTCCAGCCCGTAGTTCACCACGAGGGCCAAGCCCTCGGGGAACAGCCCCATGCTCGAGACCATGGAGACCAGCAGCGAGAGGGTCAGGTAGCCGTGCGCCACGGTCTTGCCGAACGGGCCGCCCATCGCCCTCGCGGGGTCGACGTGGATCCACTGGTGGTCCAGGGTCGCGTCCGCGAAAGCGTCTACGCGAGCCTGGTCTATCTCCAGGTAGGGCGAGGGTCCGAAGGTCGAGCCGACCAGGTTCGCGAGTTCAGTCAACGAGGCTGCTGCCATGCCGTTCCTCCCGGGAAGATCCCGCGCAGGAGGGCGAGCATGCCGAGCGCGGCGAGGATGCCGCTAGCGTACTTGACGAGCACGTCGGTCACGATCACCTGGGTCATCCAGCCCGCGGTGGCGAACTCCTCGCCCCAGAAGGCGAGGAGCGTGAAGAGGATCGTGTCGAGCGGGGCGCTGACGGCGTTGGACGCCGCCACGCGCGCGAGCCACGGTCGCCGCAGGAGGCGTTGGTAGATCTCTGTGTCCGCCGTCTCCGCGACCAAGATGGTGAGGAACGACACCGCGACGTAGCGCAGGGGCGTGCCGAGCGCGGCGGCCAGGGCGACGTTCGCGGTCGCGGCCAGGAAGATCATGGCGTACACGGCGCGCCGCCCATGCTGGTGGACGCGGTCGCGCTGCGTGAACGTGAGCCCGAAGAACAGGGTGCCGACGTTCACGAGGAAGAAGCCGCCGAGCGGCAGGAACGAGTCCAGCGTGAAGTTCGCGAGGAGCGTGGCGGCCACGTAGACGGTAGCCGCGGAGACGAGGCTTGCGGTCCGTCCGTCCGGGGCGCGCGACCCGAGCAGCCGCAGGGCGCCCAGGCCGACGAGAGCGCTCGTCGGGGCGAGCAAGTACTCGAGCCGGCCGGCGCCGGCCCCCGCCAACGCGAGCGCGACGGCGACGGCGCCCACGAAGACGGAGGTCGTCACGACCCGCGCACGCCGCGCGTCCGTGGCGCCGCGCAGGTCCGTCAACGCGCCGACGAAGAGCAGGCCGAACAGCACGAGCGCGAGCGTGGGCAGCCGGTCCGTCGGGGTTGGCCCGAACGTCGAGAACCACGCTAGGGCCGAGGGCCCCCCGCCGAGCGCGCCGGCGAGGACCGCCACCGTGAGGGCGGGGCGCCAGTCGAGCTTGTCCAGGTCGGTGCGAACCATGAGAAGGTGTCGGCCGCAGCCGGTGGCTGGGCGCGCCGCACACTTTAGCAACTGCGGGCTGACCTTGCGGCGGCGCGATGAGGCACGGAGGGCCGCCCTTCTGCCCCCGGGGCATGGAACGCGAACGTGCGACCGCCAAAGGCGTCATGGCTGCCGGAACGGCACAGCCTTGCCCCCGGCAAAAGGGGAACCCACCGGCCCATCTCAGGGGTCGGTGGGTTCCAGATCTCCTGCGAGATCGCGCTGGTCGGGGCGAGAGGATTTGAACCTCCGACCCCATCGTCCCGAACGATGTGCGCTACCAGGCTGCGCTACGCCCCGACGCAACTTGTGAGTCTACCGGGCCGTCGGGTGACGGTCAAGCGCATACCCGAGGTCTGGGGTCCGACACCGTGAGCGCCACGGGCCTCTCCTCGCTCGGCAGGGAGAACCCGGCAGCTGTGGCCTACGACGAGGTTAGGGGCATCACTCTACGTGGCGTTCACGGACGCCCTGCTCGCTTACGACGAGGCGTCGGTGGCGTCGGACGGCAAGGATCCGGACCGCGTCCTGGAGGGCACGTTCGTCAGCGCCATGCTGCTTGGCAGCCCCGGCGGCATCTACCTCGACCCCGCTACGGACCGCCTGTTCGTCGTCAACTCCCTCGGGGAGGTCGGAACCTATACCAACGCTTCGTCCATCGCGGGGAACGTCGCTCCCAGCGGCCTGACGAAGCTCGACGTCCCGGCCGGCTTCGTCGACGACCTGGCCCACGACGCCGTGCGCGACGACCTCTACCTCAGCGACTGGACGAACGCGGCGGTGTACGTGGTGGCCGACGCCTCCTTGGCCACAGGCACGGTCGCGCCTTCGCGTACCATCGGCGGGGGCCGTGGCCAGTCAACCTGCCATGGGCTCGCAGGCCGTCAGACCTCGTTCTCGAACCACCCAACGGCGGCGATGGCGCCCTGAGAGGCGTCCACCGAGAAGCCGCGCCGGGCCAAGAACGCGAACGCCTTGGCGCGCGCCTTCATGACCGCCATCCGGTCCGTCGTCAGGTCGGCCGCGCCCGGGCGGTAGCGCCAAGCGTTCTTGCGGATCAGGGCCGTGGCTGCCGCGAGCTGGTCCTCCGGGGTGAGCTCTTCCAGGCGCGCCTCCGCTATCTCGGGCGCGACGCCTTTCTGCCTCAGCTCCTGCCGCAGCCCCAGGCGCCCCTTCGTCGCCGAGCGCGTGCTCACGTACTGGTCGGCGTAGGTCGCGTCATTGACGAGCTCGAGCTCGGCCAAGCGGCCCACGAGCGCGGTCGCGAGATCGGGGTCGAGCCCGCGCCGCAGGAGCTTACGGGTCAGCTCGGCCGTCGTGTACATGCGCCTGCTGAGGAGGTCGAGGAGGTAGTCCCAGGCGGTGTCTCGGGTGAGGGGCTTGGGCGGCTTGCGGTTCGAGCGCCCCTCGGTGGCGTCCGCGCTCATCAGCGGAGCACGGCCACGGGGTCGAGCCGCGCGGCCCTGCGGGCGGGGAGCAGACCCGCCACGACGCTCGTGACCAGCGACACCGCGCAGACCCACACGACGTCTAGGGCCTGGAACTGGATGGGCAGCTGGGTGATGAAGTAGAGGTCGCCCGGCAGGGGGTAGGGCTGGAACTTGAAGTAGGCGGCGACCGCGAGCCCGAGGAGGACGCCCAGGAGCGTGCCGAGCCCCCCGAGGGCGAACCCTTGGAGCGTGAACGTGCGGAGCACCTGGCCTTCCGAGGCGCCGAGTGCGCGCAGGATGGCGATGTCCGCCGTCTTCTCGTTGACGGTGAGCACGAGCACGTTCGTGATGCCGAACGCGGCGACGATGACGATGAGGAAGACCACGACGCCGATGACGGCCTTCTGCAGCCGCAGCTGCGAGATGAGGCTCGCGAAGAGGCTCTCCCAACTGACGGGCCTGAGCGAGTACCTGTCGGCGAGCGCCAAGCCTACGCGGTGGGCGGCGGTCGGGTCGCTCAGGCGCAGGTGGTAGCCGCTCACGCGCCCCTCGACGCCCAGGTAGGCCTGGAGGTTCGGCAGGGACATGTAGGCGGTAACCGAGTCGATGAGCTCATTGCCGACCCTGAAGGTGCCAGCGACGGTGAACTGCGCGGTGGCGCCGGAGATGTCGCGCAACATCACGGCATCGCCGACGCTCACGCCGAGGGACTGGGCGAGGGTCGAGCCGAGCACGATGCCGCCGGCCTGGGCCATGGCCGCGCCCTGCTCCGCCAGGACGGGGAGGTCGAGGACGGCCGTCTCGAGGCCGGGGTCGATGCCGACGAGCTGGGTGAAACCCTGCCGCCCGCTCACTCCGAGCGCCTGGCTGGCGCGCCTGGCGATGAGGGCCTGGCCGGAGAGGAACGGCGCGGCCGCGACGACGCCGCGCTCGCCGGCGAGGGCCGCTGCCATGGCCGGGTCGTCCGGCAGGGTCTCGCCCGGCAGGTAGCTCTGCAACGTGAGCATGGGGGTGGCGCGCAGCGTGCTCGTGACGAGCTCGTCGATGAAGCCGTTCGTGAGGGACAGGGCGATGACGAGGACGGCCACGCCGATGGCCACGCCCGTCACGGTGAGAGCGGACTGCAGACCGCGTCTACGGACGTGCCGCCACGCCAGGTAGGGGACGAGCGCGCGCACGCCGCAGCTTAGCGCGAGGCGACGAGCACCGGGGCGGCTTGGAAGGCCGGAGCCGTGCTGGGTATGAACTCGTAACCGTCGCGGCCGTAGCGGATGAGCTCGACCTCGACCTTGCGGACCCCCCAGTTGACGGCCTGGGAGTAGCTCTCGAACCAGACGTCGATCTGCTGGGTCTTGCGCGCGTGCATCGTGTCCTCCACGACGAAGAGGTGATCGCCGAGGAACTGCTGGAAGGCCCCGGCACCGCGCCCGGTGTGGTAGTTGCCGAGGTCGCGGATACGCACGAGGGAGCCGTACGGCAGCTCGCCTCCCAGGAGGTCGCGGCTGACCGCCACCACGCCGAAGGCGGTGCGCGCGCCCGTCGCGGTGACGAACGGTGAGGCGTCGGTCTGGTCTTCGTGGGAGTTGTAGCCCGTCGCGCGCAGCACGAAGCGGGGGTTGGTGGTGGGGCCGAGCACGGCGTTGCCCACGTCGGCTACGCCGGGCTGGTCGGCCTGGCGCTCGACGACGTCCGCGTACGGAGCCACTTCCAAGGCTACCGGGACCGGCGGTTCGGTGCGCGGCGAGCTGAAGGCGGTGATGAGGGCGGCAACCACGAGCCCTATGGCCACGAGCTTGCCGCTGATGTGCAGCGCCACTAGGGCACCACCTCCCAGTCGCGGCATGTTAGCAGACTGAATGTGAGAGTTCGCACACGGGACTCACACCGGGCATTAAGACCGGTCAAGCGGCCGTCGGGCACGCACGCCGTCATGGGCGTCTCATGAATCTCCGGGTGGGACGTGTAACGTGAGGATGGTGTCAGAGAGCGCCGGGTAAGGTGCTCGAGAGACGCCTTCGAGGCCGTCAGGAAGGACCAGCGCACCTTGCCGTTCATACCCGGGCTGCTAGCGACGCCTACCGTCATCGCCAACGCCCTGTTCAGCCTCGCCAAGGACGCCTCGCTCCCCGTGAGGTCGCCCGATCGCGTCGGGGTCGTGTCGCCGATGTTCAACGAGGAGGCCGGCGCAGCCGCGGCCCTCGCGTCGCTGCTCGGCCAGAGCGTGCCGTTCGACGCGCTGACCGTGAGCGTCAACGGCGGCACGGATGCCACGGCGGAGGTCGTGAAGCGGACGTTGGGGGAGGCGGGGTACCGGTGCGTGACCAGAGGCCCGGTCGCCGACGCCACCGCGACCTTCGAGCGGTGGCTCAGGGCCGGCGGCGCCGGACCGAGCGTGACCGTCGTCGAGCACGCTCAACCGATCTCCAAGTCCGACAGCATCAACGTCGTGCTGAGCGGCGGCCTGTTGAGTGCCGAGCGCGTACTGATCGTCGACGGCGACACTGTCCTCGAGGAGCACTTCCTGGCACGCCTGCGCGACGACTTCTACCGTCTACGGCGCGTGGGTCAAGGTCGCAAGCTGCGTTACGTCCTAGAGGATTACGCCATCCAATCCGGCGCCGTGATGTCCGCCGATCCCGGGCGCGGGAAGCCGGTGGCCCGGTTCATCTCGCGGGCCCGCTCGGCCGAGTACGCCATCGCGGCCGTGCTGCGCGCGGGCCAGACGGCGCGCTTGGGCCAGGGGGCGGTGTTCGGACGCTCGCGGCTCTACACGGTGGTCGGGTGCGGGTTCGTGGCCAGGCGCGAGTGCTTCCCCATGCCGGCCGATACGTTGACCGAGGACCACGACTTCACGCTCAGCGTGCAGAACCGCACGGTGACCGATGAGCACGTCAGCGCGCACGACTTAGATGCCAAGGGGTTCCGCGTCCTCGTCGACGGCGAGGAGGTGGAGCTCGGCAGGCTCGTTGCCGATGCCCCTCTCGTCATACGCCACGGCGGCAACGCCCGGTTCATAACCTCCGCCCTCATGTACACGGACGACCCGCCCAGCCTGCCGGGGTACCTGCGGCAGATCGAGCGGTGGAACGGCGGTGGCATCGAGAACGGTCTCAAGCGCGTGTTCCGGCGCGCCCAGTGGCACGACCTGCGGGCCAACGTGCGCTTCACCGTCCTGGCGGCGCACTTCGAGAACCTCTTCGGACTGGCGCTGCTCCTGCTAATGCTGCCCGTGGCGGCCGGACTCAACTACGCCTTGCCAGGCCACGGCACGCCGCTGAAGGCCCTCGGCCTCTGGGTCGGTCTCGACCTGGCGGCCACGCTCGTGCTCGCCACCTGGGGCCTCGCTCGCATCTGGCGCGCGCAGGGCCTGCGCCGCTTCAAGCTCTGGTCCAAGGTCGGCCGCGAGGCAGCCACCTCCGTCGTGCCCCTCACGCTCCTGCGGCCGTTCAACGCCGTCACGTTCCTGACGGGGGCCGCCCGGGCCATACCGCGCTTTAGGCGGCGCAACGAGTTCGACCCGCGGGCCACGATCACGTGGGACAGGCCGCGGTCGCGCACGTCGAAGCGCTCGCAGCTCCGCTACCTTGGCGCCACCACCGGCATGGCGCTGTCCGTGGCCACGGTCTTCGCCGGCGCGGCGGTCCTCGCCTCCGCCACCCGACCCGGCTACCGCGACGCCTGGCGCCTCATCAACGACTCCGTCAGGGTGTCGCAAGACGACCACATGGCGTTGCCGCTGTCCGTGACCGACCGCGGACTGCTCGACGCCTTCGTGGACGCGGGGTTCTCGCGCCCCGCGCAGGCCCGTGAGCCGGGCGCCGCCGGGACCGGGGGCCTGGCGACGGAGGCGGACGCGGCTAGCCGGGAAGCGACCTCGGTGGACACGCCGGCCGCCGTCGACGCGCCGACCGAGGCCGGCGACGACACGCGCGTCGCCGAGGCGCAGGGCGACGGCCCCGGCGCGCTGGCCGACGGCGCCGGCGTTCCCGCCGGCCTCGTCGCCTCGCCGCTCGCCCGGCTCGGCCTCCACGTCATGGCGTCCAACGAGGGCCACGGCCGCGTGTCGGCGTACTGCTCCGTCGCCGACGTGCTGCGCCCGGCCACCAAGCGCCACCGGCTCGAGGTGGCGGCGGAGGGCTACCAACCGCTCTCGGCATGGGGTCTACTCGTCCTGGCGCGCCTAGCGCCGCTCGTGGCCAACATCGAGGAGGCCTCAACGGCGTACGACGTTCCGCCCGACCTCCTGCTGCGCATCCTCATCAACGAGTCCTACCTAGACCCACTGGCCGTAGGGCCGACCGGCGACCTCGGCCTCTCGCAGGTCACGAGCGACGCCCTGACGTTGCTGCGCGCGATCTCGACGGACCAGCTCTCGCCCTACGCCAACCAGCGGTTCTTCGCGGGCGACTTCTCGGTGTTCGATCCCGACTTCTCGGTCTGCGCGGGCGCCGCCAAGCTGGCCTGGGCCCGGGCACAACCGGGGGGCGAGGACGACCACTTCGCGTACGCCCGCTACATCAACCCGTTGGAAGGGGTCGTCAGGGGCAAGGTCAGCACAGTTCACGGCAACCTCGTGAAGGCGATCGACGAGCTACGACCCCTGGCCAACGCGCTGCAGGCCACGGTGGCCGCCTACCGGGCGGACCCCGACTCGGTCACGGACAAGGAGCGTGCCATCCTGGGCGTGACGAACCTCGTGGCCGACGGACGGCTGACGGTGGCCCAGGCTTACTTCGTGACCGCGGAGCTGGTGCAGAGCTTCGGCATCGACGACAAGGCCCTGTACGACGACATCCGCCACCGCCTGTACGGCAGCTCGGACGGCGTGCCGGCCGTCGGCAACGCCGACCAGGGCTGAGCGGCGAACGGCCGGGCACGGCCGCCCCGCGAGCAGCGCGTGCGCGGCGCCTGCGCGCCGGTGTAGGTCGAACTTCCGGCCGTTCGGCGCCGCTCAACGCTAAGGAGCCTCGACGAGCCGCGCCAGCGTCCCCTCTATCCCCAGGACGAGCACCTCGCCGGCGGCGCCGGGCACGATGGCCGAGATCGGCAGCCCGGTCTCCAGGAGGAGCTCCACGGCGCCGGTCTCCCGGTCGAGCGACCAGAGGCGACCGGAGACGAAGTCCCCGAACAGGTACTTGCCGACGAGCTCGGGCAGCGCCGGGTCGTGGGCCTCGAAGCCGCCGGTCACGGACAGGCCGCCGGCCGGGTCTATCCGGAGGTGGCCGTAGTACGCGGCCGGCCCGACGAGCGCGAGGCGCTCGCAGTCCGGAGCCACCAACCCGCCGGTGTCCGGGTACTCGAGGCAGTGGGGGCCCTCCATGTACGGCCAGCCGTAGTTGCCCCCCGGTCGCACGACGTCGATCTCCTCCCAGGTGTCCTCACCGACGTCCGCCAGCAGCAGCGCGCCGTCGCTCGCCGCGAAGCTGAACTTCCACGGGTTGCGGAACCCGAAGGCGTAGACCTCTCCTAGCGCGCCTTGCGTCGCCCCTGGTCCGGCGACGAACGGGTTGTCGGACGGCACGGTGTAGGGCGCGGCGCCGTCAGCCGGGAACGGGTCGATGCGTAGGACCTTGCCGCGCAGCGACGTGAGGTCCTGGGCCGGTCTGGGCGTCTCGTGGAGGTACTCGACCTCGCGTTGGCCCTCGCCGACGGAGACGTACAGCATGTCGTCGACGCCGAAGGCGACCTGCCCGCCGTGGTGGTAGGCCTCGCGCACCGGTATGCGTAGGAGCACCGTCTCCTGCGCCGCGTCCGCGTGGCTCGCGTCCTCCGCCAGCGGGTATGCGGCCACCACCAGGTCGTTGGTGCCGGCTTCGGTGAACGCCACGACGATGTGCCTGGGGTTGCCGCGCTCCGCCGCGCGCTCTGCCGGCTCGAGCGCCGCCGTGAAGAGGCCCTGCTCGCCGAGCAGGCCGGTGACGCGCCCGCCAAGCGCCAGGAACGGCGTCTCGGCCACGGCGCCGTCCGCGTAACGCCAGACGGCGCCGTCGAGGGCGACGATAAGCAGGTCGCCCGTGTCGTCGAGCGGCACGGCGTCCACCGGCAGCGGGAGGACTTTGGCGAGCTTCTCGAGGGCGTAGGGGGTCGTGCTGCGAGGGTGTGGCGGCTCCGCCGCTGGCGCAGCCGCCGAGGCGCAGGTCAGCCAGCACACGGCGAGGGCGAGCAACGTGGCGAAAAGGTCGCGAGCGACGCCGCGCCGAGGACGGGGATGGAGGGCGGGGGTCGGCTTGGCGCCTAGGGCGGGGAAGGCGGGACGGCGGTGAGGCAACCGAGAGCGCGGCATCAAGCAGCGATGCTACGCCTAACGGCCGAGCGCGTGGTGTTCACCGCTGGCGATCGCGGTGGTGGGGGAGGCCGGCCGCCCCCCCGCCCGAGCGCCGCTCGCGGCGCCGTCCGGCGGCGCAGCGACCGCGCCTCCGGCACCCCTCCGGACCGCGGCGGGTTGCGCACCCGCGGGCGCCGCGGGGGCGAGCGCCGCCTGCGTGGGCGGCGACTCGGCGTCCTGCCGGCCCCGGAAGTAGGACCGGAAGGCCTGCAGCGACCGGAACGAGCTCTCCATGCGCCAGTCGGTCTCCTTGTCCTCGTTGAACCACACGATGGCCTCGACCCGCGGGAAGGCGGTGGAGCTCAGCATGTCGTCCACCCAAGCGGCCTTGTCGCCGCCCGCCTCGGCCGAGGCCACCTCGGCCAACCACAGGGGCTGATCGCCTAGGCGCGTGATCCGCGCGTAACCGTCCTGGAAGACGTCCTCGTAGCTGCGCCAGCCGATGGCGGGCTTGGCATCGCCCCAGTTGTAGCCGTCTAGGCCGAGCACGTCGACGTAGTCGTCCCCGGGGTAGTAGCGCTCCATGGCGTTCTCGGGCGTGCGCGGCTCGTCCGTGACGTTGGGGCTGAAGACCCATCTGACGTTGGCGGCGCCCTCGGCGGCGAAGAGGTCGACGATGTGCCGCCAGGCGCGCTTGAGCCCCTCGGGGTCGCCGTTCCACGAAGCCCAGTCGCCGTTCATCTCGGGGAAGATGCGCACGTACACGGTGCCGGCGGCCGCGCGCACGCCGCGCGCCCACTCCCGGATGTAGGCGTCGTACGCCCCGGCCGCGATGTCGCCGAGCGACTCGTTGTGGGTCTGCCAGGTAACCAACGGTATCCGGCCGGCGGCGAGGACGTCGTCGACTGGCACCGGGTCGTAAGCGAAGTCCCAGGACGTGTACCAGTGGGCGAGCCCGAAGGCTCCTCCGACCCGGTCCTCCAGCTCCCGCAGCGGAGCGAGGTCGTTCCAGACGCCGGCCGGTACGAAGGCTCCCAGCATTGGAGGGGCGGTCCTCCCGGGCAGGGCCGCCGTATCCGGCTCGGAACACGCGCTAAGGGCCGAGGCGAGCACTACGGTCAGCGCCGCCAGACCGACGAACCCAACCCGCCCCCGGCGCACGGATCGCCGTCCGTCTGAACAGGTGCTGACTGGTCGAGTGGAGCGGCCATCGGTCAAGGAAGTTCCCGGGCGCGCGGCCGGCGGCCGACGCTGTGATTTATGTCATATGGATACCACCAGGCCCGACGGGCACGCAACTCTCGCGCCCTTAACCCAAGCGCCCTAGGGCTCATCGGTTTCTCAGGCGGCCTCGGCCTCTAGGTCAACGGGCCGCCGCGACCGTGGTGCCGGAGCTGAGCATCTGCCGGAAGGCGCGCAGGGTCGCGACGTCGGAATCGATGCGCCAGTCGGCCTCTTTGTTCTCGTTGAACCAGACGAGCGCCTCGATGCGCTCGAACCCCGTGGTGGCGAACATCTCGCGGACCCAGTCGCTCTTGTCGCCGCCGACGTTCGAACTGGCGAGCTCAGCGATCCACACGGGCTGTGTGCCCAGGCTCGTCACGCGGTCGTAACCGGCGCGGAAGATGGCCTCGAACGAGCGCCAGCCGACCACCGGCAGCACGTCGCCCCAGTTGTAGCCGTCGAGGGCGAGGACGTCGACGTAGTCGTCGCCAGGGTAGTAGAGCTCCATGGCGTTCTCCGGCACGCGCGGCGAGTCCGCGACGTTGGGGCTGAACACCCAGCGGACGTTGGTCGCCCCGACCGAGTCGAAGATGTCGACGATGCGGCGCCAGGCGCGCTTGAGCCCCTCGGGGTCGCCGTTCCACGGGGTCCAGTCACCGTTCATCTCGGGGAAGGGGCGCACGTAGAGGAGACCGGGCGCGGTGGCGGCGCCGCGCGCCCACTCGGTGATGTAGGCGTCGTACTTGCCGGCCGCGATGTCTTCCACGCTGCGGTCGTAGCTCTGCCAACTGATCATCGGCCTGCGCCCACCCTGGGAGGCCATGGCTACGAGCTCGGGGAAGTAGGGGTTGTCCCAGTTCGTGAACCAGTGCACGATGTCGAGGCGACGACCGAGGTCGAGCTCGAGCTCGTAGATGGGGTCCATGCCGCGCCACACGCCGCCGAAGGTGAACGCGCCGAACATGGCGGTCGACTCCAGGGCTGGTGCCGGACGGGTGGCTGAAACGGCTCTCTCCTGCGCGCTCCCGCAGGCGCTCAACACGAGCGTCGCCAGGAGCGGAACGAGCACCAGCATCGCACGCTGTGTGGGGCTTCTCTGGTTGTCGACTCGCGCAGCGCTCAGCCGGATCATCAAGTCCCCGGACGCTTCGGCGTCCTCGCGAGGCGCTCGCCCGGCTGTCGGCTAGTCGAAACGGCTTCGACTGAACCGAGAACGTCCCTTGGCCGGTTGCGCTACTAGCTCCACCTGTTCCAAGCGCCCAGATGCAGAACAGGCTTCATCGCTTCCAAGTCCGAGCCGCGAGGCTCGGGTGCCCGAACGGTTCGGGCCACGGGCACAGGTGCCCGCGCTCGGACGTTGACGGCACTCTTAGATGAGGGGACACTCACCTGGCCGGTTGCGCTACTCGCTCCACCTGACTCAAGCGCCCAAATTACGAGCCAGGTTTCTCAGCGTCCAAGCAGGAAGTACTCGACTTCCTGTCGGGGACTATAGCACATCCGGCCCTCATGTGAGTGAACTAATCGCCTCTCTCGCGAGTGGTCGAGCGGTCGCTGGAGCGGGCGAGCCGGTCGACCACTCTGGTAACATGACGGGCCCGTCCGGGCGCGCGCCCATGGAGAGAAACACCGTCACAGAGCAGGCAGTTCAGGCAGGTCCGCCAGGTACGCCGGGGCGGATCGCCGCCGACGTGTTCGGGTTCGACGTGGTAGCCGAGCGCGGCCGCGCTCGGCTCGGCCGGCTGCGCACGCCGCACGGCGCGGTGGCGACACCCGCCTTCGTCGCGGTCGGGACCCAGGCAACCGTCAAGAGCCTTGCGCCGGAAGCCGTCGCGGCGACGCGCACTAACCTCCTTTTCGCCAACACCTACCACCTCTACCTGCGGCCCGGGGCCGACCTCGTGGCGCGCCACGGCGGCCTGCACCGCTTCATGCGGTGGGACGCCCCGATCCTCACGGACTCCGGCGGCTTCCAGGTCTTCTCGCTCGGCGCCTCCATCGAGCACGGGGTCGGCAAGATCGGCAACATCTTCCCGGGCGAGGACCAGGACCGCGGCCGCAGGCGCCTGGCCGCCGGCAGCGGCATGGTGTCCGTCGACGAGGACGGGGTGGTGTTCAAGAGTCACATCGACGGCTCCAGGCATCGCTTCGACCCGGAGACGTCGATCGCCGTCCAGCGCCAGCTCGGAGCCGACATCGTCCTCGCGTTCGACGAGTGCACGAGCCCGCTGCACGACGAGGCGTACACGCGACGCTCGCTCGAGCGCACTCACCGGTGGGCGGCGCGGAGCCTCGCGGCCTTCCAAGCCACGGCGCCCCTGCACGGCTACCGCCAGGCCCTCTACGGCATCGTCCAGGGTGGCGCCTTCCGCGACCAGCGCGAGGACAGCGCCCGCTTCGTCGGATCGCTGGCGTTCGACGGCATCGCGATCGGCGGCAACCTGGGCGCCACGCGCGCCGACATGCACGCCGTCCTCGACTGGACGCTCCCGCTCCTGCCGGCCGACAGGCCGCGACACCTGCTCGGGATCGGCGACGTGGAGAGCATCTTCGAGGCGGTCGGGCGCGGCGTCGACACGTTCGACTGCGTCATGCCGACGCGCAACGCTCGCACGGGCACGCTCCTCGTCAGGCCCGATCTCGACGCCGGCGTTAGCGGCGGGCGCCTGAACATCACCAACGCCCGCTTCCAGAGCGACCTCGGACCGGTGCAGGCCGGTTGCGACTGCTACACGTGCCGCACATTCAGCCGGGCCTACCTCAGGCACCTCTTCAAGGCGGGCGAGTCTCTGGGGCCGCAGCTCGCGACCATCCACAACCTACGTTTCATGGCCCGCCTCATGGAAGACGTCAGGGAAGCTCTGGCCGACGACACTTTCCTTGAGCTGCGGGCGCGCGTGCTACGGAGCCCGCTAGAGCGCTAGCTCGATCAGGTCGATGGTCGTTCCGTCCTGGGTTACGAACCGCACGATGCCGACGGTGGGCACGAAGTAGATATCCAGAACGGTCTGTCCGCCGTTGCTTGTCAGGGTCGTCTGCCGTAGCAGCAGGGCGTTGAACCGCCCCGCCTCCGTCGCCACGCCGCGCAGGCCGACTACCTCGGAGTCGAGGGTGAGGCTGAAGCCGGGCAACTGGGTCGTGCTCGTCCACTTCATGCCGGGCGAGAGCGGCGCCGGCGGGTACACGACTATGGGCGGCGCGTAGCGGAAGACCTGGCCGCCGGCCGCCGAGCCGTAGCTGATGACGCCCGCCGCCCCGTACTCGAGGTAGTCCTCAGAGACGGGCACGCCGGCGAGGTAGTGGGTGAGGACCATCACGTCGCGTCCGCCCAGGTCCCGCGGGCCGCTCAGCACCTGCGTCTCGCCCGATGAGTACGTCCAGCTCGCGCCCTCCGTCGCGGGGTAGTAGGCCTGCGCCGCGCCTACGCTCAGCAGGGCTGCGAAGACGGCGGCCAGCACCCTCGGCCAACGCCGCACCGGCGCGCGGTCGGCGCCAGGCTCTCGCGGCGTCACTTGCCGTCCTCGCGACTCAGCTCGCCCGCGCGGCGAGTGGCCTCCTCGATGGCGTCCATCAGGGCGAAGCGCAGGCGGTGCTTCTCCAACGTCCGGACCCCGGCTATGGCCGTCCCGCCCGCCGATGAGACCTCGTCCTTCAACTCGCTCGGATACTTCGTTTCCAGGAGCCGCGCGGAGGCGAGGAGCAGCTGCCGCGCCACGTCGCGGGCGAGGGAGCGGTCGAGGCCGACCCGTACGCCCCCGTCCGCCAGCGCCTCGGCGACCACGGCGACGTAGGCTGGACCGGAGCCCGCCATGCCCGTGAAGGCGTCGAACAGCTCCTCGCGCAGGTCGTAGACGCGGCCGACGGCACCGAACAGACGGCGGGCCAGGGCCACGTCCTCCGAGGTGGACTCCGGCAGCCAGGCGAGCGCCGTGGCCCCGACCCCGAGGCTCGCGCCGAGGTTGGGCATGGCGCGGATCACGCGCTTCGAGCCCACCCGCCTGGCGATCGTCTCGGACGTGACCCCGGCCATCAACGAGATGAACGCGGAGCGCGGCTGCGCTACGATCGGCGCCACGGAGGCGAAGGACTGCGGCTTGATCCCGAGCAGCACGTGCTCGGCCTCGTGCAGGCCGGCGGCGTCGACGCCCGCTACCCCGAAGCGCTCGGAGAGCTCGGCGAGCCGTCGCTGGTTCGGGTGGAAGATGGCGACGTCGGAGCGCTCGAGCGCCCCGGCGGCGATAGCGCCCTGCAGCACGGCCCCGCCCATCTTGCCGGCGCCGACGATGACCAACCGCGGGCCCGTTCGGCCGCGGGGTTCAGGGCTGGTTTCCGACATGGCGTCAATCATAATGACCCGCGGTGGCGCTTGCGGGCTACGAAGTCGACGGCGAGGGCGCCTACGGCCCCTCCTACCGTGTCGGCGACCACGTCGAGCAGCTCGGTGGCGCGCTCGGGCACGAACCACTGGTGGATCTCGTCGGAGACTCCGTACAGCAAGGCGGCGAGCACGCCGACGAGTGGCCGCCCGCTCGCCAGGGTGACGAGGGCGGCCAGCACGCCGAAGGCGGCGGCGTGAACGACCTTGTCCGAGCCGGGCGGGAAGTTGGCGAGGAACGACCCGGCGGTCGAGGAGCTCGACTGCATGAAGAGGAAGCCCGCCCAGGCCGCGGCCAGGCACCAGCCGAGCCACTTGAGCCAGGGTGCGCGCTCGCGCCAAGGGGCTCCCGTGCCGCTCGGGGCCCTCACTCGGTCAACTCCCCGCGCAGGTCGCGGGCCATGGCGGCGCGCGCCTCATCGGGCGCCATGCCGCTGCCAAGGAGGTAGATCAGCTTGGTGAGCGCGGCCTCAGGCGTCATGTCGGCGCCGCCCGTCACGCCGGCCTCCGCGAGCGCCGTGCCCGTGGCGTAGCCGCGCATGTCGACGCGCCCGCGCAGGCACTGCGTCGTGTTGACCACGACCACGCCACGTGCCACCGCGGCGGCCAGCTCGGCCAGCAGGCGCGGGTCGCGCGTGGGGGCGTTGCCCGCTCCGTATGTCTCGAGCACGAGCCCCTCGAGGGGCTCTTGCAGGACGTGCGCCATGAACCGGGCGCTGACGCCCGGGAAGAGGCGCACGGCCGCGACCGTGACGTCACGCAGCTCGCGGACCGCGAGGCGGCCGGGCCGGGCAGGGCGCGCGGCCCCCTGCCGCAACGCGATGTCGACCCCGACCGTCGCGAGGGGCGCCTCGTTGGGCGACTCGAACGCGTCGAAGCCGGTGGCCGACACCTTGGTGACGCGGTTGCCGCGCAAGAGGCGACCGGAGAAGTAGACGCAGACCTCGTGCAGCCCGGGCATGGCGGCGACCTGCAGCGAGGCGATCAGGTTCTCGCGCGCGTCGGAGCGCAGTTCGGCCAACGGGACCTGGGAGCCGGTGACGATGACGGGCTTGGCGAGCCCTTCGAGCATGAACGAGAGGGCGGAAGCGGTGAACGCCATCGTGTCGGTGCCGTGCAAGACGACGACGCCATCGACCTCGTCGTGGCGCCGCGCAATCTCCGCGGCGATCCGCGACCAGTCGGACGGCACCATGTCGGCCGAGTCGAGCAGCGGCGCGAACTCGACGAGCTCGACGCTGGGGAGCGACGGGTCGCTCAGCTCCGGCATGCGCGCCAGGAGCTCCGCCAGGTAGCCGGCGCTCGGGGCGTAGCCCCGCTCCCCTCTACGCATGCCTATCGTTCCGCCTGTGTGGGCTAGGAGGACCTTCTTGGTCACCACGCGACTATACCGGCAGCGCCCTGAGGCGAACCGTGCGCGCCGGTAGTCAGCGGATGCCGGGCGGCACCTGCGCCGGCGGTGGCTCCGGCAGGTTGTGAGGGGTCGCGACGCCGTCCATGCGCTTGATCACCCCGTTCTCGTTGCAGCCGACGTAGAAGGGGCAGCGCAGGCATTCGGACCACACTCGGGGGTGCAGGTCGCGGGTCTTGTCGATGAGGGTGAAGCCGCAGCGCTCGAAGAACTCCACCTCGTAGGTCCATGCGAAGAGGAGCGGGATGCCGACGCGCCGCGCCTCGTGCTCGCACGCCTCGACGAGCGCCCGGCCGACCCCGCGAGCGCGCACGTCGGGCGCCACGGCCAGGCCGCGCACCTCGGCGATGTCGCCCCAGAGGATGTGCATGGCGCCGTTGCCGGCGAAGCGCGGGCCGCTGCCGTCGTCGACCTCGGCGACGAAGAAGTCGCGGAGGTTCTCGAAGATGTTCTGCATCGGGCGCACGAGCATGCGTCCCTGGCTCGCCCAATAGCCGATGTTCTCGAAGATCAGGGGAACGTCCTCCGCCCTGGCCGGCCGCACGGTCACGTTCATGGCCTACCCTCGTCGTTCAGTCCCGCCAGCTCGGCCTCCGCGGCCGCGATCCGCTCCAGCACGCGCTCACGTGCCGTCCCGCCGTAGGAGCGCCTGGCGTCCACCACGGTCTCGAGGTCGAGGGCCGCGTAGACGTCGGCCTCGATGCGCGGGTCCTCGGCCCGCAGCTCCTCGAGGCTCAGCGCCTCGAGCGGCACGCCGCGCTCGATGGCGGTGGCCACGAGCCGACCGACGACGTGGTGCGCCTCACGGAAGGGGAGGCCGCGCCGCGCGAGGTAGTCGGCCAGGTCGGTGGCGTTGGAGTACGCCCGGCTGGCGGCCTCGCGCATGCGGGCTGCGTTGACGCGCATGGTCGGGAGCATGCCGATGTAGAGGCGCAGGCAGTCGGACGCCGTGGAGAGCGCGTCGAACAGCCCCTCCTTGTCCTCCTGCATGTCCTTGTTGTACGTGAGGGGGAGCCCCTTCATGACCGTCAGCAGACCCATGAGGGCGCCGTACACGCGGCCCGTCTTGCCGCGCACGAGCTCGCAGACGTCGGGGTTCTTCTTCTGAGGCATGATCGAGCTGCCCGTCGTGTAGGCGTCGCTCAACGTCACGAAGCCGAACTCGCTCGTCGACCAGACGATGAGCTCCTCGCTCAGGCGCGACAGGTGCATCATCAGGATCGCGAGTGCCGACAGGGTCTCGAGCATGTAGTCGCGATCGGAGACGGCGTCCATCGAGTTGCCGGCCACGGCGCCGAAGCCTAGGAGCTCGGCGGTGTAGGCGCGGTCGATTGGGAAGGTCGTGCCGGCGAGGGCGCCGGCGCCGAGCGGCGACACGTCGGCGCGCTTGAGCGCGTCCTCGAGCCGCCCCTGGTCGCGCTCGAGCATCTCCTGGTATGCGAGGAGGTGATGGGCGAAGCGCACGGGCTGCGCTACCTGCAGGTGCGTGTAGCCCGGCATGATCACGTCGATGTGCTCCGCAGCCAGGCGCACGATGACGCGGCGCAGCTCGATCACCAGGCCGCGCACTTCCGCGCCCCGCCGCGCGAGGTGGAGCCGCGCGTCCGTCGCGACCTGGTCGTTCCTGCTGCGCGCCGTATGCAGCTTGCCGCCGACGGGCCCGAGGCGCTGCGTGAGCACGGACTCGAGGTTCATGTGCACGTCCTCGAGCTCCTCGCGCCACTCGACCTTGCCCGCGCGCACCTCGGTAAGGAGCTGCCGCAGGCCGGCGACCATGGCTTCGCCCTCGGCCTCCGTCAGGATGCCCTGGCGCATGAGCATGCGCGCGTGGGCGATGGAGCCGAGGAGGTCGTCCTCCGCCATGGCCTGGTCCACCCCGATGGAGGCGTTGACGCGCTGGACGAGCGCGTCCGTGGCCTCCGCGAACCGGCCGCCCCACATGCTGGACGCCCTGGCCGCGCCCGGCGGCTCTGGAGCCTGCTTCGGGTCGGACGCCGTCACCCCGGGCCCGCCGTCCTTTGCCACACGCCTCCGACGCGCTTGCCCAGCTCCTGCCGGTCATCCCCGAGAGGCCGGTACCCGAGGCGCTGGTAGTAGGGCAGGACCGTGGTGTCCGTCAGCGTCACGGCGAGGAACGGGATGTTCGAGCGGATGGCGTCCGCCTCGAGCATGGTCATGAGCCAGCGGCCGTAGCCTTGCCCGCGGTGCTCGGGGTGGGTGACGATCGGCTCTACGCGCCAGCCGTCGCCTTCCTCCCAGTGCCTGAGCGCGGCCAGGACCCGGCCGTCGGCGTCCTCGACGAGGAGCGCCCGCCCGCGCGAGAGCCACTCGCGCAGCGCGCCGGCCCCCAGCTTCGCCTGCGGCCTGGTGACGGCGTAGAGGGCCGCCAGGCCCGGCGCGTCGGCGGCGTTCGCCTCGCGCAGCCTGGGCGGCACGTAGTCTGTACCCGGTTTCTTAGGCAGTACGGCGGCGCTCGCCACGTCGGTCGGCCCTCACTTCCCCGTGGAGTTCTCGAGCTGCTTCGCGATGCGCAGGCGCAGGGCGTTCAGCTTGATGAAACCGTCGGCGTCGGCCTGGTCGTAGACGCTGTCCTCCTCGAACGTGACCACGTCCTGCCGGTACAGGCTGTTCGGGGAGCGGCGCCCGAGCACCGTCACGCCGCCCTTGTAGAGCTTCAGGCGCGCCTCGCCCGTGACGGGCTTCTGGATGTCGTCCATCAGGCTCTGGAGCGCGACGCGCTCCGGAGCGAACCAGAAGCCGTTGTAGACGGCGGCGGCGTAACGGGGGACGAGGTCGTCCCTGAGCTGCAGGACCTGCCGGTCGAGCGTCAGGGACTCGACGGCCTTGTGGGCGTGGAACAGCAGCGTGCCGCCCGGCGTCTCGTAGCAGCCGCGCGACTTCATGCCCACGAAGCGGTTCTCGACGATGTCGACGCGGCCGACGCCGTGCCGCCCCGCGATCTCGTTGGCCTTGGCTAGGAGGGCGACGGGCCCGAGCCGCTCGCCGTCGATGGCGACGGGGTTGCCGTGCTCGAAGGCGACCGTGACCACCTGCGGCGCGTCGGGCGCCTGCTCGGGGTCGACCGTCAGCTTCCACATGCCCGCCGGGGGTTGGGCCCACGGGTCCTCGAGCACGCCGCCCTCGTAGGATATGTGGAACAGGTTCGCGTCGGTCGAGTACGGCTTCTCCTTCGTGACGGGCACGTCGATGCCGTGCGCGCTCGCGTAGGCGATGCAGTCCTCGCGGCCCTTGAGGTCCCACTCGCGCCAGGGGGCGATGACGCGCACGTCCGGCTTGAGGGCGTAGGCGGAGAGCTCGAACCGGACCTGGTCGTTGCCCTTGCCCGTGGCGCCGTGCGCCACCGCGTCCGCGCCCTCGGCCTCCGCGATCTCGATCATCTTGCGCGCGATGAGCGGTCGAGCGAACGACGTGCCGAGCAGGTAGTAGCCCTCGTAGATGGCGCCGGCGCGCAGGACAGGGAAGACGAACTCGCTGACGAAGTCTTCCTGCAAGTCGACGGCGTAGGCGGCCACCGCGCCCGTGCGCAGCGCCTTCGCCTTGGCCGCGGCGACCTCCTCGCCCTGGCCGATGTCCGCCGTGAACGCCACTACGTCCGCGCCGTAAGTCGCCTTTATCCAGTGGAGGATGACCGAGGTGTCGAGGCCACCCGAGTACGCCAGGACGACCTTCTTGACCGACTTACGTTCGTTGCTCATGCGCCTTCTCCTAAGCTTCGATGTTCTCGACCCCGTCGACTCGCCTTGCGACGAACGCGACCGCCATAGGCACCGAACGCGGCGGCCCCTCCGCTCCGTTCGGCCGATGTCGACCGTCCCGGTGCGGTGGCGCGACGCGTTCAGCTACGTCGGTCTCGTCTGTGGTTGCGGGTGCGGAGGTGGTGGGGGCGAAGGGTGCTTGCCATCACGGTCGTTGCTCGGCCATCAGCGGATGCTTATGCAAGCCGACTGATAACGTTGCGACGATAGCACCGGACGGAGATGGGCGTCAACGGCTGGCGCGGGCGGCGTTCGATCAGGGGCCGGCCGCGCGTGAGTCGGCGGTAGCCCGCCGACCGAACGCGCGCCGCGGGAGCGTCGACAGCATGGCGGCGCCGACGATAAGCGCGCCGCCGACGACGCCGAGCGCCCCGAGCCTCTCGCCGAAGAGCCACGCGGCCAGAACGGCCGCCACGACGGGCTCGATGGTCGCCACGAGCACGGCGCGCGAGGCCTCCACGCGCTTGAGGCCCGTGTAGTACACGAAGTACGCCAAGTAGGTGGAGAGCGCGGCCATGAGGACCAGGAGTAGCCAGGTCCGCGGCGCCGGATCGGTCAGCGCGGCGAAGGGCGTCAGGGGCGCCAACCCGAGGGCTCCGATCGGCAGGACGATGGCGTAGACGGTCGCCGGTCGGTAACGCGCAAGCACCCACTTGCCGAACAGGTAGTAGCTCGCATAAGAGGCGCCGGCCACGAGGCCCCACGTGACGCTGCGCGCGCTGACGGTCATGCCGGAGTCGCCGCCTTGCGCCACCATCACGACCCCGGCGACCGACATGGCCACGAGCGCGGCCTTCGTCGGCGTCAGGCGCTCGCCGAGGAGCAGCGCGGCGAGGATGGCCACGAACGCGGGTGCCGAGTACAGCAGGATGAAGGCGAGGCTGACGCCGCCCGCCTGGATGGCCAGGTTGAGCGCCGTGTAGAAGAGTGTGACGCCGACCAGCGCGAAGGCGGCGAACGCCAGCGCGTCCGAGCCGCGGTGCAGGCGCAGGCCGCCTTCAAACGCCGCGTGGACGGCGAACAGCGCGCCCCCGATGGCGGCGCGCCAGAACGCGATCTCCGTCGGCGTCAGGCCGCTGCCCAGCAGGCTCTTGGAGAACACGCCGAGCAAGGCCCACAGTAGGGCGGCGAACGCGACCAACGCGTAACCGACCTGGACCTGCCGCTGCTCCCCCACGGCTAGAGGCTCAGGCGCCGAGCCTGCGCATGCCGTAAGCGCCGGCCGTCTCGGGGTCGTTCTGCTTGAGGGCCCGCATGCGCCGGCGGTAGGAGGCCAGCTCTACGAAGTACGCCACCAGGTTGACGAGGTAGATGACTGTCAGAGCGACCGTGTCGGTCATCAAGCTCATGGCCGGGTCCGGGCCGACGGTGAGGTAGTGCAGCAGCAGGTCGACGCCGAAGACGGCCCACGGGACGGAGAGGAGCACGCCCCACAGCTCGTCGGCCTGGCCCGTGCCGGGGAGGAGGATGGCGAGGAGGTGATACAGGGGGGTCCGCGGCGCGTTACGCGCCTCGCGCGGGCGGGGCAGGAGCAGCATCACGACGTTGAGGAGGGCGAGCAGGAGGAAGGCGATCACGACGATCGACCACGCCCACCGCGGCAGCGTCACCCCGGCCAGGCCCGTGAGGCTCGCCCAAGGGTTGGTGAACATGGCCGCCAACGCCGTCTGGAAGGTCCCGGCCACGGCGCTGCGTAGCCGCGTCTCATCCGGCACGACCAGCGCCGGCGCGTCCGGCGCGAACGTGGCCATGAGCCGCGACGGGTTCGCGGCGCGACCCGTGTTGAAGCTCGCCGCGCCCAACCCGGGCTTGAGCTCGAGGGCGCGCTGGTAGAGCGCCTGATCGCCGAGCAGCGCCCCCAGGTTGTTGACGGCGTCGGCGTCATCACCGGCGGCGCGGTACGCGACCGCGGCCGGGTCGTCGGCGCCGGAGCTCTGCTCGGCGAAGCCCAACACGAACGCGGCCTCCGAGCCGGTACTGTTCAACCGGGCGAGGGCGTCGAGCGCCGGCACCGAGGCGAGCGAGCCGGAGCCCCACGCGGTCGGCAGCGAGTCGCCTTCCCGCGCCCAGCCGTGCAGGGCGGCGAGCGCCATGGCCGCGGCCAGCAGCATCACGGCGACGAGCTTCTCGGTGAACGTCGCGTAGCGCAGGAAGAAGAGCCGCGCGCTCAACCCGGGCTTGCTGGAGCGCCTGCGCAGGTTGAGGGTCTGCGGACGCCAGTACTTGGCGGCCAGTGCGACGTACAGGGCGAGCAGCGCGACGAGGATGGCGACGACCCCGTACCAGCCGGTCCTGCCGACGTCGAGGGCCACCTTGCGCACGGACGCGGCCAGGTCGAAGCCGGCCCCTTCCCGAGCGCGCTCCCGCCACAGGTTCGAGGCCTCGCGTTGGCCGTCGGCGCGCAAGTACGCGGCGTACTCCGCCAAGGCTGCCTGCGTCTGCGGGACGGCAGGCGTCGCGAGGAGGTAGACCCAATCGGCCCAGAAGCCGGCGGACTGGACGTCGCCCCTGCCGAGGGCAGCGGTCATGGCGCCCAAGGGGAAGCCGTAGGCGTCTGCCAGGTCCTGGTCGAAGAGGAGCTCCGCCCGATAGCCGCGCGCGACGAAGTCGTCGAGCGCCGCGTACATGGCCGTGGCGGCCTCCTCGCGCTTCTGGGGCGAGAAACGCATGAACTCGCGCGCGAGCTGGGCGCGTTCATAGAACGTCACGGCGTTGCGCAGTGCGCCGTCGACGAAGCGACTCTCCTCCGTGCTTCCGGGCGCGGCGGCGCGCGCCGCCTCCAGGTAGAGCCACGGGTTCGTCTCGTCGTGTTGCAGGCGTTCCACCGGGTCGCCGCCCGCCGCCGCCGTGCGCTGCAATTGGGCAAGCACCTCCGGACGCCGCGCCTCGTTGCGCTCGAGGAAGGCGCGCACTGCCTGCACCTGAGCCTGCTTCTCGTCCTCGGTCGAGCGGATGAGCTCGGCGCCGTGCACGTCGTCGGTCGCGCCGTTGCCGGCGAGGAACGTGTTGACGCCGATGATCGGCAGCGTGCCGTCGTGCTTCAGCTGCGCGTAGTACAGCGACTCCTCCGGGAGGCGGCTGCGCTGG
>CAUJFI010000158.1 GCA_963170125.1 Deinococcota bacterium | reverse complement strand
CCGAGCGCCCGCTCGATGGCGCGGTCGATGTTGTCGATGGGCACGTTGTCCGACTTGGCAGCGGACAGCGCGTTCTTGAGGGCGAGGTTGGTGGTCGCGTCGCCGCTGTTACCGCTCCGCACGGCAGACTGGATGGCTCGGACATGCTTGCTGATGACCTTGCCACGCTGTTTGTCGTTGGCGCCCTTCTTACGTTTGATCTGGGCCCACTTGCTATGTCCTGCCAAGACGGTCTTTCCTTTCCAAGGCGGGGCGTCGCCAACGCTCATCGCCGCCGCGTGCGCGCCGACGGTGACGCCGGGCTCTCACGCACGCCACAGCAGGAACCCGCCGCGGCCCTCTCATTCTACATCCACTGCTCACACGAACCGGCCCGCTTGGCGCGGGCCGTGGTTCGCGAGCAGGCTCGGCAGGGCGCGTCGGGGAACGCCGCCGGACTCAGCGGATGTAGAAGTCCGTCTCCGCTACGTCGCGCACGGGGGAGGGGCGGATCTCGAGGGAGATGGCGCTCGACCACTCCCCGTCGCCGTAGCGCCCCACGTAGCGCACGCTGCCGTCGGTGGCGGCGGAGGTGAAGCTGGCTCGCACGCGCTGCAGGCCGCGCGGTGGGTTGATCGTGTAGACGTGGCGGGCGCCGGCGAGAGGCAAGTAGGTCGCCCCGGCCGAGACGGGGATGTTGCGCTCGAAGACGTAGATCCGACCGTCTGGGTCCAGGGCCGTCAGGGTCACGTAGCCGCTCTGCGTGGTGACGATGCGAAACTCCACGTTCTCGCCCGGGTAGTAGTTCGAGCCGGCGCCGCGCGTGGGCCTGAAGTCCTGGATGACTCCGCTCAGGGAGATCTCGTCGCTCACGAACCCGCCCGGCCGCACGTAGATCGTGCAGGCGGAGGCGAGGAGGGCGACCGCGAGCGCCACGAAGGCGAGGCGAAACGTCTTGTATCTCATGTGGGCCTCCTGGTGGTCACTCTGGTGAGTGTAGCAACGGACTCGTGAGCGCGGGCCCGACGCGCCTTAACCGTACCTTCGGTCAGTTCACGGCTGGCTCGGGACGTTGCGATCGTATGAGGTGAGCAGATAAGGGAGATCCGTCTGGTAGTAGCGTCCGCGCTCGTCGTACCAGTAGATGTACGCGCCCAGAGACTGGTCGCCGACGCCGCCCTCGCTCGCGTTGCCGGAGCGCGTGACCTTGCCGTCAACGAGGCCGGTGAACACGGCCTTGCCGTCGTACGAATAGACCGTTATGTACATCCGTTGGGCGGTGTACTCCTGGATGCTGCGGCGGATGCGGTTCTGGGCTTCGTTGCGGCACGCCGTGGCACCTAGCGCCAACAGCAGGATGCTCAGGGCCACCGCGACCTTCCTAGAGGTGAGCTTCACCCATCACCACCCTTCCTGGCCGAGGGCGCGGCTCACGCGCGGCCCTATGGACCGAGGCGGTCCCTAGCGCTCAGGCGCCCGAACGCATCCGGCCGACGTCAGGATAGCATCGCCCCGCCCGCCATCCAGACTTTAGTGTTAGAGGCTCAAGCAATGTATGCTTCACGGAGTGAGCCGCACCCTTCGCGACCCCTACGAGGTCCTCGGCGTCCAGCGCGACGCATCATCAGACACGCTCAAAGCGGCTTACCGCCAGAAGGCGCTGCAGTACCACCCGGATCGCAACCCCGGTGACCGCGAGGCCGAGGAGCGTTTCAAGGAGGTCTCGGAGGCGTACGCCATCTTGCGCGACCCGGACGCTCGCGCGCGCTACGACAGGTACGGGGCGCAGCAACCCGCCACGTACCGTCACGACACGAGCAACGTCGACTGGCGCGACGTGTTCCGCGACGCCGACATCCACGTCGACTGGGGTGGAAGGGGCGGGGTGCCCCAGACCGGCAACGCGGTGTTCGACATGCTCTTCGGCATGATGTCCGGCGTCCTCCGCCAGGCCGGCATGGTGGCTGGACGCACGTACGAGGTGCAGCTAGGGCTGAGCCTCGGCGCCATGCATGGCGGCACGGAGGCGACCATCACCGTCCCCGGGCCGAGCGTCTGCCAGACGTGCAAGGGCACCGGCAGGGCGGACGCGAGCAAGGTGGGCGGCCGGTCACCGGGGCCGTTCGAGGCGACGAGCACCCCTCAGAGCGCGACGGTCGTCTGCCCAGACTGCGGGGGCAGGAGGATGCGACGGGCGGGGGCGAGGCTGAGCGTGAGGGTGCCCGCCGGGGCCGGTCTGGGAAGCAAGCTGCGCCTGGCGGGCGCCGGCGAGCCGGGCAACCCGCCCGGTGACGTGCTGGTTCAAGTGGGCTGGGCGCAGCCTCAGGGCGCGAGCGCGAGCGGCCTCGACGTGGTCGGCCGGCTCACGCTCACGCCCATCGAGGCCGCACGGGGCGCCGACGCCGAGTTCGATGGCGTGAACCTCACCGTCCCGAGGGGCAGCCGAGCAGGCGACACGGTCGTAGTCCGAGGCATGGGCCTGATCGGCCAAGGCGTGAGCGGCGACCTGAGGCTGACCCTCGAGACCGCGTGGCTGGAAGGGGCGGCTCGCGCCGCCGGCCGCTGGTTGCGTAAGCTGACGCAAGGAGGCGAGCGCAGGTGAGGATTCGCATACACGAGCTACTGGCAGCCGCAAGCGCCTCTGGTGGCGGAGGGCACGGCAAGGACGACCCGCACGCCGTGGACCAGGACAAGCCGCTCTACGTCATCAGCGTGGCCGCGGAGCTGGTCGACATGCACCCGCAGACGCTGAGACTCTACGAACGCAAGGGGCTCATCGAGCCGAGCCGCAGCGCCGGCAAGACGCGCCTGTACTCGCAGCGCAACATCGAGCAGCTCCGCGAGATCAGGCGCCTGACGCAAGAGCTGGGCGTCAACCTCGCCGGCGTCGAGGAGATCATCAGGTTGCGCCAGCGGCTCGACGAGTTGCAGGCCTCGATGGAAGGCCGCATCACGAACATCCAAGGGCAGTTGCGCGACCGCCTCGACGCCCTGAGGAGCCGCGCCCTCGCCATGCCGGACGACGAGGCCGGCGACGAGCAGCCCGCCGATATGAACGGCGAAGGCTAAGGGTACGGGCAGTGCGACTGGCGTCCCTGACGCTGCAGGGTTTCAAGAGCTTCGGCAACCGCGTGAGCATCGAGTTCGCACCGGGCGTCACCGCCATCATCGGTCCGAACGGATCGGGCAAGTCGAACGTCATCGATGCGCTGCGCTGGACGACCGGCGGCGGCCGCGCGCGCGAGTTCCGCGCTACCGACAAGACCGACCTGATCTTCCACGGGGCCAGCGGCAAGCGCTCGGTCGGGCTCGCCGAGGTCGAGGTCGAGCTCAGGGACGGCGCGAGGAGCGTCAAGGTCTACCGCAGCCTCGACCGTGAGGGGACCACCCGGCTCAAGCTCGACGGCCGCAACGCCAGGCTGCTCGACGTGGAGGACGCGCTAGCCGGGAGCGGCCTCGGGCGCTCGGGCGTCGCGATCATCGGGCAAGGCGAGGTCAGCCAGGTGTTGATGGCCGACCCGGCCAAGCTCCTGGAGTACGTGGCCGAGGCGGCCGGGGTGGCCCGGCTGGCCGGCCGCAGGGAGCAGACCTCGGCGCGGCTGGCTACGGCCACGCAGCACCTGGCGCGGCTGCAGGACGTCCTCGTCGAGCTGGCGGCGCGCTGCGCGGCGCTGGAGAAGGAGGCGCGAGACGCCGCCAAGCACGCCCGCCTGAGCGCCGAGCAGCTCGCGCTGCGCTACACGCTCGCCGCCGTCCGCGTGAGCACGTTGCGCTCCGAGCTGCGCGAGCTGGAAGAGCGACGTGCCCTGCTCGAGGCCGCCATCCTGGAAGGGCGGGCACTGCTCGAGGCGGCGCGGGCTGCGACCAGGTCCGGGGCCGTCGCGCGGGACACCGCCGAGGAGCGGTACCGCGAGGCGTCGGCGCAGCTCGAGTACCGGCGGGGCAACCTGAGGCTCGCCGAGGAGCGCTTCGCCCGCCTCACGGAGCGCGTCGGCGACCTGACCGATCAGACAGTGCGCGCGCGTGGCGAGCTCGCGAGCATCGAGGCGGCCATGCCGCCGACGGAGCCGGAGGAGTCCCCGGACGCCGCCAGCAGGAGCGTCGAGACCGCCCTCGCGGCGCAGCGCGAAGCGGAGACCGCGCTCGCCTCCGCGCTCGAGCTCGACCGCGCGAAGCGGCAGGCCTTCGAACGGCGGCGCGCCGAGCACTCCGAGGCCGAGAGGGCGGCCGCGGCGCTGGGCTCGACACGCTCGGCCATCGAGGACCAGCTCGCGAGGGTGAACGAGCAGCTCGCCGACCTGGCGACCGACACGGAGCTCGCCGACCTGCCGGCGGCCGTCGCACGCCAGGCCGCGGCCGCCGCCGAGCTCGCTCGCGTCGAAGCGCACGTCGAGACGCAGCGGGCGGCGCTCACGCGAGCTCACGAGGAGCATGCGCTCCTGAGCGCGGAGGCGGTCTCCCGCGGCCGCGCGGCCAGCCGCAGCCGGGCGGCGTTCGAGGCCCGCCGTGGCTTCGCGCAAGGCCCGCGCAACGCCCTGAGCTCCGGCCTGCCCGGAGTGCTGGGGGCGGTGGCCGATCTCGTCAAGGTCGCACCCGAGTACCAGGAAGCGATCGCGGGCGCCCTCGGCAGGCGCGCGGAGTACGTCGTCGTGACGGACGCAGACTCCGGCGAGGCCGTCATCGCCCACGTGCGGCGCGCTGGCGGCTTCGTGACCGTCCTGCCCCTCGACCTGCTGCGGCGCCAGCCCGAGCGCGGCCACGGACCGTTCGCGACGCGCCGGGGCGTGGTGGCTCCCGCCTTGGACCTCGTGAGCACGGCCCCCCATTACCGGGTCCTGTTCGAGAACCTCCTCGGGGGCACCGTGGTGCTCGGGACCATGGCGGACGCCACCGCCATCGCGAGGCAAGAAGCGCAACGCCCGCGCCTCGTCACGCTGGAGGGCGACGTCGTGGAGGCCACGGGCGCCATGTCCGGCGGCAAGCGCTCGCAGCACGCCACGGTCCTCGGCGCGGCCGCCGAGCTTGAAGAGGCGGAGGCCGCCGCGGCCACCGCGACCGCGGCCAGCGAGGCGAGCGCCGCACGGTTGACGACCGCGCAGGCGTCCCTGAGGTCGCTCCTGGACGAACAGCGCGCGGCCGCGGACGAGAACCGGGCTGCCGCGCAGGCGCTCGCGGCCGCCCGGGAGCAGCACGCGGGGCACGACCGGCTCGGCGTCGACCTGCAGGCGCGCAGAGAGCGGCTGATCGGGGAGGCCGCGGCGCTCGGGGCCACGGAGGCGGGGAGCGACGAAGGGCGGTCGGTCGCTGCCCTCGCGCTGGCCCTGACGAGCGCTGAGGCCGACCTCACGGCCGCCGCGCGCGACCTAGAGGCGGTCAGGGCACTCGCGGCCGAGCGCAAGCTCGCCGCGAGCTCGGCCAGGCAGGCCGCCGCCCTCGTCGAGGAGCGGTGGCGCACCTACCTCGATGCCGAGGCGCGCTTCGCCGCTGGCGCCCAGCGCGCGAGCGAGTTGCGCGCTGTCCTCATGACGAACACCGAACGCGAGGCCGAGTTGGCGCGTGAGCTCACCGAGGCGCGCGCCGCGCGCGACCTCGCCGAGACGGCCGTCCCCGCGAACCTCGACGCCGAGGAGAGCGCCCTCACGGTGGCGCGCGCGGACCTGGCAGCAGCGGAGACGGCCCTCACTCACGCGACCGAGGCGCAGGCGGCGCGCGCCCAGGAGCTCGAGGAGGCGAAGGTCCAGTCCGCCCGCCGCGAGACTGCGCTCGAGCTGGCTCAAGAGGAGCTGCGGGACTTCCCTGACGGCCTCGTGGCGCTCGACACGAGCGAGCGCGCTGCCAGGGCACGTCTCCGCGAGGTCGGCGAGGAGCTCGAGGCGCTCGGCGCCGTCAACCACCGGGCGGTGGTCGACCTGGCCGAGGCGAAAGAGCGGCTGGAGAACCTGGAGGTCGAGGCGGTCCAGGCGACGCTCGCCGTGACGGAGCTCCAGGCGGCCTTGGAACGGATCGACAAGGAGACTACCGCGCGCCTCGGGGGTGCCGTGGATCGGCTCCAGGAGGCGTTCGGCCGCCACGTGCGCCAACTGTTCGGCGACGACGGTCGCGGCGGCATCGAGGTCGAGGCGGAAGGAGCGCGGCCGGTCGGACTGCGCATCCGCCTGCAACCGCCAGGCAAGCAGACCCAGTCGCTGCACCTGCTCTCCGTCGGGGAGCGGACAATGGGGGCGCTCGCCTTCCTGTTCTCCCTGCTCTCGGCGGACGGGGCGAACCTCCCGGTCGCGGTCCTCGACGAGGTCGACGCACCGCTCGACGAGGCGAACATCCGTCGCTACGGTTCCTTCGTCGAGCGCCTCGCCCAGCGCGGGACGCAGTTCGTCCTCATCACCCACCAGAAGGCGACGTTCGAGATCGCCGAGGCCATCTGGGGCGTGACGACGGAGCAGGGTGTCTCACGCGTCTTCAGCGTGCGCAAGGAGCCGGAGCCGAGCGCGGCTCAGCGAGCGGGCACGCTGTCCGTCCGATGAGTCCCGGCCGGCGGATCGCCTGGCGCTTAGAACAGCACGCCGTCGTCGACTCGACGCAGGACGTTCTCAAACGCCGGCTCGCGGGGGGCGAAGACGTCGCGTGGGTGGTGGTCCGCGCCAGAGCTCAGACGGCCGGCAGGGGCAGGCGGGGAGGCGAGTGGCGTAGCGGCGCGGGCGGCTCCTACTCGACCTTCGCCGTTCCAGAGCCGCCAGGGGTGGGCCCCACGCCCTTGCTCCCGTTGGCGGTCGGTGTCGGCGTGGCGGAGTCCCTGGCAGGCGCCGGCGCCCCGTGCGCAGTCAAGTGGCCCAACGACCTCTACTACCGCGGCAAGAAGCTGGGCGGCATCCTCGTGGAGCGGGCCAAAGGTCACCTCCTCATCGGGATCGGCATCAACGTCGACAACCCCATCCCGCCGGGCTCGGTGGCGCTGGCAGGCGTGTTGACGCGCGCGGCCGTCCAAGACCTCGTGCTCGAAGGCGTCGAGACGGCGCTGGAGCTGACCGCCGAGGCGTCGGAGTCGCTCCCCGACGACCTTCGCCGCCGGTTCGCCGCCCGCGACTGGCTGTTCGGCAAGCTCGTCACCGTCGAGGACGCCGTCGCCCTCGGCGGGATCTCCGCCTCCGCCGGACAGGCGGACGGCGTCGCTGGTCCCGCGCCCAACCGTAGTCTGACGGGCGTGGCCCGCGGCATCGCTGCCGACGGCAGCCTGCTGCTGCAAGTAGGGGAGAACGAGGAGCCGTACCGCGTGAGAGCCGGCACCATCGGCACGTACCGATGAACGCCGTCCTACACGCCATCCCCGCGCTTGGCAAGTGAGTTTCGCCCCACACGACGTTCTTTGCCACAGCTATCCTTCTTCGCATGCATCGGGACCTTCGGGCGGCCGATGGGGGCGCAACCGCGCTAGTAGTGCTTCACAGGGGGCGGGATCAGCAAGGGATATGCGGTGCCATAAGCGCCGCGGGCTGGCACGTGGTGGTGGCAGCCAACGGCGAGGCGGCAGTCGCGCAAGCGCGGCTCACACTGCCAAGGTTAGTGGTAGTCGACGCCAACCTACCGAGGTTGCGCGACGGACGTCACCCGGCCCAGGTGCTCGGGCGCCTGCGCGACGGTGGCGAGAGGGCGGAGCTCGTGCTCGTAGCGACCCGCAACGACGCCTACGTCGCCGGGCTGGCCAGCGTCGCCGGGGCCAAACGCATACTCCTAGCGACGGACGGCACGGTGACCGGCTACGGCGATGCCCACGCGCGGCACGCCCCTGAGACCATCCCTGGTCCAGAGGTCTGGATCGTCGACGACAGCCCCGCCATCCGGCTGTTGGCAAGGAGCGCGTTCCAGAGGGCGGGCTGGCGCACGACCGAGTTCGAGGACCTCCATTCGGTCCAGGGAGCGCTCGCCGAGGGGCCGGCTCCCGCCGCCGTCGTCCTGGACGTCTACCTGCCCGACGGCAACGGCCTGCACCACGCCAGGGAGTTCGTCGAGCGCGGGGCTGCCGTCATCATGCTCAGCAACCTCGCTGGACCCGAGCAAGTGGAGCAGTCGTTCGCGGCCGGTGCGATCGACATCGTCGCCAAGCCGCTCGACATGCGCAGCCTCGTGGCGCGCGTGGCACGGGCCGTCGACCAGGCGAGTGGAACCGACCGCCTCGGCGACGGGAACGCGGTCGGCCCAAGCTACTCGCCGGCAACGAACGGAACAGCGACCCTCGAAGCCATCTGATGCGCCGGGCGAAGCTGATCGTCATCTTCGTCCTGATACTCGCCGCCTCCACCACCGTCGCCATCACCATGGGCGCGCTCCTACTCAGGTACGGCACTACGGGTGCCGACCAGTCGGTCTCCTGGCGTTCGCTCGTCGTGGCCATGACCGGCGTCGGGGCAGCCTTCGGCCTCATGACCATCGCCCACCTGTCCTTGTTCGCCGCGAGGCAGCTCGGCGCCGAACGGACGTCCAAGCGCACCGAGGCATGGTTGAGGACGTGGAGCGCGGTAGCGGCCGGTGGCGAGCCACCGGCGGTCGCGAAAGGCGAGTTGGTCGCGGCCTCGGAAGGGGCCTCTCTCCTCATGCAGGAAATCGAGGGGCGCGAGGCGGTCCGTCTTCGCGCGGCCCTCGACTCCGCCGGCGTGACCGGGAACGACCTACGCATCGCGGCAGCCGGAGGCACCGGGTCGACCGCGGGAGCTTCCGCCGCTCTCGAGCGCCTGGCCTGGGCCGCCGTGCCCGCCGCCATGCCCCTCTTCCGCAAGGCGGCTACCAGCCCGGAACCGCGCGTCGCCCAGGCGGCTTTGCTCGGCGCCTGTCGTGTGCTCGGAGCGCAGAGCGTTCCCGAGCCGCTCGGCCGCGACGTGGTCGCCGCCATCGTGGCGCATGCCGCCTCCGCTCGTGAACCGTACGGCTCACGAGCGTTCCTCGCCGCGGCCATGGCGACGACCGGCCGCCATCAGGCGTGGCTGGCGGCGACGCTGCTCGGGCGTCAGGCGCCCGAGGCCGTCAGGGCAGCCACGTTGGACGCCGTCGGGATAACACGCACGAGCGAGGCCGGAGCGGTCGTGTCCCAGTGGCTCGGCTCGAACCGCGGCTCCAGGCGCGCGGTCGAGGCCGAGGTCCTGTCCGCCGCCCTCAAGGCGCTCGCCCGTCTAGGGCATCTGGACGAGGCCGCCGAAGAAGCGGCCGTGGAGGCCACGCGGCACGAACATACAGGCGTGCGCGTCCAGGCGGCGCACGCCCTCGTGGGTGCCACCCCGGAGCGCGCTCTGCCCGCTTTGTGGGAGTTGTTGGCCGACAAGGCGTTCGACGTGCGTCTCGCGGCCGCGACCGCGCTCACGGCGTGCGGCTCCACGGGGGAGGCGCTGCTCAAGCGCTGCGCGACGTCACACCGCGACCCGTTCGCGATGGACATCGCCAGCCTCATGCGTTCCCGACGCGCGCCGGCGGCGCTCGAGACCTCCAAGCCGGCGGCGACCTACGCCTCGAGCGGAGACTGAGCCGTGTCGCTGTCGGAAGTACTACAGCTCTTCGTCCTCCTCACCTTCCTCGTCATCAACGGCGGCAACACGGCCGCCATCGTCCTCGCCGCGAGGGCGAGCATGCAGCGGGAGCGGCGCGTCTCGACCCTCGAGGAGAAGGTCCTCATGCGCTCCGCGACCTACTTGCCCGTGAGCTTCCTCATCCCGGCCTACAACGAGGAAGCGACGATCGTAGAGAGCCTCCAGAGCCTGCTCGCCATGCACTACCCGGAGTTCGAGGTGATCGTGACCAACGACGGCTCCAAGGACGGCACCATGGCGGCGATGGCGGAAGCCTTCGAGCTCGTCCCGTGCCTGCCGAGCCCCCGGCGGTTCACCTCGCATACGACCGTGCGAACGGCGTACCGCAGCAGGACGCGCTCCAACCTGTTCGTCCTCGACAAGGTGAACGGAGGCCGAGCCGACGCGCTCAACGCGGCCCTCGAGCAGGCGCGCTATCCCGTGGTCGTGCTCACGGACGCGGACAGCCTCATCGATCCCGAAGCGCTCCAGCGCGCAGGCACGCGCTTCCTGGACGAACCCTCGCTCGTGGCGCTCGGGGGCACCATCAGGGTCGTGAACGAGGCCGACGTGGTCGACGGGGCGGTGGTGCGGCCGCGCACGCCGCGCAACTTCATCGCTCGGTGGCAGCTCCTCGAGTACCTGCGCGCGTTCATCACCGCTCGGGCCGCCATGAGCCAGGTCGGCTGCCTGATCTCGGTCTCAGGGGCGTTCGGGATCTTCCGTCGGAGCGCGTTGCTGAGCGTCGGCGGGCTGCGAACGGACACCGTCGGCGAGGACCTGGAGCTGACGATCAGGCTTCACCGTCACTTCCGCGACCTGAAACTGCCGTACCGGATCGAGTTCATGCTCGACCCGGTGTGCTGGACGCAGGTTCCGGAGGAAGCCAAGGTGCTTGCCAGGCAGCGCGACCGGTGGCACCGCGGCCTGTTCGAGGCGCTGTGGGCGCACCGCGGCATGCTGTTCCGCAGGAGCTACGGTCTGATCGGCAGCATGGCGCTGCCGTACGCCTGGTACGTGGAGGGCCTCTCGCCCGTCCTCGAGGTCTCCGGCTACCTGACCATCATCCTCATGGCCGTGCTCGGGACCTTGGACTGGCCGTTCGTAGGCGCCTTCCTGGCGCTCTCCGTCGGCTACGGCACCCTGGTCGGCCTCGCCAGCGCCGCACTCGACCAGACGCTGCCACACTCGCCCAAGAGCACCGGCGACCGCTACCGGCTGTTCATCGCCGTGATGACCGAGAACCTCGGCTACCGCCAGTGGCTGGCCGTCGTGCGGGTGCTGGCCATGTTCAAGATCAAGAGCAGCAGGGGCAAGTGGGGGGCGATGACCAGGCGGCGGTTCAGTTGAGCACGGGGTCGGCAGGGAAGACCGCCTAAGTCTTCGCGAACTGCGTCGAGCACGCGGCGAGCGGGGAAGGCCCTCCTCACCAGTCCTCGATGTCCTCCCCGATGGACTGCGCGCTGATCTTGGCGTAGATGCGCGTGGTCTGGATGTCCGCGTGCCGCAGATGGGCCGCGACCCTACCGAGGTCGCCCGTCTGACGGTAGTAGCGGGTACCCGCGCCGTGGCGCAGGCCGTGCACGCCCGCGCTCGCATACTCCACGCCGGCCAGAGCACAGACACGCTTGAACCTCCGCCTGGCGTGGTCAGCCGCCCAAGGCAGCACCAGGCCCGAGTCTCGTTGTCTGTTCTTGCCGTTCTGGCCGGACATATCGACGAGCCTCAGGTCAGAAAGCGCGTCCCTGAGGCGCTTAGTGAGGCTGACGGTCGCGGCTTTGCCGCCTTTGCCGGAGCGCACGCGCAGCTGACCGCGCTCCAGGTCGAGGTCGGTCCACCTGAGGTCGGTCATCTCCGAGATCCGCAGGCCGGCGTGAGCGCCGAGGAGCACGACGACCTTCTCGGACGGGTCGGCGAACTCCAGTAGCGCCTCGACCTCGTCGTCCGTGTAAGGGCGGCGTTTCTCCCACGCCGGCGTCGGGTCCTTGGCGACCCTGACGTCGTCGAATGGGCGCGCTTCCGTCGCGCCCGACCAGCGCAGGGCCTTGTAGAGCGTGCGAGCCGCGGCGAGCTTCACCTGCAAGGACGCCGGGCTGAGCGGTTCGGCCTTGGCGTCGTCGAGTACGCGCTGGGCCCCGGGCGGCTGCGGAGCGACCTGTGGCGGCCCCGCCTCGAGGCGCCGCATGTAGACCACGCCGGCGTCACGGCTCGGGCGCAGAAGGTTCTCGCCGGCCCAGGCCTCGACGAGGTCGAGGACGCCGCGCCGGTACGTGCGCAGCGTGTGCCGGCTGACCTTGGCGCCACGCGAACCGTGCAGGAAGAGGTACGCTTCGGTCAGGGCCCAGAGCTGCTCGGCGTCGCGGTTAGCGGCCGCGCTGGCGGCTCTGCGCTTGAGCTCCTCGGGCGGCAGCGCGGCCCAAGACTCGGCGCGGGCGAGCGTGTCGGTGCTGCGGGCGACTTCGATCTCCGGTCTCATGGTGGGAGTTTAGCAGAGTCTGATAAGACGAGTTATCAGGTTTTTTATAGCCGAAACGTGCCGTTAGGATCCTACACAACAAGTTCTCAGTCCGCCTGCTGAGTCCAGCTATAGCTATCCTGATTGGCCGTAGTGACAACCGACCTCCCCGGCTAGCAAAGACACATGGGAGGAACTGCCAGGGATGGCATCAACGCATCTCACAGTTGTCACCACGGATATGGGTCGATTTGACACCGTATCGTCAGCACCCTCACGACGCTTTGCGAACCGGACCGGCACAATTCAGAAAGGTTGCCTCCGCCCCCAACGTTTGCCCTCATGCTGACAGGTGAGCTGCAGCCACCTGGGTTTCCACGTTGCTTGACAGACTGCTTACGGCAGACGGCGCTCAAGAAAACCTCGCACCCCAACGACCATTGCCAGGACCTCCGCGAGCGTGAGGTCAGCCAATTTGCCGTGGTCTGTCTTGTTCCTCGTGTCTGCCCAAGCCGTGATCTGCTTGGTGTCTGAGGTAGATATGACCTCTATGCCATTCAACGGTTGATACAGAGCGGTCTGCAGTTTCGCAATCGTAGTCCGGCCATGGTCGTAGGTCAGATTGTTGGCATTACACAACCGCCGCAACGCGTCTTCGAGCGCGGCTCCTGCAAGAAACGCAGCGATTGCAAGATGCAATATTCTGGCGTCACCGGAAGCGGCTGTTTCCGCACGCCCGACTTGCTGCTGCGCGATTTCCAGTATGTCCCCTTCCAACTCGTGGGCAATCGCGAGCCGAGGGCTTACTAGTCTGCCACCATCAAAAAGCTTCACAACCGCCTTCGCCGACGCAAGAGCCCGGAGGGCATCCCCTCCTCGCAGCGCTTCTAGCGTTTCCTGTAATACGGGGTGACCCCCGCCGACGGTGTCGTGAAGCACTGAAAGCGCAAGTACGGTGGCTTCGTACCACTCAGTCTGCGTGAGCCTCTCGGTCGCGAGAGACCGTATCTCGTCAATGGCTTCCTCAACACTCTGGTCAAGGCCCACTGCACATCCTCCATTCTCAGGTTTTGAGAGTCCTCACCATCCGTGTATCGCCGTTTCTGCCCTGATGCAACATCTCGGCCCTCGATCTACGTTGCCGCGAAGCGTCCGTTACAAATGCTAGTTTAGTGAGTCGCGGATTCTGATCTAATTTGACAAATCCAGCTCGCCAGAATCTGCATTACGGCTCTAACCCGTAGTCCAGGTTGATGCGCTATTAGTAGACGTGAGCCTTCCTGCGGCTGAGACTACGGAGTCCACTGGCTCTCACTGCCCAACGACTGTCCGAAGGGCAGCCAATTCCGCAAACTATACGCTGGGGCAAACTCGACTGTGCAGTCTTCTAAATCTCGCGCAACCTAGTAGGCACTGCCGCCGTTTCGAGTATCGCAACGATCTTGTCGACATGCGCTACAGGTACCGCGAGGCTACCAAGATAGCGTGCCCGCGTCACCCCTACGTACACGACTCGCTTGGCCTCGCTATCGGTTCGGCGCTCCCACTCACCTAACAGCGTACTCGTCCGGTTGCCCGGCGCCCGGTCCGGAGGCAGGACTACACACACTGCGTCAAACTCATGCCCCTTTGACTCATGAATTGTCCCGTGGTGAATGTAAGGGACGTCTTGCCCATGCAGCAATCGCGTCCAAACGTTCTTCGGGGGCCTCCGCAAGAACGCGCCGATAGAGACGCCTTCACTGGGCTCGAGAGAAAGCCTAGCCAGCGACTCCTTTGCTATGTCAACCCAGGCTTGCGCATCCTCATCAGACTCGCCACATTGTCTTGGAAGCCCGAGAAGTAGAGCAAGGGCCTGCCTTCGAAGCAGGCGTCTGTTCATCCTGTGTCGTGCCACTACTCGGCTCGTGTGCTCCCCTACTTGTCTTTTGCCTGTGAAGTCGAGCAGAAGACGCTCGATAGACTGAAGAATCGCCTCCCTCGAACGAGGCGTCGCGCGCTCGCCCCAGTATCCAGCAACGGATCGTGCTAACGAAGCTATCCGCGAATTCCCGCCTTCGTCTCCGGCCGCCAGCCCCGTTGCAGCCTGACTCGCCGCCGTCCTAGAGTGGGCGAGGAGCATCCCGCAGTGGATTGGGATGTCTACCTGATTCATTTCTTCTATGAAGGACTGACCTATGATGGAGTTCAGCTGCACTCCTTGATACGCCAATATCACGACGGGATAGGGTGCGTTACTACTATCGCCTCGAGGTTGGTCTAGCCGACCGTCGCTTCGCAGTGTAGCAGCTAACCCGCAAATCGCCTGTGAACTCCTAAAGTTGCCGGTCAAAAGCATACGCGAATCCAAGGGGTAACTATCCTGGAACCTGCGAATACTCGCTAGATCACCACTTCGAAACTCATAGATAGCCTGATTCGGATCGCAAACGAAAGTCATCCGAATGCCCAAGCCGCGCAGCCACTCCAGTAAGGCCAGATCAAGCGGGTTGCAGTCTTGACCTTCGTCGACCACTACCTCCTGGAAACGAGAGGCCAATGCGCGGCCAAGCGCTACTCCAACAGTTTCATCCTGGATGGCTGAATTTGCCCACCGGCGTGCGTCCTCCGAACTCATATATCCGGACCTGATTAACGCACTACGCCTGCTTTGAGCCAGCCGCTCGTATGTAGATTTGTGTTGCCGTACATGGCTCTGAAGGCCGGTATGCCCGATTGCCTCAGGGTCAATCTCGCCGGTCAGAGGATCGAATCTGTCTAAGCTGACTCCGCCTCCCCGAAAGGCGTCGGCGCCCACTAGGCGAATCTCAACGTCGAGATCGCTCCAACTGTTCAAGACGACAGGATGCTCAGCCTGGTCACTTGGCCACGTTGGCAATACTATGAAGCGACGTACAAAAGAATCCAAGGTCCCAATAAAGTTTGGATGCCTCTGATACTTGTCGGCGCCGGCCCTGCGGCATCGCTCTCTGAATTCATCAACGGCGGAATTCGTGAACGAGAGTATCGCCACTCCTCGCCTCGGCGGCAAGTTGCGTCCGATCCTCTTAAGGCGGGCGATTATCGACCTGGTCTTACCTGCGCCAGGACACGCCTCTAAGAAGACTTCTTCCTCGAAGTCCGAAAAGCACTCCTGTTCCCGCGTAAGCTCCACTCCGGCGCCTTAAGCTTCTGAGGCCGTGCGTATCGCCGACTCGAGGTAAGCCGGAACTTGGAACTCGGCACCTTCCACTACCAACGAGGCCACTGCCTGAGCAAAGTCTCCCTTTCGCGTATCTTTATCCCTTAGCAAATCAACGAATGCAGCGGCACGGCCCGTTTCCTCCACGTTATCTATCTGCGCGACCCAAGACTGGTGCGACCGTGGGTGAAGGGAAAGAAATGCACTCTTCAGCAATGCGTCGTTTCCCGCCGCCATCAGCTCGTACTCCAGAGTCACCGTGTTGGTGAAGACTCTGAGTACCTCCCCCGCCCCTACTTCGGCGGCTAAAGACAACAAGTCCGCCTTCCGGTTGCCAGGGACTTTCGGGTCAGTATCAGTTATCACAACAACTTTGTCAGCTATCCGAGCACCGTTCGCGCTACGCAAGAGCGCTTCAACATAGGGTAGAAAGTCAACACCGCCGATGGGCACTATTACCGCCCCCCGGAACCTACGCAGTTCCATGGGCTGATCCTTCAGGACGATGTGCTTCGCCAAAGCAGGAAGGAGTAGGGCTTCTGCAATTCCTTCAACTAAAACGACTCTCCTGCCGAACAACAGCGCTGATCTAGTCACGTCTAGGTAGCGACCAAGCTTATCGAGCGTCTTTTGATGAAGGCCGAGATCAGCGATGGGCACACACACAGAACCTGCAATCGCTTGCTCAGCTCCATTTGTTGTCGGCTTCACACTGCGGACCACGACGAGATGAACTGGTGACACGGACGATGTCAAGTTTGGAGAGTGCGTTGTAACTACGACCTGCACTCGGCCCTCTGGATGGCCAGGATCTGTATGACGCTCGGAAGATTGCTGGGCCTTCTCAAGGAGGAAATCAAGCACAAGAGTCTGAAGCTGCGGGTGCAAGTGAGCTTCAGGTTCCTCAACTAAGAAAATCGTTAAGTCGGCTTCCCTAGCCCGTGTCAACTCAACGAGAACTGTTGACATGTACAGCAGGTTTGAGTACCCAAGACCGGAAGCTCTTATGTCCTCGGGCTCTATGCCGGCATCAGACATGCGAAAGCGAAGGTCACGAGCGATGTCTACGAGAGACTCCTCAGCGAAGTCTAGGGATGCGGTCTGGGCTCGAACTCCGTCCGTCAACTGCGCCAACGCTCCGTCGATCTCTGAGTTGATCGCCGTTAGGAGTTCCGGCCGATCGTTGCTGCGGCCAAGACTAGCGAGGAAGGCGTCCTCCTGATCTTTCGGGATGAAGTGGCGGAATAGGGACATGACCCTGGTACCGCTCGAAGTCCCGAGCGCTTGGTGAGCATCGCGAAGCGGAGGCAGATACACATGTCGAATCAGATCCGTGGAGCCGGACTCAGGTTCGTTGGTGTCGAACTTTCCCGCCCAATACTCAGATCGTCCTCGTGGAAACTCCTCAGACCTCGCGGTAAACCTAAAACCGAAAACCGCCTCATCTGCCTTAGGATCCGGGACTGCCGCAATCAGGAGCCCCTTCATTGTATCGCTTAGTGCCCGGAACGAGGCGCGAAGGGTAAACGAATGTTCTACGTCTCCGCGTCTCACGTCCTCTTCTTCAGCGTAACGGTCTCGCCTACCGCTCAATGGAAGCGTGAGCAACCGAATTGCGTCGACCAAGTTTGACTTACTAGAGCTAGCCCGGTATGATGGACCACGTGTTTGCTTCTCACCCTCATGAGGGTGAGAAGTGCGGAGGTTAGGGGTATGGCTAAGAGGTATTCGGAGGAGTTCAAGGTCGAGGCGGTGAGGTTGTACCGCTCGTCGGGTC
>CAUJFI010000157.1 GCA_963170125.1 Deinococcota bacterium | reverse complement strand
TACTGCCTACGCTAGCGCTACGGCATACTCCGGGAACACTCCGCCGGCCCACCCACCAGACCACGCGACGCAGGCACGGCGCCAACAGGAGCGCGCCGCCCCCACAGCGGGGGCCGGCGCGCCGAAGAGTTCAGCGAACTGGAAGGTCAGTCGACGGCGTCGTAGATGCTCGGGTCGACCGCCTGTTCCCAAGTGTAGGCCTGCTTGATGAGGCCGACCTCGACGAGGAGCTTGACGGAGCGCTCGAACGCGGCACGGTCGAGGGCGCCGACGTGCGTGTCGGCGGTCGGCTTCACGAGCTTGGCGACCTCGGCCATCTGCCAGGTCTGGTGGATGAGCGGGCTCTGGCGGCTGCCGGAGCCGGCGCACGTGTCGCCGCAGTGCGAGAGGACGATCTGCACGGCCTCGTCCTGGTTGGCGACGGCGTACTCCCAGCCGCGGATGGAGGCGCGCAGGAAACGCTGCGCCACCTCGGCGCCAGTGAGGCCCGAGCCCTTGAAGTTCGTGGTCGCGAGCGTGGCCGGCGTGGCGAAGAGGCTGTCCTCGAGGAGGTCGGCGCCGATGCTAGCCGGGTCGAGGATCGAGAGGGTGTCGAGGCCGTAGCCGAGGCCGATGATCTGATCGAGCTCGTTGTAGGTCATGGCGCTCGCCACGTCCACCTCGTTGGGGAACACGAGCGACGGGTCGAAGGCGTACACGACGGCGTCGACGTCCGGGTTGGTCACCGTCGGGTCGAGGTTCGAGGTCAGCCCGGCGGCCGCGAACACGGCCTCGGCCGCGAACTCGTTACCGAACGCCCAGACGCCGACCTTGCGGCCGGCCATGTCGGCGATCGTCTCGATGCCGGAGCTCTTGAGCGCCACGAGGCGGTAGCCGGAGGTCTGGTAGATCTGGGCGATGTTGACGACCTCGAGGCCCTGGTCGCGCTGCGTGAGGATGTTGGCCACCCAGTCCGTGCCGAAGTCGGCGTTGCCGGACGCCACGGCGACGGTCGGGTTGACGTTGCCGCCGTCGAGCACCGTCACGTCGAGGCCTTCTTCCGCGTAGAAGCCCTTGTCCTGCGCCACGAAGTAGCCGGCGAACTGCGCCTGTGGGAACCACTTCGACTGGAAGTTGATGGGGATGAGGTTCTGGGCGAGCCCCACCGGCGCGAGCAAGAGTAGGAGCGCGGCTAGTGCTTGGATCATCCGTTTCATTCGTTACCTCCCATTGGCTTTCCTACGAGGTTACAGCCTGTCCGACGCGAAGGGCCTTGAGCGTTCACATACTCTATGACCCCCTCGTCGACGGGTGCCATGCCGTGAAGGCCCGCTCGAGCAGGCCGACGGCCCAGTAGAGGGCCATGGAGATGAGGCTCGACACGAGGATGGCCGCGAACACGATGTCGAACGCCCCGCGGTGCGCCGAGAGACTGATGCGTTGGCCGAGGCCGTTGGGCGGGCCGGGGATGAGGAACTCGGCCACGATGACGCTAACGACGCCGACGACGACCGCGACCTTCAGGGCGTTGAAGACGTACGGCAGGGCGTTCGGGACGCGCAACTTGAGGAAGACGGTGAGGGGTCGCGCGCCGTAGGAGCGCAGGAGCTCGAGCTTGAGCGGGTCGACGAGCGTGAGCCCCTGCACCGTGTTGAGGACGACCGGGAAGAACGTGACGATGACGACGACGGCCGCCTTCGACTCCCAGTCGACGCCGAGGGCCCGACCGAGGACGGGCGCCAGGCCGACGATGGGCACGGCCCCGAACGCCGTGGCGAGCGGCAGGAAGCCCCGCTGCAAGAAGCGGCTGAACGCGATGGCGCTGCCCACCAGGAAGCCGAGCGTGAGGCCGACGGCGAAGCCGAACAGGACCTCCTTCACGAACGTGAGGTAGGCGTCCGCCAGGAGCACGCGCCACGTGCCGAGGAAGGCGAGCCAGATGTCGGAGACGCGCGGGAAGATCCCCTTGGGCACGCGCGAGCCGACGACCAGGCCCTCCCAGGCCAGGAGGACGAGGAAGGCGACGGTGGCGGCCGGCACGAGCCGCTGAACCCGGTGCTGCCACCTGGGTGCGTCGCTCTCGAGCTCGATGACGCTCACGCGCCCCGCAGCGGTGGCGGCGGCCGCCAACGACCCGAGAAGGGTGAGCCAGTAGCCCCAGCCGGCCGGGCCGGCGAGGCCGCGCTGCGCGAGAAGGGCAAGGAACGCGGCCGACACGGCGAGGGGCGTGGCCAGCGGCACGGCCCAGGGGCCGCCGAAGCCGCTGGGCACCAAGGCCGCCACCAAGAGCGCTAGGCAGCCGATGGCGAGCCCGCCGCCCTCCAGCAGCTTCGCCCCGCCCCCCGTCACGAACGGTCCGAAGAGCCCGGCGGCTGCGACGCAGAGCATGACCAGCGTCGGCACGTGCGGGTGCCAGGCGAACACGGCGCCCACGGGGCGCGTGCCGGAGACGCGCGCGGCCATCAGCGGCGCTCCCAGGGCGCGGTGAAGCGTTGGAGGAGGCCGACGAGGGCGACGAGCCCGATGCCGAGCGCGGCGGAGATGAGCAGCAGTATCCAGACGTCGGAGACGTTGCCGGCTTGCACCTGACCGACGATGGCGTAGCCGAGGCCCAGGCGGTTGTTCGACTCCGTCTCCGCGACGAGCGCGCCCACGAGCGCGGCGGCCGCGCCGAGCTTGAGGCTCACGAACAGGTAGGGCACCGCCGCGGGGAACCGCACCTTCCAGAAGACCTGGAGTGGTGAGGACGCGTAGCTCTTCATGAGGTCGAGCGACAACGGGTCGACGGACCGCAGGCCCGTCACCGTGCCGACGGTCACCGGGAAGAACGCTATGTACGCACCGATCAGCGCGGCCGGCACGAGGCTCGTCTGCACCGTGACGCCGGCGTTGCCGAGCAGGAGCAGGAGCACGGGGACGAGGGCGATGATCGGGACCGTCTGCGACGCGATCACCCAGGGGAGGAGCGCGCGCTCGAGGGGCCGGATGCCCACGAAGACGATCGCGAGGAGCACGCCGAGCAGGCCCCCGAACGCGAGCGCCGTGAGGGTGCCGCCGGCCGTGTACAGGGTGGCGCGCACGACGTTGCGCGCGTCGGAGAGCGGGTAGTTGGTCAGGAACGCGGGGATGCGCTTCGCGATCCAGTGGGGGAACGGCATGGGGTGTTGCGGCATCGAGAGGAAGCATTCGATCTCGCTCGAGCCGCAGGCCGGGTGGTCGTAGTAGGTGTAGGTGGCGGCCCACACGCGGCTGCCCGCCGCCGGCGGCTTGGCCAGGGTGATGACGCCCGTCGCCGGGTCGTTCACGACGTAGTCGGGGTACTGCCTGAGGGCCGCGTTCCTCGGCGGCGCGACCGTGAACGTCACGACGGGCCCCGCCCGCCCGAAGTCCCGCCCCTCCAGCGCCTCGGCCCCGTTCACCGTGACGACGCCGCGGTCGCTCGTGAAGGTGAACGCCTTGCGCTCGCCGTCGACGCGTTCAGCCGGCCTCTCGGCGGCGGGCGAGAGCTCGACGTCCTCGAGCATGATGCGCCTCCCGGCGTCGGACTCGACGAGGGGGGCGTGCTGCAAGTGGAAGACGCGGTTGACGCCGTCGACCTCCCCCACCAGGCGCTCGACGACGGCCAGGGTCGCCGTAGCGACGCGCGGCGCCTCGGCGCTCGCTTCGGCCAACGCGATGGTGCCGGCCGCCGCGTCGAGTACGGCGTAGTCCCCGCTGACGCGGCGCACGCTCGCGTTGAAGGGCGCGGGCGAGCGCAGCTCGATCCGTCTCCCGTCCCCCTCGAAGCCCTCGCCCTCGAGGAGCAACTGCCCGTTCACTAGGACGGGGCCGGTCTCCGCCTCCGGGAACGTGAACGTCGCCAGCACGCCGTCGGGGCGCTCGATGGCGTCGTCGGCGCCCGGCACCAGCAGGCGGCCGCCCAAGTAGAGGGCCTCCCACCGGCCCGCGGGCAGGGCGAACACGTGGCCGGCGACGCCCTCCGAGACACCGGCTCCCGTCGCCACATCCGCCGGGGTGTCCGCGTCGCCGGGGGAGCGAGCGTCGAGGGGGCCGGTCAACGCCCCGCCCCACTCGAGGAGCGGCCCCGCCACCGCGTCGCGCAAGTGCGCGGCGCCGTCCAGCAAGTCGTAGGTGGCGTCCACTGGTCGGTCGCCGTAGACGAGCACGGAGCGCGCCGTGGTGAGGTTCTCGGCGCCGCCGAATCGCAGTTGCGCGCCGGCCGGCGCGCCCGCCCCGACGTCGGCGGGCGCCGCCGATAAGGGCTTGGGGGTCGTCGTGGCGCGCACCCAGTTGGCCACGTTGTCCATGCGCGTGCGCGCCAGCGGGAGACCGAGCAGCAGCGCGACCGGGTACATGAGCGCTACGAGCACGGCGAGCACGACCGCCAGGGGTACCCAGCCGGAGAGCGCGCGGCGCCAGGCGGGCGCCCGGGCTCCGTCCGCCGCTTCGCGCGCCACGTCAGTAACCGACCTTGGCCAGGGTCTTGGCGGGCCCGCCGGCCCCCTTGCCGCCGACGGAGGCGGCGCCGCCGACCGCGCCCTCGCCTTCCTTGCCGAGCCGCAATGCCTCCCGCACGCGCGTGGTGAGCTCGAAGAAGCGCTCGGACTCGCGCGTCTCGTGGTCGCGGGGGTAAGGCAAGTCGACCTCGATGATCTCCCTGATCCTCCCCGGCCTGGCCGTCATGACGACGATGTGCGACGAGAGGAACACGGCCTCGGCGATGGAGTGGGTGACGAACACGACCGTCTTCCCCGTCTGCCGCCAGAGCCGCAGGAGCTCGAAGTTCATGACCTCGCGCGTGATCTCGTCGAGCGCCCCGAACGGCTCATCCATCAGGAGGAGCTTCGGGTCGAAGGCGAGGGCCCGCGCTATCGAGACGCGCTGCTGCATGCCGCCGGAGAGCTGCCACGGGTACGAGCGGTGGAAGCCCTCGAGTCCGACGAGGCGCAGCATCTCCTCGGCCCGGGCCCTGCGCTCGCCCTTCGGCCACCCCATGATCTCGAGCGGGAGCATGACGTTGGCGAGAACGTTGCGCCAGTCGTAGAGGGCGGGCGCCTGGAACACGTAGCCGTACTCGCGCGCGGCTCGCGCCTCCTTGGGCGACTTGCCCGCCACGGTGATGCGGCCGCTCGTCGGCTCGATGAGGTCGGCGACGAGGCGCATCAGCGTCGTCTTGCCGCAGCCGGACGGGCCGATGAGGCTGACGAACTGGCCGTCATGGATCTGCAGGTTGGCGTCCTGCAGCGCCACCGCCTCGACCTTGCCGACGCGGAAAAGCTTGCTGACGTCCTGGACGTCGATGATCACGGGGGCCTCGGGCACCTGGGTCGCCTCAGCCGGCCGGGGTGCGCCTGAGGAGCTTGCCGCGCCCCGGGTCGCCGACGAACTTGCCGTCCATGGCGGCGACCTCCCCGCGCACCGTCACCACGCTCGGGCGCCCGTCGATCTCGACGCCCTCGAACCCAGAATAGTCGACGTTCATCGCCTGGGTCGTCGCGCTTATTCGGCCGCGGTAGTTCGGGTCGTAGACGACGAGGTCGGCGTCCGCGCCCACCGCGACCGTGCCCTTGCGCGGGTAGAGGCCGAAGAGCTGGGCGGCCCGTGTGCTCGCGGCGCTGACGAAGCGCTCGAGGGAGAGGTTGCCGCGGCTGACGCCGTAGGTGTAGAGGAGGTTCACGCGGTCCTCGATCGTCGGGATGCCGTTGGGGATCTTCGTGAAGTCGCCGCGACCCATCTCCTTCTGGCCCTTGAAGTCGAAGGGGGCGTGGTCGGTCGCGACCGTGTCGACGAGGCCGGCGGCGAGCGCGTCCCACAGCGGCTTCTGGTTGCGCTTGTCGCGCAGGGGCGGCGACATGACGTACTTGGCGCCCTCGAAATCGGGGCGCTCGGCGTAGGTCTTGTCGAGGACGAGGTGCGGCACGACGCACTCGATGGCGAGGGAGACGCCGCGCTCCTTGGCGGCCAGCGCCGCCGCCAGCGCCGGCGCGCAGCTCAGATGCACCACGTAACCCCTGGCGCCCGTGATCTCCAGGAACGTCGCGAAATGGTTGGTGCCGTCGGCCTCCACCCGTTCCGGCCGGGACGGCTCGTGCCATTCCGGTCCGGTCCGGCCGGCGGCGAGGAGCTGCGCCTGCAGCTGCGCCACTAGCTCATCGTTCTCGCAGTGGGCTGTGACGATGACGCCCAGCTCCTTGGCCAGCGTGAGCGTGCGGAACAGCTCCTCGTCGTTCACGCCGAAGAAGCCCTTGTAGGAGAGGAAGACCTTGAAGGACGTCATGCCGTCGGCGACGATCTCGCGCAGCTGCGCCTCGGCCCCGGCGTCGTACTTCGACACGCCGATGTGGAAGGTGTAGTCGCAGGCGCTGTTGCCCTCCGCCAGCTCGTTCCAGAGGCGGTAGCCGGCCATGAGGTCCTCGTGCCGGCTGGGCGCGAGCATCTCGATGTAGGTGGTCGTGCCGCCGACGAGCGCGGCCTGGCTGCCCGTACGGTGCGTGTCCTTCGTGAGGGTGCCCATGAACGGCAGATGGATATGTACGTGCGGGTCGATGAAACCGGGGAAGACGTACTTGCCGGCCGCGTCGATGATCCGCGTGCCCGCCGGCGCGTCCAGCCCCTTACCGATGCGCGTGATGGTCTCACCCTCGCAGTAGATGTCGGCGTGCATGCGCTCGGCCGCCGTCACAATCTCGCCGTTCTTGATCAGCAGGCTCACGTTTCGTCCTTTCTCGGCGTTCGCATGGCGCCGGTGGGGAAGCGCGCGTCGGCGCGCCGAGGCGCTCCAGCTGGGCCGTTCAGTGGATCTCTATACCCACTTCCCGACGGAACGCGACCATGGCGTCCCAGTCGGTCGTGACTTCCGGCCGCGTCCTAACGAGCTCGTTCCAGGTGAAGCTGTCGCGCTCGCGGGGGCGCTCCTCCATGGTGATGCAGTCGTCGACCGGGCACACGAGGCTGCAGAGATCGCAGCCGACGCAGTCCTCCTCGCGCACTTTCGGCTGCAGCAGCTCGGCGCCGGAGTACGTCTCGGGGTCGACGCGCACGCCGTCCTTGGTCAGGTCGATGCACTGGTGCGCCCCCTCGTCGCACGCGACGTAGCAGAGGTTGCACTGGATGCACTTCTCCTCGTCGATGACCGCGACCGTCTTGAACGACAGGTCGAAGTCGCCGAAGTGACCGATGCGGGGCACGGACTTGCCGACGAACTCGGAGATGGCGCCGGCGCCCTTCTCGTCGAGCCAGTTGGAAAGGCCGTCGCATAGCTCGTGGATGATGCGGAACCCGTAGTGCATCACGGCCGTGCAGACCTGCATGCTGGTCGAGCCGAGGACAAGGAACTCGGCGGCGTCGCGCCACGTCTCGATGCCGCCCATGCCGGAGATCGGGATGCCGGAAGCCGCGACCTTCGGGTCCGAGGCGACCTGGGAGAGCATGTGCAGCGCGATGGGCCGGGCGGCCGGGCCGGCGTAGCCGCCGTGGCTGCCCTTGCCGCCGACGTTCGGGAAGATCTCCAGGCTGTCGAGGTCGACGCCGGTGATGGAGTTGATGGTGTTGATGAGCGAGATGCCGTCCGCGCCGGCGTTCACTGCGGCGTGAGCGGGCGGGATGATGTTGGTGACGTTGGGCGTCAGCTTCACGATGACCGGGATGCTCGCGGCGGCCGTGACCCAGCCCGTGATCATCTCGCAGTACTCGGGCACCTGCCCGACGGCGGCGCCCATGCCGCGCTCGCTCATGCCGTGCGGGCAGCCGTAGTTGAGCTCGATGGCGTCCGCGCCCGCGTCCTCGATCTGTTGCACGACCTTGCGCCACGCCGCCTCGTTGGACGAGACCATCGCGGACACGACCACGGCCCGGTCCGGCCAGAGCTTCTTGACCTCGCGGATCTCCTTGAGGTTGACCTCGATCGGGCGATCGGAGATGAGCTCGACGTTGTTGATGGCGATGAGGCGGCGGTGGCCGTACTCGAACTGGCCGTAGCGGTTGCACACGTTCAGCACCGGGTCGCCGATCGTCTTCCAGACGGCCCCTCCCCAGCCGTACTCGAACGCCTTGTTGATCTGGTAGGCGGAGTTCGTCGGCGGCGCGGACGCGAGCCAGAACGGGTTCGGGCTCACGACGCCGGCGAAGTTGGTTGTCAGGTCAGCCATGGATCCTCCCGAACTCGTTGACCGTGGCGTGCAGGAAGCGGCCGCGAGTGTCGTCCCTGGCGGGGACCGGCTCGGCCACGCCTAGCTGCCTGGCGATGGCGCGCGCCGCGATCTTGCCGTCCTCCGCGGCGGTGACGGTGAGCGCCTGGCCGGTGGCGCGCACGCAGTCGCCGGCGGCGAAGACCTTGGGGTTGCTCGTGCGCAGCTCGCCGTCCGTGCGCACGTAGCCCGAGGCGTGCTCCACGCCCACGGCGTCGTAGAGGGCGACGAGCTTCTCCTGGCCGATGGCCTTGATGACCTGGTCTGCCGGGAGGACGAACTCGCTGCCGGGGATGGGCTCGGGGCGGCGCCTGCCGCTCGCGTCGGGGTCGCCCAGGCGCATCCGCACGCAGCGCACCCCGGTGACCTTCCCGCCCTCCCCGAGGACCTCGACGGGCTGGGTCAGGAGGCGGATGTCGACGCCCTCGGCCCTGACGAACGCCACCTCGTGGTCGTACGCGCTCATCTCCTCGCGGCCGCGGCGGTAGAGCATCGTCACGCGCTCCGCACCGAGGCGCTTGGCGACGGTGGCGGCGTCGATGGCCGTGTTGCCGGCCCCGACGACGATGACCTCGTTCCCGACCCGGATGCGCGTGAGCGCCTCCGTGCCGTCCTTGTCGGCCAGCTTCGTCGCCGCGATCATGGGCAGGGCCTCGACCACGCCCTCCAACTCCTCCCCCGGGACGCCGAGCGGCGGTACGCGGCCCGTGCCGGCGGCGAGCACCACGGCGTCGTACTCGCGCAGGAGGTCCTCCGGTAGCACGTCGCGCCCGACCTCGACGCCCGTGCGCACCGTCACGCCCAGCTTCTCGACGAACCCGACCTCCTCGAGCGCCACGTTCGTAGGCTCGCGGAGCACGACGATGCCGTAGGTCGAGAGGCCGCCCGCCAGCTCCTGCTTCTCGAAGACGGTGGCCCGGATGCCCCGCTTGGCGAGTTCACCCGCCGTGCTGAGGCCCGCGGGGCCGGCGCCGATGATCGCCACGCGCTTGCCCGTGTCGGCTACGAGGTCGAACGGCTGGATGTCGTTCTCGAAGATGTGGTCGGTGGCGTAACGCTGGAGGCGCCCGATGGCGATGGGCCTATGTTCCCTGCCGAGCACGCACGCGCCGACGCAGAGCTCCTCGACGGGGCAGACGCGCCCGCAGGTGTGGCCCATCATGTTCGACTCGAGGATGGTCGTGCCCGCGCCCGTCAGGTTGTCGTTCGCGATCTGCCTGATGAAGGTGGGGATGTCGATGCTCGTCGGGCAGGCCTTGATGCAGGGCGCGTCGAAGCAGTAGAGGCAACGCTCGGCTTCGACGATCGCCTCGTTCGGCGTGTAGCGCGGATGGATCTCCGAGAACGAGTCCTGCAACTGGTCGAGTGACAGCTTGTGGTGCTCCATGCTCCTCCAGTGGGTCCCAGCGTGTGTCCTCGGACTAGAGACCCCACCGAACATCCGGGGCCGCGCAACCGGGGAACTCGCAGGCGAGGCGTGGGGGCCTTCTTCGGACCGATCGCGTGACCGCGGCCGCTGACTCGCCCGCGGTCACGTCGCTCGACTCAGAACGTGCGGCTCCAGTGCTCGGGCCAGCGCTCCACCACGACTTTCGTCTGCGTGAAGAACTCGATCCCGTGCGCGCCCTGCGCGTGCAGGTCGCCGAAGAAGCTCTCGCTCCAGCCGCTGAAGGGGAAGAACGCCATGGGCGCGGCGACGCCGAGGTTGATGCCGATGTTCCCGGCTACCGCCTGATGGCGGAACTGGCGGGCGGCGCTGCCCGAGGTCGTGAAGATGGAGGCCTGGTTGCCGTAGGCGCGGTCGTTGACCATCTGGATGGCCTCGTCGAGGGAGGTCGCGTGCATCATGGAGAGGACGGGCCCGAAGACCTCCGTCTTGGCGATGTCGGAGCCAGGGGTGACGTCGTCGAGCAACGTGGCGTGCACGAAGTAGCCGTCCGCGAAGCCGTCGACGTCGACGTCGGCGCCGCCGGTGAGCACCCGAGCGCCCTGGTTGACGCCCTTCTCGATGAGGCCGGCGATGCGGCTCTTCGACTCGGCCGAGATGACGGGACCCATCTGGGTCGACTTGTCGAGACCGTAGCCCACCGTGCGCGACTCGGCGGCCGCCACCATGCGGTCCGTGAACTCCTGCCTGGCGTCACCCACCGTGATGGCGACCGACGTCGCCAGGCAGCGCTGACCGGCGCAGCCGAAGGCGGAGTCGGCCATGATGCGGGTGGACATTTCCATGTCGGCGTCCGGCATGATCACGGCCGGGTTCTTGGCTCCGCCCTGGCACTGGGCGCGCTTGCCGTTCTGCGTGGCGCGCGCGTAGATGTACTTGGCGACCGAGGTCGAGCCGACGAACGACACGGCCTTGACGTCGGGGTGGTCGAGGATGGCGTCGACCGTCTCCTTGCCGCCGTTGACGAGCCCGACGACCCCGGCCGGGAAGCCGGCCTCCTCGAGGAGCCGGAAGAGGAGCTGCGTCGTCATGGGCACCTTCTCGCTCGGCTTGAGGAGGAAGGAGTTACCGGTGGCCACCGCGTACGGCAGGAACCACAAGGGGATCATGCCCGGGAAGTTGAAGGGCGTGATGGCGGCCACGACGCCGAGCGGCTGCCGGATCATGTGCTCGTCGATGCCATGGGCGATGTCCTCGTTGTTGCTCCCCTGCATCATGTACGGCGCGCCGCACGCCACCTCGACGTTCTCGACACCGCGCTGCATCTCGGCGACGCTCTCGCCGTAGGTCTTCCCGGCCTCGTTGGTGATGGTGCGGCCGAACTCGTCGAGGTTGGCGATGAGGAGGTCACGGAGTTTGAAGAGGGGCTTGATGCGGTCGATGACGGGCGTCTCGCGCCACTGCCTGAAGCCGGCCACCCCGGCCCTGACGGCCTCGTCCACCTCCGCCTTGGCGCTCAGCGGGACGCGGGCGATCGTGGCGGCCGTGGCCGGGTTGCGGACGTCCTGGTGCGTGCCGGAGCGAGAGGGTTGCCACTTGCCGCCGACGTAGTTGAGGAGCTCTTGCGCGGTTTCGATCATCGTCGATCCACCATCCCTAGGTGTTGGTATAGAGGTCCGCGGGTGCAAGCCCGCAACCGATTCCAGATGCGGCATTGTACGCTTCCGGCGCGTCGGTGACCAGGTGAGCCGTCGCCGCTACGCGCTGCCACACGCACTTCGCGCGACCCGGCTCCCGGTTGGCCCGCACGCTGGGGCCCAGCGGGGGCGGGCGCCGGTAGACTGGTCCCATGACCAGGACAGCCGCAGGCGAGGCCTTCGCCACACGCGCCGTGCGCGCCGGGCAGGGGCACGACGAGACGACCATGGCGCATGCGACGCCCATCTATCAGACGAGCACGTTCGTGCTGGGGAGCACGGAGCGCGGCGCCGCCATCTTCTCCGGCGAGGTGGCGGGCAACGCCTACTCGCGCGTCGGGAACCCGACGGTCGGAGCCGTCGAGGCGAAGGCGGCTGCCCTCGAGGGCGGGGAGGCGGCCGTTGCCTTCGCCTCCGGCATGGGGGCCATCTCCGCCGTGCTCCTGAGCCTCCTGCGCGCGGGCGACGAGGTCGTCATCCTCGGGCCCCTGTACGGCGGCACCCGCAGCCTGCTGGAGGACCTGCTCAGCCGCTTCGGCGTCGCGACGCGGGCCGTGACCGACGAGGAACTGGCAGGAGCGATAGGGCCGAGGACGCGCATGCTCTACGTCGAGACACCCACCAACCCGAACCTGCGCGTCCATGACCTCGACCTCATCGCCAGGGTGGCGCGGGAGGCGGGGCTCGTCAGCGTCGCGGACAACACGTTCGCCACGCCCTACCTGACGCGGCCCATCGAGCACGGCATCGACATCGTCGTCCACTCAGCCACCAAGTACCTGAGCGGCCACGGCGACCTGCTCGGCGGCGTCGTCATCGGGAGCGCCGAGCACATGCTGGAGGTGCGTGGCATGGGCCTGAGGCAGCTCGGTGCTACCCTCGACCCGCACGCGGCGTACATGCTGCTACGCGGCATGCGCACGCTGCACCTGCGCATGGAGGCGCACTGCCGCAACGCGCGCGCCGTCGCCGAGGCCCTGCGCGGGCGACCCGGCGTGCTGGCCGTCCACTACCCTGGCTTCGCCGACCACCCGGGCTTCGCGGTGGCCGCGCGGCAGATGAGCGACTTCGGGGGCATGGTGTCAGTCGAACTCGAGGGTGGGCGGCAGGCCGCGGCGGCGTTCCTGGACTCGCTGAAGCTGTTCGAGAACGCCGTGTCGCTCGGCGACGTCGCCTCGCTCGCCTGCCATCCGGCGTCGACGACCCACGGGCACCTGCCCAAGGCGATGCTCGAGGCGGAAGGCGTCACGGAAGGCCTGGTGCGCCTGTCCATCGGCGTCGAGGCGGCCACCGACCTCGTCGCCGACGTCCTGGAGGCGCTTGCGACCGCCACGCGCGTGGCGGTCGGCGCCTAGAGCAGCAGCCCCTCTCGCTCGGCGAGCCCCGCCTCGGCACGTGCCCGCGCCAGCTGCTCGCGCAGGCTTCGCCCGGCGGCCTCGTTCTCCTCGATGCGCGCCCAATGGCAGGCGCGCTCGAGCGCCGCGACGGCTTCATCGTGGCGCCGGAGCCGCAGGAGGATGTTCGCCGCGTCGGTGGCGGCTGTCCGCGCCCCGTGGGCGAAGCCGAGCCGCTCGGCCGTGGCTTGCGCCTCCTTGACGAGGGCAAGGGCTTCGGCGTGCGGTCGCAACCCGTGCTCACTGGCCAGCCTGCCCATACCCGCCAGCGCCAGCGCCAGACCGCTCTCGTGACCGACCTCGCGGTAACGCACGGCCGCCGCTTCGAGGGCATGAAACGCCTCCTCGAAGCGCTCCGTTCCCGCCAGCAGGAAGGCGACGTTGCCGCGCGACTGCGCCTCCCCGAACCCGTCGCCCATGGCGGCGCGCATCTCGGCGGCGGCCAGTAGGTAGCCGAGCGCGTCGTCTAGACGGTCCTCGAGGCTGGCCACGATGCCGGCGGTGTTCAGGGCCATGCTCAGCGTGCGCGTGCGGCCGCCGGCCTCGAGCAGCGCGATGGCCTCCCCGATCTTGTCCCTGGCCTTCGCCGGCTCCTCCTGCCGCATGAGGTAGAGCGCGACGGCCTCGAGCGCCCAGCCGAGGAGCTCCGCGTCGTCGCAGCCCGCCAACGTTGGCACGAGGCGCTGGAACAGCTCGGCCCCCTGCCGGTAGTAGCCGCGCACGTCGAAGTAGCCGCGCAGGAGCTCCGCGAGAGGCCACGCGGCCCGCGCGTCCGAGCGGGACGCCAACCACGTGAAGGACCACTCCAGGTTCGCCCTCTCGGAGTCCACGCGCTTGAAGCCGCGGGCCGTGCGCTCGGCACTCGGGAGGCCGTTGAGTCGCCGCGCGACCTCCGAGTACGCGCGCGCCACCGCGTCGCGCGCGGCCGCCTCGTCCTCGAGCCCGGCCCTGAAGCGTTCGGCGATGACGGCGTGGACCGTGTAGCGTTCGCCTTCGCGGCGCACGAGCGACCGCTCGAGCAGGGCGAGCAGGAAGAAGGAGGACGCGCCGGAGGCCGCCCGACCGTCCTCCGCCAGGAAGCCACCTGGGGCGAGGGCTAGCGTCCCGAGGGCCTGCCGCTCGGCGCTGCTCATGAGCCCGCGGGTGGCGTCTATGAACCGCTCGGTTAGGGGCTGCGGCCTCCCCTCCGGAGTGTTCGCCAGGAGGCCCGGGCGCTGCTCGAGCGCGTCGAGCAGCTCCGCCGGCGAGAGCAGGCGTGTCCAGGCCGAGGCCAGCTCTATGGCGAGGGGGTCGCGCCCGACGGCCGCGGCCAGCTCGGCGAGCTGGTCGTCGGTCGGGTCATCCGCCCCGACACGCCGCATGCCCTGCCTGAAGAGCTCCTGCGCCGCCGCGTCCGCCAGCTCCCGCACCTCGATGGCGCGTTCCCCCACGATGCGCAGCGGCCCGCGCGCGGTCACGAGGAGTCGCAGGCCGGGTGAGCGCCGCAGCAGTCGCGAGAGCACCCCGGCTTCGTCGGCCAGCGCGTCGGCGTTGTCGAGCACGAGCCGCATGCGCGCCCTGCCCAGGCGCTCGGCGAGCGCCTCCACGTCGTCGACGCGCTGTAGGTCGAGCGTCTCTGCTATGACGGCCGGCAGCCGTGCGGCGGAGTCGACCGCCCGCAGGTCCACCCAGTAGGTACCGTCCGGCGCGTCCGGCTCCCGTTCAGCGGCGAGGTCGAGCGCCAGCTGGGCAGCCAGCCTCGTCTTGCCGGAACCCCCATGCCCCACGAGCGTCACCAGGGGCTGATCGCGTGCCAGCGGCGCCGCCGTGGTGAGCCACCGGGCTCGACCGACGAGTGGCGCCTCCCAGCGCGGGAGCTCCAGCGGGGCCCGTCCACGCGTCTCCTTGGCCGCCGGCGCCTCCCGGAGCCCCACGAGCCGCTCGCGCAGCCTGGCCGGGTCCGCGCGCCAGTCCGTGTCGCCCCGGCGCAAGACCCCGGCACTCATGAGATCGAGGACCAGAGGGGCGATGCGGCCCGGCAAGCCGCCGCCGGCCCGCGCCAGCTCGGAAGCCGTCTGGTCCGCGACCCTCGCGCCCAGGGCGGCGCCGAGCCAGTTCGCCACGTCCGCTTCTGACAGGGGCCCGAGCTCTAGGCGGCCGTCTGCGCCGAACGCCGAGGCCTCGCCGTCGAACACGACCTCGACGAGCTTGGTGCCGCCGCGCCGCAGGCTCTCAGCCACCAGCCCGGCGCTGGCCGGATCGAGCCACCGCGCGCCCGTTGCCACGAGCAGTAGCCCATGCGCCTCGGCGTCGTTGCGGAGGCGCTCACGGATGTCGTCCTCCAGGGCGTCGCCGGGGCGGCTCCCGCTGGTGTAGGCGCTCGCCAGCGCCCGGAGGTGGACGCTGGTGTCCGCCTGGTCGCCCTCGAGGACTCGCACGACGAGACCGGCGTGGCGAGCCCGCACCCCCGCCTCGGCGAGGAAGCGCGTCACACCTGCCCCGCGCTGCGCAGCGACGCGCAAGACGCGCTCCGCGCCGTCAGTACTCGCCAGGAAGCCGTCGAGGACCGCGAGTTGCGCGTCGCGGCCGAGGATGCGCGCCTCGGCGAGCTCGAACCGGGAGACCGCGCGCTGCGCGTCGTCGATGACGACGCGGTTGCGGCCCGCGCGCTTCGCGCTTCGCACGCGCTCATCGGCGCGTTCGAAGAGGCCGTCCGGACCTCCGGTCTCGTCGCTCGCGGCAGCTCCGATGCTGATGCTGATCGTCACCCACGCCGCGCCGGCTACGGGGTCGCTGGTGACCTGGTCGTTGACCCGACGTAGGACCGTCTCCGCTTCCGCCCGGTTCGTGTTGGGTAGGAGCACGACGAACTCGTCGCCGCCGTAGCGGAACAGTAGGTCGCCCCCTCGCAGGACGCGCAGGGTCCGTTCCGCCACCGCCCGCAACGCCGCGTCACCCGTCGCGTGGCCGTAGACGTCGTTGAGGGTCTTCAGGTGGTCGAGGTCCAGGACCGCAAGGGCGTGATGCGCGCCGGTGGCGACGTGGTCGGCGGCAAGGCCTTCAAGGGCGCCGGCCAGGTGGGCACGGGCCAGGGCGCCGGTGAGGTCGTCCCGCTGGTACTCCGGCGTCATGTCCACCAGTGTAGGCGGGCGGTTCTTACGCGTCCGTCACACGTCGACCCGGGACCCATGGAGCGACTGGCTGGGAGCCGCCGCCTCGCCATGGACGGGGCCGCACCCCGAGGGTGCGGCGCGCCCGCCGACAGGCAAGCCGCCTCCATGCGGCTGGGCCGCGCCGAAGCGCCGGCGCGGCCCAGCCTCGCGCACGCGTCGACCGCATGGGTCGACGCCCCGGTTCAGGCGCTGCGCTCCACGCTGATGGTGAGGTTCGCGACCATCGCCGCGATGGCGCCGACGGCCGCCCAGACGGGCAGCAGCACGGTGCCGATGACGCCGATGGTGAGGGGGATCTCGATGAGAACCTTGCCGTCGTCGTTCTTGATGGCTATACGCCTGACGTTGCCCTCGCGCACGAGCTCCTTGACCTTGGCCACCACGGCCTCGCCCGACAGGCGGAACTCCTCGGTGAAGGTGCGGCCGTGCTTGTCGGCCCGGTTGGCGGCGCCCTGAGCCGCGCTCGCAGCAGCGGCGTTCGCAGCAGCCGCGGCGTCGGCAGCAGCTGCGGCTCCCGCCGTAGCGGCCGCATCGGCGGCAGCTGCGCTCCGCACCGCCGCGTCGTCCAGCGCCTTGGCCGGGTCCGGCAGGGGCGCACCCGCGTTGGTCGGCCGGTCTTGGAAGTCATCCGTGTAGGTCATCTTCGCCTCCTTGCCCCGAGGTTAGGCCGGGCAGGGTCGGGCTCGCATCCTACGTTCGGATGAGGCGCGCGTAGCCGTTGGGGGTGGCCGGTCACTAGCGAGCCGGCTGGGTCGGGAAGGGTGAGGAGCGCGTCCCGGTCCTGCCGGCGGCCTCAGGCGCCGGACACCCCCGCCAGGGTGATGAGCACGGCGGCCGGCGCGCCCGACGTGTTGCGCGGGCTCACCATGCGCTCCCCGGAGAAGCGGACGAGTTCCTGCGCTCGGAGCGGCTGCTCCTCGCCGTCGAGCCACACGGTGGCTTCGCCGGCCAGGCCCTGGATGACGACGTTGCAGCCGGGGTGGTTGTGGACGGGCATGGCCTGGCCGGGCGCCAAGCTGAGGTGGAGCACGGTCAGGCCCGGCTCCTTCACGAGCAGCCGTCGGCTCGGGCCGGAAGGGTCGGGCGTGGAGCAGGCGGCGAGGTCGAAACGGTCTATGGTCACGTCGACTAGGATGCCATCCTCGCCGGCCGCTGGACCATGACCTAGATGCGGAGGCGGTCGGGGAGATCGCCGACCGGCTCGACGGCGACACCGTGTTGGTGCTGGAGCGAGTCTTCGAGGCGCCCCGCGCGCTGGTGTTCGCGACGGCCAAGTACGCGGCACATCAAGCGGTTCCGGAGCCCGCGCGCCGGGCCGGGCCGTTAAGCGTTCTCTAATAGGCTCGGTTCTAGCCTTCCGGGCATGACCCGAACTCGTAGCGCGTCGCCCTCCCTGGCCCGCTCGCTGGCGTCGTCGATCGTCCTCCTTCTCGTCCTCGTCGGCTGTGGCGGGAAGGTCACGCCGCCCCCGCCTGAAGGGGCCAAGGAGGTGAGCGGCAAGGTCGTCCTGTCCACCGGGACCACCGTCTCGCTCGGCTCCCTCAGGGCCGTGACGGGCCTCGGCTCGTTCGCGGTCGCCGCCGACGGCACCTTCACGGCGCAGGTGATCGGGAACACGCCGACGGAGATAGACGTCCTGGACAGGGCCGGCGCCTTGGTCCTCTCCGCGGTGGCGAGCGGGGCGACGACGACGACCACGCTGGACGTCAGCAGCCGCTCGAGCGCCGCGGTCCTCCTGTACTACACGTTGGGCGGCTTCGTCCTGCCCGCCGACGCGCAAGCCAAGCTGTGGGACCTCGTCCAGAGCGACGAGGCGGTCGGCGACATCGAGGCCGCGCTCTCGGCGGCGTTCGCCGCGGGCGGCCTGCCGCTGACCGACGACGACGCGACGGTGGCCGAGGCCCTCGACCTCGCCTGGCAGAGCGTGATGGGGCCACGCCCGATGGCGCTCTCCCGCAGTGGTCTGCCCGACCTGGCGAACGCCGCCGCCTACTCGCCCGCGGCCCTGCTCACGCCCCAGGCGTCCGGGTCGAGCAACATCGTGATCGAACCCGGCGCCGGAACGGTCCAGTCGGGCGCCGCCGTCATCCACAACCCCTTGGGCGCCGGGGTGGCCGCGCAGAACAGCTTCCGTCGACCGGCGGCGCTGCTGGCCTACCAGGTCGGTTACCAGGACAGCGGCGGCAACGACCAGGTCCTGTCTCCCCCGGTGCTGACGGCCTCGATCGACGTGCCGTCCACCGGCTCGCTCGGCGTGTTCCAGGCGCTCACCGACATAGTCGAGGGGGAGTCGCCGTGGTCCCCCGTCGTGAGCGACGGCCTGTCGCTCACGCTCCACGACGGGCTGCGCACCTACTACGAGCTCGTGCTGCTCGGTCCATCCCTCAACGCCGTGACCCGCCCGCCCCTCTACGACGACCCCAGGTTCGCCTCCGAGCGGGGCAGGTGGAACGAGATGATCGGCGACAAGGCGCTGGAGCTGTTCATGTACGACATCGCCCTGCCCGTCATGGAGACCTTCGCCTTCGGCGGCGTCGGCCACATCGACGCGAGCAAGCTCGGCAAGCTGCGGCAACAGTTCAAGGCCATCAACGACACGCACCTTGCCGGCCTCGGCGTCTTCCTCAGCGCGGGCGGCGGCTACGCCGAAGCCGTCAAGATCGTCCTCACCGAGTTGGCGACCAACAACCGTTACCGACTGGACTTCTTCGAGACCATGGTCGAGGCCATGATCGAGAGCGAGAAGAACAAGGCGAGCTTCGAGGCCATGGAAGCGCGCATGAAGTCGCGCGCCTCCGCCTCCGCCATCGTCGCCGCCGTGCAGCTCGCCCTCAGCGCCGGCGACGTCGGGGCGATCATCAAGGACCTGAACGACGCGCTTCCCGCCGTGTCGTGGACGGCCACGGCCTCGCCCACCCTGTTCGCACTGAGCCCCGAGCTCGCCTACTTCACCAAGGCCCACCCGCAGGTCGAGCTGACCGTCTCGACCCGCGGACCGGTGACCGGCAACTTCATGTACCGCTGGTCGACCTCCGGCGGCTACGGCGAGCTCACGGACGGCCCGAAGAAGGGCACGACCATCGACACGGTCTACTCCAACGTCTGGTACATCGTCAGGGCGCCCCATACCATCTCGGACAACCAGAAGGACGGCGTGTCGGTGGCCGTCTACGAGGTGGAGCCGGGCGCCACGACCATCCCGGCCGGTCAACAGCCCGTCGCCAGGTTGGCGGCGGAGCTCAAGGGCTTCGACCGCGAGATCGACGCGCGGCTCGAGGTGCGGTACGGCTCCACGCCGGCCGGGGAGTTCAAGGACGGGATGAGCGCGAGCTGCGCCACCATGTTCCTGCACATACCCAAAGAGGCCGGCGCCAAGAAGTACAGCGTGCAGTTCAACGGCTTCGGCGGCGTGGGCCACCCGAACAACCCGAACGCCTACCTCTACGCCAACAGCTCCTACACTTGGGAGATCGACCTGACCGACCCGAACAACAAGATCTGGTCGTACAAGGGGGTGTGCGACTGGCGGCACGACGACGATCCCTACTTCTACGCCGTTGCCGGCTTCGCCAACCGGGACGCCGGCGACGAGTACCTCGTAGCGGTCTACACCAGCATGGCTTTCTTGGACGGACCCCCTCCTGGCGCGATAGACCTTCCGGAGAAGGTGATGCTCTGGTACGACTGGGCCTCGCAGGGCACGGTGAAGGTCACCTACTCGAAGTGACGTGAGGGCCCCACCACGCAGGGACGAGTGGCGGTCTCGAAGGGCATCAGGGAGTAGGCCGTCGCCGCGACGGCACTGCGCGGCGACGGCGGTACGGCTAGACTGGCGCCACCGCCATGCTCGCCCAGCGCCCGAAGATCGGCCCACTGCTCCGACCGCGACCGCGGCTCCTCGAGCGGTTGCCGGACAGCCCCGGGTGGACCGTCTGGCTCGAGGCGCCCTTCGGGTACGGCAAGAGCGTCCTGGCGGCGCAGTGGGCCGAAGGGCTCGAGGGCGCCGGCTGGCGGGTGCTGTGGCTATCCGTCCAGGACCGCCCCGTCCAGGGCGCTCTGGCCGAGCTGCTGGAGCTGCCAGGGGAGCCGGCGTGGTCGGCCATCAGGGGGGCGCTGTGGGCGGTCGAGACCCTGCTCGTCCTCGAGGATCTGGGGGAGGGCGCTGACGTCGACGAGCTGGTGCACGACCCGCGCGGCCTGCTGCTGCTGGCCAGTCGCGGCGGCCTGGCCTCGCCGGCGCCGCTGCGTGGCCTGACGGCGGGCACCGCCTTGCACCTCACCGCCTCCGACCTCGCCTTCACGCTGGACGAGGCCGCCCAGCTGTTCGGCTCGAAGGATGCGGCCGAGACGGCGTGGAGCGAATCGGGCGGCTGGCCGCTGCCGCTGCACGTCGCCGCGCTCACTGGCCGCGCAGCCGCGCCCGAGCCGCTCATGGTGGGGGTGCGTCACAGCCTGCCTCCCGAGCTGTGGGAGGAGTTGCTGTTCCAGTCGGCCGTCCCGTACTTGCCGTCCAGCGCGGCCACGCCCGCGTCCGTCGGGCTGGCGGGCGCCGGCTTCAGCCAGGAGATCACCGCCGGCTACCGGCTCCACGAGTTGATGGCCCTGTCCGTGCGCCGCGCCAACCCCGCCGAGGTCGGTGCCGCGGCCCGCAAGCACGCCGGTCGGCTGCCGTTGGCCCTACGCGCCGAGGCGTTCGCGCGCGCCGGACTGCTGGCGGAGTTGACCGACTTGCTCGAGCGCGACGAGGTGCCCGGCCGCCTCGGCAGCCTCGACCCTGAAGGCATGCTGCGCTGGGACGAGCTGTGCGGAGGCAGGGCCGGGCCCACGAGGCTGTTGTCGCGAGCCTGGGCGTTGTCGGTCACGGGCAGGCGCGCGGACGCGATGGCGGCCCTCGACGCCGTCGCCGAGCACCCTGAGGCGACGGCGGGACACCGGCTCATCGCCCTCGGTTGGCGCGTGTTCGAGCTCGAGCCGGACGAACTGCCCGAGGCCGAGGCGGTCCTGGAGCGCGCGGCCGAGCCCCTGGCCGCGGCCGAGCCGCGCGCGGCCGCGTCGTTCCTCGCCAACGCCAGCGTGTTCTTCTACAAGCGCCAGGACTGGGAACGGGTCGGCGCCATGCAGGAGCGGGCCATAGCGCTGCTGGAGGGGGTCGAGGGCAACGACGACCACCTGGCCGTCCTGCTGCACCGGCTCGCGGAGGTGCGCTGGGAGACGCGCGGCGACCTGCTCGGGTACGTCGAGGCGTCCGAGCGGCAGCACCGCATGCAGGCGCCGGTGAACCAGTACAACGCGCTCGTCGCCCAATCGGTGCTCGGGACCCTCAAGGCGCTCCTCGGCGACGGCCAAGCCGCCGAGCACTTGGAGGCGGCGCGCGCCGGATGGCGCCACAACGGGTTGAGCGCGTGCATGGCGGCGGCGGAGCGCGCCGCCCTCGGCCGCGATCACGAGGCGTTCCCGGCCATCGTCGAACGCTTCGCGCCCTGGCGGCGCTCCTTCCCCGAGATGGACGAGCGGATCCGTGAGCTGTGGGCCCGCACCCTGCGGCGCGCCGCCGCCGCCGACAGGGCGTTGGAGGTCTTGAGCGGGTGCCGGGGCATCGGCGCCGCGGCCGAGAGGGCGCTCGCGCTGGCGGAGCTCGGCCGCACGGCCGAGGCCCGGGCTGCGCTGCCCGACCCGGACGCCGCCAAGTCGCGGTTGACGCTACTCGAGGTCCTGGCCGCCCGCCACCTCGTCGGGGTCGCCGAGCGTTCGGCGGGCGGGCGTTCGGCTGGTGGGCGCGAAGCCGCCGGCGCGGGTGACGACGGGCGCGCCGCGACCGGACAAGCCGCGACCGGACGAGCCGTCGGTCAGGCCGGCACCGGCCCGGACTCCGGTCTGGTCGCCACCGCCGATCTCGACGCGCTCATCGCGGGCACCAACGCCGGCGCGCGCGTGCTCCCGCACTTGCTGCCGCTGGCGGCGCTGCCGCGCCACCGGCCCGAGCTGGCGACGCCCTACGCCTTGGGCGAGGTGCTCGCAGCCGGGTGGCAAGAGGCCATAGAGGCCCGGCTCGCCGAGGTGCCGCCGCTGCGCGTCGACCTGCTCGGGCGCTTCGAGGTGACGCTGCTCGGGCGCCGTCTGACGCTCAGCCCGCGGCACAAGGAGATCGTGGCGTTGCTGGCCCTCGGCTACGACAGGGCCGCCGTGGGGTTGGCGCTGTGGCCGGACGCCGACAAGCGCAAGGTGCAGAACAACCTCCAGGTGCAACTGACCATGCTCAGACGCGAGCTGGAGCCGTGGGGCGTGAGGACGTACCTGAGCGACGCCGGGCTCGAGCGGACCGTCTGCGACCTGGCCGCCCTGCGTGCGGCCCTGGCGGCGGGCCGGGCCGACGAGGCCGCCCGCCTCTACCGCGAGCCGCTGGCGGCGGGCCTCGACCTGCCCGTCCTGGACGAGGAGCGGGACCAGCTCCGCGAGGACGTGCTCGCCGCGCTCAAGGCGGCGGCGGGAGGGGCGGTGGCGACGGCCGACTTCGCCGCCGCCGTCGGTCTACTCGACCACGTCCTGCGCCTCGACCCGCTCGACGAGGACGCCTTGGCGGTCCAGGTGACGGCCCTCGTGAGCGTCGGCAGGAAGCGCGAGGCCCACAAGCGGTACCGGCTGTTCGCCGAGCGCCTGCACGACCAGTTGGGCCTGGCGCCCCAGCGGGCGACCGGCGCGGCGTTGGGGCTCTGACGCCCTCACAGGAGCGCCGGTTCGCCGGCTCTACCCGCCGACGTAAGCCGCCAAGTGCTCCCCCGTGATCGTCGACCTGGCCTTCACGAGCGCGGCCGGCGTGCCCTCGAAGACGACCGTGCCGCCCTCGTGGCCGGCGCCCGGCCCGAGGTCGATGAGCCAGTCGGCGTGGGCCATGACGGCCTGGTGGTGCTCGATGACGATGACGGACTTGCCGGAGTCCACGAGCCGGTCGAGCATGCCGAGGAGTTGCTCGACGTCGGCGAGGTGCAGGCCGCTGGTGGGCTCGTCCAGGACGTAGACGCCGCCCTTCTCGCCCATGTGCGTGGCCAGCTTGAGGCGCTGGCGCTCGCCGCCCGAGAGCGTGGTGAGGGGCTGACCGAGCCGGAGGTAGCCGAGGCCGACGTCGACCATGCGGTCGGCGATGTCGTGGGCCGCCTTGATCTTCCCGTCGCCGGCGCCGAAGAAGCCGACGGCGTCGGAGGCGGGGAGGTCGAGCACCTCGGCGATGTTCAGGCCGCCAAGCCGGTAGTCGAGCACGGCCGCCTGGTAGCGCCGGCCGCCGCACTCCTCGCAGACGGTCGTGACGCCCGCCATCATGCCGAGGTCGGTGTAGATGACGCCCGCGCCGTTGCAGACGGGGCAGGCGCCCTCCGAGTTGGCGCTGAAGAGCGCTGGCTTGACGCCGTTCGCCTTCGCGAACGCCGTGCGGACGGAGTCGAGCAGCCCCGTGTAGGTGGCGGGGTTGCTGCGCCGCGAGCCCTTGATGGCGGTCTGGTCGATCGCGACGACCCCCTCCCTCCCGGACACGGAGCCGTGGATGAGCGAGCTCTTGCCCGACCCGGCCACGCCCGTCACCACGACGAGCACCCCGAGCGGGATGTCGACGCTGACGTCCTTGAGGTTGTTGGCCTTGGCGCCCCGAACTTCGAGCGCGCCCTTGGGCTTGCGGACGGAGGGCTTGATGGCGGCGCGGTCGCCCAAGTGGCGCCCCGTGAGCGTGTCGCTCGCCCGCAGGCCCGCGACGCTGCCCTCGAACACGACCTGGCCGCCTCCCGAGCCGGCGCCGGGCCCGAGGTCGACCACGTGGTCGGCGACCTCGATGACCTCCGGCTTGTGCTCCACCACCAGCACCGTGTTGCCCTTGTCGCGCAGCCGCTTCAGGAGGTCGTTCATGCGCTGCACGTCGTGCGGGTGCAGGCCGGCGGTCGGCTCGTCGAAGACGTACGTGACGTCCGTCAGGGAGGAGCCGAGGTGCCTGATCATCTTCGTGCGCTGCGCCTCGCCGCCCGAGAGCGTGCCGGACGTGCGCTCGAGCGACAGGTAGCCGAGGCCGATCTCGACGAAGGAGTCCAGGGTCTCCCGCAACGCCGTCAGCAGCGGTCCGACCGCCGGCTCGTCCAGGCCGCGCACCCACTCGGCCAGGTCGCTGATCTGCATGGCGCAGGCGTCGGCGATGTTGATCCCCGCGATCTTCGAGGAGCAGGCCGTCTCGTTCAGGCGCGTGCCGCCGCAGTCGGGGCAGGCCGTGAAGGTCACGACGCGCTCGACGAACGCCCTGACGTGGGGCTGCATCGCCTCCACGTCCTTCGACAGGTACGACTTCTGGATGTTGGGGATAACACCCTGGTAGGTCAGGTTGATGCCCTCGACCTTGATCTTCGTGGGTTCGCGGTAGAGCAGGTCGTTCAACTCCTGCTCCGAGTACTTGCCGATGGGCTTGTCGGGGTCGAAGTAGCCGCTGCCGCGGAAGATGCGGCCGAACCAGCCGTCCATGCTGTAGCCGGGCACCTTCAGGGCGCCCTCGTTGAGCGACTTGCTCGCGTCGTACAGCTCCGCGAGGTCGAAGTCGCTCACCGTGCCCATGCCCTCGCAGCGCGGGCACATGCCGCCGAGGACCGTGTAGGTCTTGCTCTCGGTCTTCGGCTTGCCCGGCCCGCGCTCGACGGTGATGGCGCCGCCGCCCCGCACGGTGGGGACGTTGAAGGAGAAGGCCTGGGAAGACCCGATGTGCGGTTCGCCGAGGCGGCTGAAGAGGATGCGCAGCACGGCGTTGGCGTCCGTGACCGTGCCGACGGTCGAGCGGGCGTTCGCCCCCATGCGCTCCTGGTCGACGATTATCGCGGTAGTGAGGCCGTCGAGGACGTCCACGTCCGGGCGCGCCAGTGTGGGCATGAAGCCCTGCACGAACGCGCTGTAGGTCTCGTTGATCATCCGCTGCGACTCGGCCGCGATGGTGCCGAACACGAGCGAGCTCTTGCCGGAGCCGGAGACGCCGGTGAACACCGTCAACCGGCGCTTCGGGATCGCGACGCTCACGTCCTTGAGGTTGTTCTCGCGCGCGCCCTGCACACGGATCAGGTCGTGGCCGTCTGCGGGGTGGCGCGGCGGCGCGGTGGTCTCTGGGGTCGTCTCGCTCATCTCGTCTCCGTAGAGGCGCGCTCGCCGCGCCAGTGGCTGCTTAGGGGAGCTGCCGGATGCGCACCAAGTTACCCATCGGGCCGCGCACGGCGCAGTCGCGGATGCCATACGGCTGGTCGGTGGGCTCCTGGACCACCTCGACGCCGTGGGCATCCCGGTAGAAGGCGAGGGAGGCTTCGTCGTCCTCGTGGGGGAGCATGGTTTGACAGACGGTGATGTTCATGCCGGTCATCTTAGTGACGGCTGGACTCCTGCGCTTCTCGATTCCTGATCGGCCGCGCGACCTGCCTGGCCACGCAAGGCGGCATGCCGAGGGCGCTCCGCCGTAGGCAATGTGCCACCGTCCATCATGAGCAACATCCTGCCATGCGACTCACAGCGTCGTTATCTGGTCCCGGGATTGGTAGTGCCCAGGCCGGATGCGAACAAGGCAGAACCAACCAGATGACACTGGCGACGGTATCTATTCTCATACCCTAAGTCGCTAGACGCAGTATCTAGACTCCCCGCGGTGGTAGCCTCTCACTCGACCGCCCTGGACTCCAGGGCAATAGTGCGCCTCCTGGCCGCTCGGTCTTGCACAGCCCACTTCGTCTCTCCATCGGGGCGCCATCAGGCGGCGTCCCGATGCGTCCCACCGAACCCCGGCCAGCTTCGAACTCAATAGCCTCTCGGTGAGCGCCAGAGACGTGTATTGCTCAGGTTCAGTCGGGCGTGGGGACACCCCCCCGGGGGGGGGGGAGCACCCCCGCCGGACGCAGGCCGGGGGGGGCCCCCCGACCGCCCCCCCGCGGGGGCGC
>CAUJFI010000156.1 GCA_963170125.1 Deinococcota bacterium | reverse complement strand
CTCGCCGAGCAGGGGCACGAGGTCCTCGTGCTCGCCCCGCCCGGCGCGCCGGACGAGCACGCCGGCCACCGCGTCGTGTCCGCGCCCGGCGTCCGCTTCCCGTGGTACCCGGCGCACAAGGTCGCGCTGCCCGCGCCGCGGTTGGAGGCCGCGCTGTGCGCCTTCGCGCCCGACCTCGTGCATGTGATCAACCCGATCTTCTTCGGCTCGTGGGGCGCCGTGCTCGCACGCCGCGCCCGCCTGCCCCTCGTCGCCAGCTTCCACACGGACCCGAAGGTGGTGAAGGACCTCGGCCTTGGCCTGATGCACCGGCCCCTCGAGGTCCTAGACCGGGAAGTGCACAACCTGGCGCACGTGAACCTCTGCACGAGCCCCCAGATGGTCGAGCTCGCGCGCGGCTTGGGCATCCGGCGCGTGCGCCTGTGGCGCAAGGCGGTGGACACGGAGCGCTTCGACGCCCGGTTCCGGTCGGCCGCCATGCGCGCGCGCCTGACCGACGGGGAGCCGGACGCGCCGCTCGTCGTGTACGCGGGCCGCGTGTCGTTCGAGAAGCGCGTGGAGGTGCTGGCCGACGCCGCGGACCGGCTCGCCGCCGCCGGCACCCGCCTGGCCGTCGTGGGCGAAGGTCCGGCCCTGGCCTGGTTGCGCGAGCGCCTGGCCGGCACGAAGACCGTGTTCACCGGCTTCCTGGCCGCTGAGGAGCTCTCGGCCGCCTACGCCAGCGGCGACGTGTTCGCCTTCCCGTCCACCTCGGAGACGCTCGGCTTCGCGGCGTTGGAGGCGATGGCGTCGGGCGTTCCGGTCGTGGCCGCCGACGCCGGGGGCCTGCCGCACGTCGTGCATGACGGCGAGACGGGCGTGCTCGTGCCGCCGGGCGACGCGGCCGCGTTAGCGACGGCCATCGCGCGGTTGATCGCCGACCGCCGCGAGCGCGAGCGGCTGGCCCTGGCCGGCCGGGCGGAGGCCGAGCGCTGGTCATGGGGTGCCGCCACCGAGGACCTGGTCGCCCGGTACCGGCAGGCGGTGCGGGTGGCGGGTCTGGCCAAGGCACGCGCGGTCGGCGCCGGCTCCCACGCGGCCACCGTCCGCACCTAGGGGACCGCCGCACCCTAGCGTGCGCGCCCCACCGGGCGGTGTTAGCATCCCCGTTGCCCACATGCTCCTAGCCATCTACTTGCCAGCGATCCTCTTAGCGATCTGCGACGGTTTGCTGATCCCGACGTTGCCCATCTACGCGGACGGCTTCGGCGCCTCCGTCGCCGTCATCGGCCTCGTGCTGGCGGCCGAGGGGATCGGCACGCTGATCGCCGACCTCCCCGCGGGCCGGATCGTGAGCGGCATGCGCGTGCGTGACGCCATGGTCCTCGGCACGCTGATCCTGGCGGTGGCCGTGCTTGGCGCCGGCCTCGCGCCCAACCTCGGTTGGCTGCTCGTCTCGCGGCTCGTCTCGGGCGCGGGCCTGGCGATCTGGAACATCTCGCGCCACGCGTTCATGGTCGAGGCCACGCGCGGCACCAACCGTGGGCGCGCCATGAGCACGCTGGGCGGCCTGACGCGCCTCGGGGGCTCCATGGGTCCGGCCGTCGGCGGCCTCCTGGCGTCGGCGCTCGGGCTGCGCGTGCCCTTCATGCTCTACGCCGCCGTCGCCCTGGCGACGGTCGTGCTGCTCCTCAGCGCCTTGCCGGCCGGCGCGCGGGGTGGCGCGACGCACGGTCGGCTGGTTGGTTCGCACGCCGAGGAGCGCGCCAAGCGCCGCGCCGCCATGGCCGGCGTGCGCGTGACGCTCTTCAACGCCGGCGGGGCGCAGCTCCTCGGCCAGGCCGTGCGCACGGGGCGGCGCGTGCTCGTGCCGCTGTACGCCGCGCAGGTCCTCGGACTGGACGTCGGGGTGGTGGGCCTCATCGTGAGCGTGTCGTACCTAGCCGACATGTCGCTCTTCTACCCAGCCGGTCTGATCATGGACCGCCTGGGCCGCAAGTTCGCCATCGTCCCCTCCTTCGTGCTCCAGGCGGTCGGGATGGCGCTCGTACCCCTGACGACGGGGGCGACGGGGCTCACGCTCGCCGCGCTGCTCATGGGCTTCGGCAACGGTATCAGCGCCGGCACCATGCTGACCCTCGGCGCCGACCTGGCCCCGAAGAACGCCGTCGCGACCTTCCTGGGCTGGTGGCGTCTCATCGGCGATGCCGGCTTCGTGGCCGGCCCGCTGATCACGGGTGCCGTGGCGAGCGGCTTGGGCCTCGGACCGTCGGCGCTCGTCATCGGGGCGCTAGGCGCCGGCGCGGCCGCCTGGTTCGCGTTCGGGGTGCCGGAGACGCTCGGGCGGCCGCTGGCCGAGCCGAGCGCCCGCGTCGCGCCGCTTACCGGCACCGACCCCGGGGCCAGCGACTAGCTAGCCGCGCTCACTCTCCCCACGTCAGCTTCAGCACCCGTAGCCAGTTCCGGTAACCGATCTTGCGCAGGGCCTCCTCGTCGTAGCCGGCGTCGGCCAACGCGTTCATGAGGTTGGGCAAGTGCGCGGCGTCCTTGACGCCGTCGGGCATCGTCGCGCCGTCGAAGTCCGAGCCGAGCGCCACGCCGTCGATGCCGAGCTTGTCGACGAGGTGGTCGACGTGCCTGACCATCACTGCGAGCGGCATGCTGGTGGCGTAGCCGCCGTCCGGGCTCAGGAAGCCCGTGTTGTAGTTGAGACCCACGACGCCGTTGGAGGCGCGCACGGCCGCCAACTGCTCGTCAGTCAGGTTACGCGGCGACGGGCAGACGGCGTAGGCGTTGGAGTGGGTGGCGACGAGCGGCGCGTTGCTCGTGTGCGCCACGTCCCAGAAGCCCTTCTCCGTGATGTGCGAGAGGTCGAGCATGATCCCGAGCTCGTTGCACCGCCTCACCAGCGCGAGGCCGTGCGGCGTGAGGCCCGGACCCATGTCAGGGCTGTGCGGGAACTCGAACGGGACGCCGAAGCCGAAGAGGTTGGGCCGGCTCCACACGGGCCCGAGCGAGCGCAGGCCGGCCGCGTGGTACGTGTCGAGGGCGCACAGGTCCGGCCCTATGGCTTCCGCCCCCTCGAAGTGCATGATGCCGGCCAGCACGCCGTCGTCGATGGCACGTTCGAGTTCCGCCGCCGTCCTCACGAGGCGGAAGCGCGGGTCGCGGTCCCAGGCCAGGAGCTGGGCCACGCAGCGGTCGGCGTGCGCCCTGGCGCCGGCCGGGTCGACGGCGCCCGCCGGGGCGGACTTCGGCGGGGCGTCCGTCAAGGACTCCTCGGCCACGTGCGGCAGGGGGGCGGAGTGCGCCCAGATCGCGAAGAAGCCGCCGACCATGCCGCCCTCGCGCGCGCGGACGTAGTCGACGTGGCCGTCGGCCTGGCGCGAGAAGAAGTCGCGCTTCGGGTCTTCGACGTGGTTGAGGAGAGTGTCGTTGTGGCCATCGAACACTGGGATCATGGCCGCAAGGCTACCGCTTCGGGGGCGGTCCGGATGCGCGGGCGCCGGTTCGCGCCGACCGGTGGTCCGAGCGGGCCTCGGGGCCGCGCGGCTGCCGCGGCCGCCCGGCCGCCGGCTCAGTCGCGCGGATCCAGCGCGTCGCGCAGCCCGTCGCCCAGCAGGTTGAAGGCGAGGACTGTCAGTGAGATGGCGGCCCCCGGGTAGAGGAGGAGCCAGGGCGAGCCGGGGAGGTAGCGGCGGCCGCGGGCGAGCATCTCGCCCCAGTCGGCGGTCGGCGGCTGCACGCCAAGGCCGAGGAACGACAGCCCGGCCATCGAGAGGATGGCGAAGCCGATCCCGAGCGTCGCCTGCACGCTCAACGCGCCGAGCGCGCTCGGCAGCACGTGCTTGAGGAGGAGGCGCGGGTCGCGGGCGCCGAGCGCCCTGGCCGCGACCACGAAGTCCTCCTCGCGCGCGGCGATGACGACGCTGCGCACGATGCGCGCGTAAGACGGTATGCCCACGATGGCGACGGCGATGACGGCGTTCTCGAGCCCGGGGCCGAGGGCGCCGACGACCGCGAGGGCGAGGAGCAGCGAGGGGAACGCCAGGAGCACGTCCATGACGCGCATGAGGACGGCGTCGAGGCGGCCGCGGTAGAAGCCGGCTACCAGCCCTAGCACGCTGCCGATGAGGGCGGCGACCAGCACGGGCACGAGGCCCGTGAGGAGCGAGACGCGCGCGCCGAACAGCACGCGGCTGAGGATGTCGCGGCCGAACTCGTCCGTACCGAACCAGTGAGCTTGTGACGGCGGGCGCAAGCGGGCCCGCAGGTTCTGGACGTCGGGGGCGTACGGCGCGAGCACGGGCGCGAGGAGCGCGACGGCCGCGAGCAGGACCACGAGCGCCAGCCCCACGAGCGCGGCCCGGTTGCGCGCGAAGCGCCGCACGGCGGGCGAGCGGAGCCAGGCCCCGAGCGGGTTGGCCCGGGCGCTAGTCATAGCGCACCTTCGGGTTCAGGAGAGCGTACGACACGTCCACGAGCAGGTTCATGACGATGAACACCACAGCGATGAAGAGGACGCTCCCCTGCACGAGCGGCAGGTCGCGGGACGTGATGGCGTCGACCAGCATGCGCCCGATGCCCGGCCACGCGAACACCGTCTCCGTCAGGACGGCGCCCCCGAGCAGCCCGCCGAACTGCAGGCCAACGACCGTGACGACGGGCAGGAGGGCGTTGCGCAGCGCGTGCCTCAGGCGCACGGCCGCGGCGCCGAGGCCCTTGGCCGTCGCCGTGCGCACGTAGTCCTGCCTGAGCGTCTCGATCATGCTGGCGCGCGTGATGCGCGCGATGAAGGCGGCGGACGAGAAGCCGACCGCGGCGGCGGGGAGGACGAGGTGCCGCCACGTGCCGTAACCGGAGGCCGGCAGCCACCCGAGGTCGAGCGAGAAGAGGAGCATCAGGAGCAGCCCGGACCAGAAGACGGGCACGGACACGCCGAGGAGCGCCACCAGCACTGCCAGGTGGTCGACCCACGTGCGGCGGTAGACGGCCGCGAGCACCCCGAGCGCCATGCCCAGCGCGATGGCGACGGCCATCGCGCTGCCGGCGAGAAGGAGCGTGGCGGGGAAGCGACCCAGGACCTCGCCGGCGACTGGCTGGGAGCTCCTGACGGAGGTGCCGAGGTCGCCCCGCACGAGGCCGTACAGGTAGTCGAGGTACTGGACGATGGGCCCGCGGTCGAGGCCGTGCGCCTTGCGCAGCGCGTCGAGGGCCTCCTTGCTCATCCCCTGCGCCGACTCGCCGACGAGGGCGAGGACGGGGTCGCCCGGCGCGAGCCACAGCATGGCGAAGACCACGAGGGTCACGCCGAGCAGCACGGGCACGGTGGCGGCCAGGCGGCGCAGGACGTAGAGCGTCATCGGGGGCGCGGGTGCTGGAGCGTCATCGGGTCAGTGAGTGGGCCGGTCCACCAGGCGCGGGGGCGCCGGGGAGGGGGCCGCCCCAGGGGGGGTTTCTGGGGGGGGGGGGGCGCGCCGGGCCGCCGCGGGGGGGTG
>CAUJFI010000155.1 GCA_963170125.1 Deinococcota bacterium | reverse complement strand
CAGCCGCCCTCGCCGGGGCCGGCAAGGACGTGCTCGAGCTTGTCGTCCCGGCGGGCGAGGCGAGCAAGTCACTAGGGGAGTACGCCCGGCTCCTCGGGGAACTCGCGAGCGCGGCCTTCCCGCGCGACGGTGCCGTCGTCGCGCTCGGCGGCGGCGTAGTCGGCGACCTCGGGGGCTTCGTGGCGGCGAGTTACATGCGCGGCGTCACCTTCTACCAGGCGCCGACCTCGCTCCTCGCCATGGTCGACGCCAGCGTGGGCGGCAAGACCGGGATCGACCTGCCCCAGGGTAAGAACCTAGTTGGCGCCTTCTGGCAGCCACGGACGGTCATCGCGGACGTCGGCACGCTCGCCACGCTGCCGGAGCGCGAGTTCCGGCAAGGGACCGTCGAGGCGTTCAAGCACGCCCTCCTCGCGGCGCCCGACCTCCTCCCTGCCTTGTTTGGCGGTTGGGGGACCGACGCCGCGCCGAGCGTCCTCACCGAGGTCGTAGCGCGCAACGTCGCCGTCAAGGCCGCCGTCGTCGCGGCCGACGAACGGGAGCAGGGCGTGCGCGCCCATCTCAACCTCGGGCACACGCTCGCGCACGCACTCGAGGCCGCGAGCGGACACACGTTCCAACACGGTGACGCGGTGGCCTACGGGCTCGTGTTCGCCGCGCTCGTCGGGCGGGCGCGGGGGTTCGCCGACGTGCTCCGCCCTACCCTGAAGCTCCTCCGCTGGGTCGCGCCCGCCCCGCTCCCCAGCCGGAGCTTCGCCGAGGTACGCCCGTTCATGGCGCGCGACAAGAAGGTGGCGGACGGCCGGCTGCGGATGGTGCTTCTCGAGGAGGTCGGGAGGGCCGTGGTGGTCGCCGACCTGCGAGAAGGCGAGCTCGAAGCCGCCTGGAACGAGTTGCTGGAGGTCACGGCATGATCCTGGTACTGAACGGTCCGAACCTGAACCTACTGGGGAAGCGCGAGCCCGACGTGTACGGCCGCTCGACGCTCGCCGACCTCGAGGCCCACTGCTCGGCCGTCGCGACCGAGCTCGGCACCGAGGCCGTCTGCCGGCAGAGCAACCATGAGGGGCAGCTCATCGACTGGCTGCACGGCGCGGCCGAGGCCGGCGCGACGGGCGTCATCCTCAACCCGGGCGGGTTCACCCACACGAGCGTCGCGTTGCGTGACGCCATCGCGGCGATCGCCGTGCCGGTGGTGGAAGTACACCTGAGCAACACCGCGGCGCGCGAGGAGTTTCGGCACCGCAGCCTGGTCGCGGCAGTATGCGCCGGCAGCATCGTCGGCTTGGGCGTGGCGGGCTACGGGCTCGCCATCCGCTTCCTGGCCGAAAGCCGGGCCGGCTAGCCCGGCGGGCCTCGAACCAGGCGAGGGCGCGGCGCCTGCCCCGCCGGGCGGCCGGACCGAGCGAAGGTCGACGGATCGGGCGCAAGCCCGACCGCCGACGACCCTGCGCGGGCGGGCGCCTCAGCCGCGCAGGAAGTTGCTCGGCGCGTTCTCCTCCACGGGCGGCAGGTCGGCGAGCGACCCGAGACCGAACTCGAGTAGGAACCGCGGGGTCGTGGCGTACAGGAGCGGCTTGCCGACAACGTCCTTCTGCCCGACCACGTGGACGAGTTCGCGCTCTTGCAACGTCTCGAGAGTCGAGGAGCACGACGCGCCGCGCGCGGCCTCCAACTCCCCCCGCGTCACGGGCTGATGGTACGCGACGAGCGCGAGCGTCTCGAGCGCCGCCTGACTGAGCTGAGGCAGCGGGGGCGGCGAGAGGAGGCTCGCCAGGGCGGGCACGAGCGCCGGATCGACGACCAGCCGGTAACCGCCGGCGACGTGCTCGACGACGAGCCCGAGACCGGCTCGCGCCAGTGCCTCCCGCAAGCCGTTCACCTCGCGCTCCACGGCCTCCTCGCTGACGCCGAGGAGGGTCTTCAGCTCGCGTACGGCGACAGGCCGGCCCGTGGCCAACAGGGCGGCGCACAGTAGGGCGTGCGTTTGGCTTGCGCTTGCGCTCACGCCGTATCGTTTCAGCAGCCGCGGGCAGTGTCAAGGCCGCCACACGGGCCTCGGTTCGGGTTCGAGCACGACGATCATGCTCGCGCCCTCGCGCACCCCGCCGGTGAGCGCCGCCTCGAGCAGCACGCCGCCGTCGGCCACGCGTGACAACCGCACGCGCGCCTCGACGCCGAGGCTCGGCCACGGCCCCACGGCGACCGGGAGCGTGGCCGGCTCTGGCAGCGCCGCCAGCTCCGCCGCGGCGAGGTGCAGCGCACCCTCCAGGGCGACCGCCTCGGCCGCCCCGCGCGCCGCGCTCCTGGCAGCCAGCGTGTCGAGCGTCACCGAGAAGACCGCGGCGAACGTGATCGCGCCGACCAGCATGAGCCCGCCCAGGACGGTGACGAGCACGCTGCCTTCCGCTCGAGCGCCCCTCACCGAACCACCACTTCCGCCAGCGGCTTGGTGGGCAGCTCCACGACGACGAGAGCACTGAGCGGACCGACGCCGAGCTCGATGAGCAGGGCGGCCACCTCGTGGCCGCCTGCCGCCTGAGGCGGCAGGCTGACGCCCGACGCCGTGACGACCTCGAGCACCGCCAGCCGGTCGATCCCCGCCACGAGCGGCTGGCGCGGCGAGCCGGCCTGGCGCCGGTAGAGCTGCGGCTCGCCGGCCCCGTCCGGCGCGGCCTCGAAGGTGAGGTCGCGGGGCACGGGGCCTTCGGCCAAGCGATGGTCGACGTAGCGCGCGCCTACGACGCTGCCGGTTGCCGACACGACCAGCGTGAGCGGGGCGGCGAGCCAGCTCGCGACGTCCGGGACGTCCGGCACGGCTGCCGAGGTGGGCCAGGGCGCGGCGCCGGTGAGGCGGAGCTCCTCGCGGAGCAGCTCCGCAGCCAAGCGCAACGTGGCCGCCCCGTCCACCGTGGTCTCGGTAGCGGCGCCGTGACGCCTCCCGCCGGCCAGGAGCGCGCCGAGCAGTCCGAGGAGGAGCGCGCCGAGCGCCAGCGCCACGAGCAGCTCGACGAGTGTGAAGCCGTGCGCGCGGGTGCGGCGGGGTGCGCGGCGCCCGGCGGCGGCGACCGCTCCCTGGTAACTGCGTCCGGCGAACCCACCGCACCCGCGCGCCACTACTCTCACGGCAGCCCCTCCAACGCCGGGAACGCCACCCCGCGCAGTTCGAAGTCCCGACCGCCGGGCGCGCCGACCACGACCCGCAGCGCCACCAGCGCGCACGGCCCGAGGGGGCCAGCCACGCAGGTGCGCTCTGCCTCACATGCCCAACCGGCACCGGGGACGGCGGTACGGCACGGCCCGCTCGTGGCGCCGGCGAGCAGGCGTTGCAGAGCGAGCTCGTTGCGGGCGAGCGCGACCTCGACGTGGAGCTGCTCGGCGGCCCGCAGCGCCCGGGACGCGCCGGCCTGCAGCCCAAGCAACGCGCCGCCCGCCGCGGCCAACACGGCGAAGGCTACGAGCACCTCGACGAGGGTCGACCCGGCAGTGCGGCAGGTCGGCAGCTTCCGGGCTCCGGGCGCCCCGGTCATACCGGTAAGGGGCGTGATCGCCTCGGGGATCATCGCGGCTCCAGGCGCGCCCTGCCGAGCGCCGAGACGACGACCGCCACCGTTGACCTGCCGTCGGTCAGCTCGAGCGTGGCGGAGATGACGCCGCCGCCCGAACAGCTGCGGCCGGAGCCGCTCGGTAGCCAGACGATGCCGCGCGGCAGGCCTCTGGTCAGCCGCACCCCGGCGTGCTCCGCGAGTGAGACGCGGAAGAGCTCGTCCCCGGCCTCACAAGGCGCGGCTTCCGACGCGGCCGCGCGCACGACGAGCCCGGCCGCGCCGGGGAGCTCGGTGACGCTAACGGCCGCGCCGCGCCACATGGCCTCCGCGCGCCCGAACAGGAGCGCCGAACGCACGGCCCTGGCGGCGCGGGTCGTGTGGCTCGGGCGGCTCACGGCGAGGGCGACGGACAAGGCCACCCCGAGCACGGCGATCACCAGCAGGAGCTCGGCCAACGTGGCGCCGGTCCCGTCGGCTCGCCTCGGCCGCCTGACGTGCCCGCGCCCCGCCTCCGGTCCCCCACCGCCACGCTCTCCAAGGGTGCTCATGGCGCCACGCTAGGCCCGTGAGGGCCCCCGACCAACGCCGAGCTAGGCCCGAGCCCAGGTGTCGTGGGCCGGTCGCGCGGGCCAGGTGCTCAGCGTTCGACTAGCCCGAGCTCGGCCGCGCGCCTGACGGCGCTCACGCGGTCGCGCACATCGAGCTTGCGGTAGACGTTCTCCAGGTAGTCCTTGACGGTGTCGGGGCTGATGCCCAGTTCCGAGGCGATCGCCTTGTTGCTCAAGCCGCGCGCCATCAGCGCGAGGGCCTGCGACTCGCGGGGCGTCAGCTCCGGCAGGGCCACCTCGGGGAGCCAGTCGCGCTGGGGCTCGGCGAGGATGTTGCGCAGCATGCGCGCCAGCTCGCGGGGGCTCGTCTCCTTGGACAGGTAGGCGCGCGCGCCGGCTGACCTGGCGGCTTCCACCACCGCGGGCTCCTCGAAGGTCGTGAGCATGACCACGATGGGCGCCCCGGCCGTGTCCGTGATGGCGCGGCAGGCCGCTATGCCGTCCTGCTCGGGCATCCTGACGTCGAGGAGCACGACGTCCAGCTGGAGTTGCCGCGCGCGCTCCACGGCTTGCCTGCCGTTCTCCGCCTCGGCCACGACCTCGAAACCGTCGGCCTTGAGGGCCAGGGAGAGGCCCATGCGGAAGAGCGGATGGTCGTCCGCTATCAGAACCCTCACCGGCGCCGCGCCCTCTCGTAGTCCGTCGGACGACATGTCGCTCCCTCCCCTACTTGCCGAAGTATGCGAGCAGGACGGTACCGCTCGGACCGCTCGCCTCGCACACGAGCCTACCGCCGTGGGCTTCCAGGACGCGCCTGGCGATGAAGAGGCCGAGGCCACCCGTGCCGCCCGCGTACTCCTTGCCGGCTATCTCGACCGTGCGGCCGACGAACGGTTGCGCCAGCAGCTCCAGGGGCGCGGGCAGGCCGGGACCGTCGTCCTGCACCCGCACCATGTTGTTGAAGACTTCCAGGCGCACCTCGGAGCGCGCGTAGCGCCCCGCGTTACTCACGAGGTTGTATAGCGCCCGTTCGGCCTCGCGCGCGTCGACGACGGCGTTGCCCTCGCCGCGCACGCCGGCGGTGACACCGCGCTCGGCGAGGAGCGGCGCGAGGCGCGCGACCACCTGCTCGGCGATGCCGGCGAGGCTCACGCTCCTGCGCGTGAGGGGGACGCTGGCGCGTTCGAACCGATGGGCGTCGACGAGCTTCTGGACGAGGTCGATGAGCGCCTCCATCTCCTGGCCGAGGCGCCCGACCAGCTCGACGCGGCTGGCGCGGTCGAGCGAATCATCGTCGCGAACGACGCCGAGCAGGTTGTTCGCTGCGATGAGCGGGGTCTTTAGGTCGTGCATGAGGGCGGCCGTGAACGCGTCGCGGCGGGCCTCCTGCACCTCCACTTGGGCGAGGAGGGCGTTGAACGACCCCTTGAGCGCCGCCACCTCCGGCGGGTCGTCGGGGCGTCGCGGCAGCCTGGCGGTGGCCAACCGCTCCGCGGCCCGCGGCAACGCCTGTACCTCGCGCTCCGCCTTGAGCAGGGGCGCGAGGAGCTGTCCAGAGAGGATGTAACCGACCAGGGCGGAGAGGGCCACGATGGCCACGAGCCAGAGGAGGATGGGCCACGCGCCGCCGCCGGGCCAGGCGCCGCCCGCGCGGCGGTACTCGGGGAGGAGGACGGCGACGATCAGGATGACGTTGGGGAGCGCCGAGAGGAGGGCGATGACGAGGGCGACCTGCGTGCGAAGCTTGAGGGGCGCGGCGCGCCGGCGGCGGGCCGCGCCTTGCCCGGCGCCCGTGCTAGCCGCCCCGTCCACCCTAGGTCACTCCTCCGTGCTCAGGACGGCGAGGAACGCTTCCTGCGGCACCTCGACCGTGCCTATCTGCTTCATGCGCGCCTTGCCCTTCTTCTGCTTCTCCAGGAGCTTCTTCTTGCGCGTGATGTCGCCGCCGTAACACTTGGCGAGCACGTCCTTGCGGAACGCCTTGACGGTGGCGCGCGCCAGGATCTTGCCCCCGATGGCGGCCTGCACGGGGATGGAGAACATCTGCCGCGGGATGACCTCCGCCATCCGGTCGACCATGCGCCTGCCCACGTCGTACGCCTTGTCGCGGTGAGCGATGATCGAGAGGGCGTCGACCTTCTCCTCGTTGACGAGCACGTCGATCTTCACCAGGTCGCCCGCGCGGTACTCGAGGAACCGGTAGTCCATCGAGGCGTAACCGCGCGAGAGCGACTTCAGGCGGTCGTGGAAGTCGTACAGGATCTCGCCGAAGGGCACCTCGTAGCGCAGCTCGACGCGGTGACCATGGTAGACCATGTCCTTCATCTCGCCGCGCTTCTCCTGCAGCAGACCCATGGCGGACCCGACGTACTCCTCCGGCAGGAAGACCGACAGGGCGACGAACGGCTCGGCGATCGACTCGAGCCTGTCCGGGGTCGGCAGCTCGCTGGGGTTCTGCACGTCGAACGCGGCGCCGTCGGTCGTCACCACCTTGTAGACCACTCCGGGCGCCGTCGCGATGAGCGACAGGTCGAACTCGCGCTCCAGGCGAGCCTGCACGATGTCGGCGTGCAGCAGGCCGAGGAAGCCGCAGCGGAACCCGAAGCCGAGCGCCTCCGACGTCTCCGGCTCGAACGAGAACGCCGCGTCGTTGAGGCGCAGCTTCTCGAGGGCCTCGCGCAGGCGCGGGTAGTCCTCCGTGTCCGTCGGGTAGAGGCCGGAGAAGACGACGGGCATGGCGGGCTTGAACCCCGGCACGGGCCGGTCCGTCGGGCGGTCGGCGCTCGTGACCGTATCACCGATCTGCGTGTCCGCGATCTCCTTGATACCGGCCGTGAACCAGCCGACCTCGCCGACACCCAGCTCGGCGGCCACGGTGGGCTCAGGACAGAAGAAGCCGACCCGCTCGACCTCCATGACCTTCCCGGTCGAGTGGATGAGCACGCGGTCCTTCGCCTTGATCGTCCCGTCGAAGACGCGGATGAAGGCGATGACCCCCTGGTAGGCGTCGTAGACGGCGTCGAAGATGAGGGCGCGCAGCGGCGCGTCGCGCTCGCCCTGCGGTCCGGGCAGGTGCTGGACTACGGCCTCGAGGACCGCGCGCACGTTCTCACCCGTCTTGGCGGAGACGGGCACGGCGTGGTCGCCCGGCACGCCGATGATCTCCTCCAGCTCCTCGATCGCCCCCGGCACGTTGGCGGCCGGCAGGTCGATCTTGTTGATGACCGGGAGGATCTCGAGGCCGCCGTCGGCGGCCAGGTAGGCGTTCTGGATGGTCTGGGCCTCGACACCCTGGGCGGCGTCTATGACGAGCAGGACGCCCTCGCAGGCGCCGAGGGCGCGGGAGACCTCGTAGTTGAAGTCGACGTGCCCGGGCGTGTCTATGAGGTTGAACTGGTACGTCGCGCCGGCGTCGGACCGGTAGTAGAGGCGCATGGGCGTGGCCTTGATCGTGATGCCGCGTTCGCGCTCGAGCTCTAGGGAATCGAGCATCTGGTCGCGCCTGTCGCGCTCCGAGACGCTCTCGGTCAGTTCCAGGATCCGATCGGCCAGCGTCGACTTGCCGTGGTCGACGTGAGCGATGATCGAGAAGTTGCGGATCTCCACCCGGGTAGTCTAGCGTAACCCCAGGCGTTCAGTTCATGCCGTCCTGGCGGGGGTCATCGGTACCGCCTTCCGGGGCGTCCGCACCCCTGGCCGCCGCGAAGGCGTCCTTGAGGAGCCGCGCCGCGGCGGCGCCCTCGATGCCGCCTTGGATCGCCGGGGCCCGCTTCCAGGGCGCGAGCGAGATGTCGGCGACGCCCCCGAGCGCGCCGTCCCTAGGGTTGGGGGCGCCGAAGACGACGCGCGCGACGTGCGACTGGAGCACGGCACCGAAACACATCGGGCACGGTTCGAGCGTCACGTAGAGCGTGCAGCCCGTGAGCCGCCAGCCGCCGAGTCGCTCCGCGGCGGCCCGCACGGCGACGACCTCGGCGTGCGCGGTGGGGTCACCAGTGGCGCGCGTGCGGTTGCGTCCAACGGCCAGGATCTCGTCGCCCCTGGCCACGAGCGCGCCGACCGGGACCTCCCCCTCGGCGAGGGCCAGCCGCGCCTGCTCGAGCGCCACGCGCATGAGGCGGACGTCGCGGTCGGACGACGCCTGAGCGCCAGGCGTGGGGCTGTCGACGTTCGCGGCGACGGCCACCCCCGCGACCCACAGCACCTCGGAGCCGTCGGCGATCACCCAGAGGCGGTCGCGTTCGGCCCTGGGCACCTTGCGGTCGACGAGGAGGTCGCTGACGAGCTTGGTGCCACCCGGCAGCCTGATGCGATCACCAGGCAGGCGCCGGCGCACCACGAGGCCGGAGCGGCCGGCGAGGACCGCCGCGGGAGCCCCGACCGGCAGGTCGGCAGGCACGCTCACCACGCGCGGCGCCTCCGGTGTCGGCGCCGCGCTGCTGGAACGCCCGATGGCGAACCGCCCGTAGGCGATCGTCGCGCTCGCGCCCCTGGGCAGGTCGCGGCGCCAGGGCGGCGCGGCCGAGCCCAGGGACGCCGCGGCGCCGACCGCGGCCTCGAGGTCCGCCACGGCGGCGCGCGTGGCCGGCACCCCCAGAGCACGCAACCGCGCCGCGATAGCCGCGCGGCGCAGCGCCGGCTCCGCGCCGGCCAGCCGCCCGACGTCCATGTCCGCCTCCCCGAACCGCTCGCGCGCGAGCCGCTCCAACGCCGCGCGCGCCGCGGCGAGCTGGGACGCCGTGTGGCCGATGCGCTCCGCCACGCCCGGGAACCGGCTCTCCAACGCCGGCAGCAGCTCGGAGCGGACCCAGGCGCGGTTCCTGCTCAAGTCGTCGTTGGTGGTATCCTCCCGCCACGCTTGTGCCAGGAGGCGCAAGTGGGCGCGCAGCTCCTCGCGCCTGACGCCGAGGAGGGGCCTGACCACGGTCCCGCGCCTGGCCGCCATGCCGCCCGGGAACGCCGCGCCGCGCAGGAGCTGGAGCATGAACGTCTCCGCCTGGTCGTCGAGCGTGTGGGCCACGACGATCGCGCCGTCTCGCGCGGCCGTCTCGCGCAGCACGTCGTGCAAGAAGGCGTAGCGTAGCCGCCGCGCGGCGTCCTCCAGGTTCCAGCCCCTGGCGCGGGCGACGGCCAGCACGTCTACGCCGCCGAGGCGGAACTCCGCTCCGAGCCGGGCGCTCAAGGCGCGCACGAACTCGGCGTCCCCTCCCGACTCCGGCCTCAGGCGATGATCGAAGTGGGCGATGACCAGGTCGCGACCGGCCGCGGCGAGGAGGCGCGCCGCCGCCACGGAGTCCGCGCCGCCCGACACGGCCACCACGACGCGCTTGGCGGACGGCGCCAACCGCGTCAGTTCCGCGTCCATGCGCATGCTGAGGTCTGTCGGTCCCGCCACGGACGCATTATCGCCCGCGACGTCTCCGCCTCGTCGCGAGGTGGCGCCCCGCTGGCAGGGTGCGGGCCGGTCGGCCCTCCCGCCTCATATACTCGCGCCATGACCGTCACGTTAGTCGTACTCGACTCCGTCGGCGTCGGCGCCCTACCCGACGCGGCCGACTTCGGTAGCGCCGGCGGGAACGACGCCGGGGCCCACACCATCGACCACGTCGTCGGCGCGACGGGGGTGGCGTTGCCGCACCTGTCCGCGCTCGGCCTCGCGAACATCGCCGGGGTCGTGAGCCTGCCGCGCGGCGGGGCGCCACTCGCGAGTCACGGTCGGCTGGCCGAGCTGTCGGTCGGGAAGGACACGACCACCGGCCACTGGGAGTTCATGGGTACCGTGCTCGAGCACCCGTTCCGCACGTTCGAGCGCTTCCCGGACGCGATCATGCGCGAGTTCGACGCCGCGACGGGCCGCGGCCACCTCGGCAACTACCCCGCCTCTGGCACGACGATCCTCGACGAGCTTGGACCCGAGCACATGCGCACGGGCTTCCCCATCGTGTACACGAGCGCGGACAGTGTCTTCCAGGTGGCCGCGCACGTCGGGGTGGTCCCGCTCGAGACGCTCTACGAGTGGTGCCGGCGGGCCAGGGCCATCCTCCAGGGCGAGAACGCGGTCGCCCGCGTGATCGCGCGCCCCTTCACGGGCGAGCCGGGCGCGTTCGTGCGCTTGGGCGACAAGCGTCACGACTACTCCGTCGCGCCACCACCGAACGTTCTCGACGCGTTGAAGGCGGCGGGCCGCGAGGTGATCGGAGTCGGCAAGATCCCCGACATCTATGCCCACCGCGGCTTCACGCGCGAGGTGGCGGCCGGCACCAACGCCCTTGGCATCGAGCGGACCCTGGAGCTCATGCGCGAGCGGCCGGCCGGGCTCGTGTTCACCAACCTGGTGGAGTTCGACTCGCTCTACGGTCACCGCCGCGATCCGGCCGGGTACGCGGCCGCCCTGCGCGACCTCGACGAGCGCATCCCGGACTTCCTCGCCGCCACCGGGCCTGATGACGCCCTGCTGTTCGCGAGCGACCACGGCAACGACCCGACGTGGCACGGGACCGACCACACGCGCGAGTACGGTCTGCTCCTCTACTACCGCCCGGGCGCCGCGGGGCGGGACCTCGGCACGCGCGCGACCTTCGCGGACGTTGGGGCGACCGTGGCCGACCTGCTGCGGTTGGCGTGGGCGGGGGTCGGCACGTCCTTCGCGGGTTAGGGGCCGCCGGGCCCGGCCCCACGGTCCCGGCAGGCGGCCGCGCTGCGGCGGCGAAAGCAACGCCCCCGGCATGCGGATGCCGGGGGCGCCGTCACTCGAGGGCACGGAGGCGCCTCAGTCGTTGACGAGTTCGATGAACGCTTCCTGCACGCCGTCACCACGCCTGGTGGTGAGGCGGTAGATGCGCGTGTAGCCGCCCGCGCGCTGAGCGTAGCGGGGGGCGATCTCCTGCATGAGCTTGCGTTGGACGTCGAGATCGTGGATCTCGCGTGCCACGAGCCGGCGAGCGTGCAGGTCGCCGCCGCGCGCGGTCGTGATGAGCTTCTCCACGAACGGCTGGAGGCTCTTCGCCTTCGTCACCGTGGTCTTGATCCGGCCGTGCCGCAACAGCGCCGTCGCCTGGCTGCGGGCCAAGGCGGAACGGTGGCTGCTGGAGCGGCTCAACTTGCGGCCGCGCATCATATGGCGCATCTAGGTCACTCCTTTAGGTTGTAGCCTTGCGCCGCGAGGCGCTCCTTGATCTCTTCCAGAGACTTCTCGCCGACACCGCCGACCTTCTTCAGGTCGCGCTCGGAGAGCGCGAGGAGGGCGTTGACGGAGTCGATCCCCTCTTCTTGCAGCGAGTGCAGGACGCGGCTGGACAGGTCGAGGCTCTCCAAGCTGCGCGTGACCTCCTCGACCGCCGGGCTCGGCTCGTCGTTGCCGTTGGGGACGACGACGACGGGGGCCGGCTCTTCCTCGTGGCCGCCGTCGCCGCTGAACACGTTGAGCTGAGCGCGCAACGTCTCCACCGCGACGTCGAGCGCGTCGCGCGGGTCGACGCTACCGTCGGTCCAGACGCGCAGCGTGAGGCGGTCCAGGTCGGTCTTCTGGCCGACGCGGGTGTCCTCGACGCGGTAGGCCACGCGCCGGACGGGCGTGTAGATGGCGTCGACGGGGATGGAGTTGATGCGGTCCTTGGTGCCGTGCACCTCGGCGGGCACGTACCCGACGCCGCGCTCGACACGGACTTCCATGACGAGCCGGCCGCCCTTCGAGAGGGTGGCGATGTGCAGGTCGGGGTTCACGACCTCCGCGGTCGAGGGCACGTCGAACATGGCGGCCGTGACCTCGCCGGGCTGGTCGGCGCGCAACGTGAGCGTGACGGGGTCCTCGTCGTGCATCTTCACGACCAGGTCCTTGAGGTTGAGGATGATCTGCATGACATCCTCCTTGACCCCGTCGATGGTCGAGAACTCGTGCAGGACGTCCTCGATGTAGACGCTCGTGACGGCCGTGCCAGGCACGGACGACAGCAGGATGCGCCTGAGCGGGTTGCCGAGCGTGACGCCGTAGCCGCGCGGTAGCGGCTCGACGACGAACTCGCCATAGCTGCCCGAGACCTTGGCTTTGAACTCTGGGATGATGTGCACCGGTACCTCCTCGGTAGCGACTTAGTCGATGCGCTCGCCGCTCAGCGCGAGTAGTACTCGATGACCTGGAGCTCGTTGACCGGGACCATGATGTCCTCGCGAGAAGGGCGGTGCAAGAAGCGGCCCTTCATCGTCTCAGAGTCGAACTCCAGCCAGGGGTTCAGCCTGCCCCGCTTACGGTCTTCGATGTTGGCCTGGATGACGCCGTTCTTCTTCGCCTTGGCGGAGACCTCGATGGTGTCGCCGGGGCGCACGCTGTATGACGGGACGTCGACGCGCTTGCCGTTCACGAGGATGTGACCGTGAGCGACGAACTGGCGCGCCTGGCGCCGCGTGTAGGCGATACCAAGCCGGTAGACCACGTTGTCGAGGCGCGACTCGAGGAGCTGCAGGAAGACTGTGCCCGTCGAGCCCTCGGCGCGGTTCGCCTCCTCGAAGAGGTTGTGGAACTGCCTTTCGCTCATGTTGTAGTAGAAGCGTAGCTTCTGCTTCTCCCGCAGGCGCACCCCGTAGTCGCTCGGCTTGCGGCGACGGCGCTGGCCGTGCTGGCCGGGCGGGTAGGGGTGCTTCTCCATGTAACGCTGCACCTTGGGCGTCTCCACCAGGTTGGCGCCTTCGCGCCTGCAGATCTTGACTATCGGTCCTCTGTATCGACCCATGTTTCTCCTAGGCCCCCAGCACGGGGCCGCGCCCTAGACTCAGGGGCGCTTCCGCTTGCGCGGGCGGCAGCCGTTGTGGGGGGTGGGGGTGTCGTCGATGATGGTGCGGACGTTCACGCCCGTGGCCTGGATGGAGCGGATGGCCTGCTCACGGCCGGAGCCCGTGCCGCGGATGACGATGTCGACCTGCGAGACGCCCATGTTCTGAGCCTTGCGGGTCGCGTCGGCGGCGGCGAGCTGGGCGGCGTAAGGGGTGCCCTTCTTCGAGCCCTTGTAGCCGATGGAGCCCGAGGAGGACCACGCCACGGTGTTGCCGTCCATGTCCGTGATGGTCACGATGGTGTTGTTGTAGGAAGCGTGGATGAACGCCTTGCCCTCCGAGATGGAGCGCTTGACCCGCTTCTTCGTGTTCTTGGTAGTCGGCTTGGCCATTAGTCAGCGCGTCCTTACTTCTTCGGGGCCTTCTTCTTGCCGGCCACGGTGCGACGCGGGCCCTTGCGGGTACGCGCGTTCGTCTTCGTCGACTGCCCACGGACCGGCAGGCCGCGGCGGTGCCTGAGCCCGCGGTAGCAGCCGATGTCCATTAGGCGCTTGATGTTCAGCTGCACCTCGCGGCGCAGGTCGCCCTCGACCTTGTAGTCGCGGTCGACGATCTCGCGCAGGCGGCTGACCTCGGTCTCGGTGAGGTCCTTGACGCGCGTGCTCGGATCGACCTCGGCCTTGCTGAGGATCTCGACGGACCGGCTCCAGCCGATGCCGTAGATGTACGGCAGGGCCGCTTCGATACGCTTGTCCCTTGGCAGGTCTACGCCCGCGATACGCGCCACTCTCAGCCCTGCCTTTGCTTATGCGTCGGGTTGCTCGGGCAGATGACGTAGACCCGGCCGTGCCGACGGATGACCTTGCACTTATCACACATTGGTTTAACTGAAGCCCTGACTTTCATGCTCCAACTCTCCTACTTGCGGTAGACGATGCGACCCTTCTCGGGGTCGTAGGTGCTGATCTCCAACACGACGCGATCGCCGGGAAGGATGCGGATGTAGTGACGGCGCATCTTGCCACCAACGTGGGCAAGGATCTCGGGCCCTGCGTCCAACTGGACCAAGAAGGTCGTGTTGGGGCGCGCTTCAAGTACCACGCCTTCGGTGCGGATAGTGTCTTGCGTCGTCTCTTCCTGACGTTCAACGCGTGGCCTTCTGGGCGGACCCGACCTCTTACGCGCCATGCACACCTCCCCTGGCGGTGGGCATGACGTTCGTCCCACTGCCGCTTGCCGTAAGCACCCAAGGACCATCTTCCGTGATGGCTACGGTGTGCTCGAAATGTGCCGCGAGGCACCCGTTCTCGGTGGAGGCCGTCCAGCCGTCGTCCGCGATCACGACGCGTGCGCGCCGCTGAGCCACCATGGGCTCTATCGCGAGGACGAGGCCGGGACGGAGAACAGGTCCGGTACCGGCACGACCAAAGTTGGGCACCTCGGGGCCTTCGTGGAAGTCGCGACCGATGCCGTGACCCACGAACTCCCGAACTACCCAGTAACCCGCCGCTTCGACGACGTCCTGTATGGCCGCGGATACGTCGCCTAGTCGGCCGCCTGCTTGGGCCCGCTCGATGCCGGCGGTCAAGGACCGCTGGGTGACATCGAGTAGCCGTTCGGCATCGACCGAGACGTTACCAACGGGGTAGGTGCGGGCCATGTCGGCCGCGTAACCGCGATAGAACGTCCCGATGTCGATCGAGATTATGTCGCCCTCCGCCAACGGTCGGTCGTCCGGGAAACCGTGGACGACGACCTCGTTCGGGCTGGCGCAGATCGTGGCTGGGAAGCCGTTGTAACCCTTGAACGCCGGCTTACCACCGCGCGAGAGGATAGCATCTTCGGCAAGCGCGTTCAACTCGCGCGTCGTGACGCCCGGCGTCACGGCACGCTCGACGACCTCGAGGGCCTCGCGGTTGATCACCGCGGCTTCGGCCATGACCTCGAGCTCGCTGCGGCGCTTGACGATCATGCTCGCTCCGCTCCGAGGGCGCCGACGACCCGGTCGAAGACCTCACCGGTCGTGCCGATGCCGTCCACGCTCCTGAGCTTGCCTTGCACCGCGTAGTAGTCGAGGAGTGGTCGCGTCTGGTCGAGGTACACGCGCATCCGCGTGCGGATGGTGTCCTCGTTGTCGTCCGAACGACCTTCGGCCGCGGCGCGGCCAAGGAGGCGCCTGACGAGCTCGGACTCCGGGACGACCAGCTCGATGGCGGAGTCGATGCCGGCGCCGAAGCTGGCCAGCAGCGCATCCAAGGCCTCGGCCTGCACGGTGGTGCGCGGGAAGCCGTCCAGTAGGACCCGGATGGGTCGCATGCGGTCGAGCTCGGCCCTCACCATGTCGATGATGATGTCGTCGGAGACGAGTGCGCCGGAGTCCATGATGATCTTGGCGCGCTTGCCGAGCTCCGTGCCGCCTTGCACGTGGGCGCGAAGCATGGCCCCGGTCGAGAGCTGCTCGAGACCGCGCTCGGACGCGAGCAGGTTGGCCTGCGTGCCCTTCCCCGCCCCGGGAGGACCCATGAGCAGCACGACCTCGTGGTCTCGATCCGTCACCTAGAAGCGCCTCCCGCGGCCCCGGATGCGCCCCTTGGCCACGAAGCCTTCGTAGTGGCGCATCATGAGCTGCGATTCGAGCTGCCGCAGGGTGTCGAGGGCGACGCCAACCATGATCAGGAGGCCGGTGCCCGAGAAGACGAACGAGAGCTGCTGCTGGCCCGTCAGCCATGAGAAGGCCTGCGGCAGGGCGTTGACCAGGCCGAGGAACAGCGCACCCCACAACGTGATGCGGTTGGTGATACGGGTCAGGTGCTCGGTCGTCTGCTGGCCCGGGCGCACGCCGGGGACGAAGCCGCCGTACTCGCGGAGGTTCTCACTGATGCGCCGCGGGTCGAACGAGATCTGGGTGTAGAAGTACGTGAACCCGACGATCAGCAGCGTGCTGAGGAGCAGGCCCTGCCACTGGCTCGGGTTGAACCAGCCGGCCAGCGACTGCATCCAGGCGATCTCCGGGAAGGCCCCGAGGATGGTCTGCGGCAGCACGAGGATGGCCACGGCGAAGATGATCGGGATGACGCCGGCCGCGTTGAGCCGCAAGGGGATGTACGTCGTCTGGCCGCCCATGACCTTGCGCCCCACTACCTTGCGGGCGTACTGGACCGGGATGCGCCGTTCGGCCTGCTGCACCAACACCATGCCGGCGATCGCCACCACGAGGAGGACGACGTAGAAGAGGAGGCCGAAGACGTTGGCCTCGCCGGCGCCGATGAGGGCGAACTGCTGGCCGAGCGCGCCGGGGAAGGCGGCCACGATGCCGGCGTAGATGATCAGCGAGATGCCGTTGCCGATGCCGTACTCGGTGATCTTCTCGCCCAACCACATGACGACCGTGATGCCGGCGACCTGGGTGACGAGGACCACGAACCAGAAGAACGGCCCGTTGCTCCAGCCGACCTTCAGGGCCCCGGACGGCCCGATCAGGGCGATCGCGAGGAACAACGCCTGGATGGCACCGAGGGCGGTGGCGCCGAGGCGCGTGTACTGCGTGATCTTGCGCCGGCCCTCCTCCCCTTCCTTCGAGAGCTTCTCGAGGGGCGGGTAGGTGCTCTGGAGGAGCTGGATGATGATGCTCGCCGTGATGTACGGGATCACGCCGAGCGCGGCGATCGAGAAGACCTCGAAGTTGCCGCCCGAGATGAAGTTGAGCAGGGAGAAGACGCCGCCGCCGAGAGCACCGGCCTTGAGCGCCTGGACGTCCACCCCTGGCGTCGGGATGTGGACCATCAGGCGGTAAGCGGCCAGCAGGCCTACGGTGACGAGCAGCTTGGCCCGCAAGTCCGGGATGACCAGAGCATTGCGGAAAGCCTTAAGCATGCTTAGGCTCCCTCGCCGGCCGCGGTCAGGACGACCTTGCCGCCGGCCGCTTCGACCGCGGCGAGGGCGCCCTTCGAGGCGGCATCGACGGTGATGGTGAGGCCCTTGACCTCGAGCTCGCCGTCGGCCAGCAGCTTGACGCGGTGGTCGACGCGCCGCACGAGGCCAGAGGCGACGAGCTTCGCGGCGTCGATGGATTCGCCGGCCGCGAAAGCGTTGAGGTCGCGGAGGTTCACGAGCTGGAGGGGCTCCTTCACGCGCGTGAAGCCACGCTTCGGCAACCGCATGATCAGGCGCGAACGCCCGCCTTCCCACCCTGCCCCTTGGCTATGGCCTGAGCGGCTGGTCTGACCCTTCTGGCCACGACCGGCCGTTTTGCCGCGGCCGCTCCCGAGGCCGCGGCCGACGCGCCTGCGCGTCTTCTTCGAGCCCGGTGCCGGGCTTAGTTCGTTGAGCTTCACCGCTTCTCCCCTTCGATGGCGAGCAGGTGTTCGACCTTCTTGACCATGCCGCGCGTCGACTCGTTGTCGACGATCTCGCGCACGTCACCGATCTTCCTCAACCCGAGGGCGTTGGCCGTGCCGCGCTGGGCCTTGGTCGTGCCGATGAGGCTGCGGACGAGCTTGACCTTCATTCCGCCGACTCCCTGATGCGCTTGGCCTCCTCGAAGGTGCGGAGCTGCTTCAGGCCGTCGATGACCGCGTAGGCCACGTTCGTCTGGTTGCGGCTGCCGAGTTCCTTCGTGAGGAGGTTGCTGTAGCCGGCCAGCTCGACGATGGCGCGCGGCACGCTACCGGCGATGACGCCGGTGCCCGCGCCGGCGGGCTTGAGCATCACGCGGCTGGTGCCGTGCTCGCCGAGGACCTCGTGCGGCACCGTGCCCGGCTCTTGGATGGGCACGTTGATGATGTTGCGGCGCGCCACGTACTGGCCCTTCTGAACGGCGACGGGGACCTCCCGGGCCTTCCCGAGGCCGACACCAACACGACCGTTGCGGTCGCCGATGACGACCATGGCGCCGAACCGGAACCGCCTGCCGCCCTTGTACGTCTTGGCGGTGCGCCGGATGAAGATGACCTTGTCTTCGAAGTCGGTATCAGCCATCAGAACTCGAGGCCTCCTTCACGGGCCCCTTCAGCGAGGGCCTTGACGCGACCGTGGTACCTGAAGGAACCGCGGTCGAAGACGACGCTCTTGACACCGGCAGCGACGGCGCGCTCAGCGAGGAGCTTGCCGACTTCCTTGGCCTGCTCCGTCTTGTTGCCCTGCGCCGCGAGCGCCTTGCTGTTGGCTTCCGCCACGGTGCGGCCCTGCTCGTCGTCGATCACCTGGGCGTAGATGTGCTTGGCGCTGCGGAACACGGAGAGGCGCAGGCGCTCGGTGTGCACCGGGCGCTTGAGCCGCCTGCGGGTGCGGTTGGCGCGGCGTTCCTTGCGTACGGATACGTTCATGCTCATGCTCTACCCTGCCCCGCTTCAGCGCGCCGCGGACTTGCCGGGCTTGAGTCGGACGGTTTCACCCGCGTACCTGACGCCCTTGCCGTGATAGGAGTCGGGCGGACGCAAGGCGCGGATGTTGGCGGCTACCTGACCCACGAGCTGCTTGTCGATGCCGCTCACGGTGATGCGCGTCGGCTCAGTCGCCTGGATGGTGATGCCCTTGGGAGCCTCGACGACGACCGGGTGCGAGTAGCCGATGGTCAGCTCCAGGTTCGAGCCTTTGTTGGCGCAGCGGAAGCCGACGCCGTGGATCTCGAGCTTCTTCTCGTACCCTTCCGTCACGCCGGTGACGGCGTTGGCGATGAGGGTACGGGCGAGACCGTGCTGGGCGCGGTCGTCGCGGTTGTCGCTCGGGCGCGCGACGTTGAGGGCACCGGCATCTTCCTTGACTTCAAGCCGGGGGCTGAAGACGACCTCGAGGGTGCCCTTGGGACCCTTGACCGACACCTTGCCCGGCTCGGTGAGCCTGGTCTCGACGCCTTTGGGCAGGCGGATGGGCGAGCGACCGATGCGCGACATCACCACACCTCGCAGACGATCTCGCCACCGACGTTGTTGCGGCGAGCTTCGCGGTCGGCGAGGAGGCCGCGCGAGGTGGAGATGACGGCGAGGCCGAGGCCGCCGCGTACGACCGGGACGTGCTCGGCCTTGGCGTAGGCGCGGCGGCCCGGGGTAGAGACGCGCTTGATCGAGTGGATGACGGGCGAGCGCTTGTGGCCGTACTTGAGGCCGACGCGCAAGTAGGGCTTGCCCTCGATATCGACCGCCTCGATCGACTTGAGGTAGCCCTCAGCCACCAGGAGCCGGCCGAGGGCCAGCTTGAACTTGCTCGCCGGCACATCGACGCTCGCTTCGGCCTTGGCCACGGCGTTGCGGATGCGCGTGAGCATGTCTGCGATTGGATCCGTCTGCATTTACCTTCCTCCGTGGGGGCGGTTTCGGCGCGTGCGCGCAGACCTCTTCCCCGGGATTGCTTCTTCTCGCTTGGTCCTGACCTGTGTCAGGCGCCGACCGGCGCCGGTTGGTCGCGGCCCTGCGCCGCGACCGGTCGTCCGCGCGGCTGCGCTGCTTCGCGACGCAGCCGCGACCGTCACCAGCTCGCCTTGACGACGCCGGGCAGATGCCCGAGATGCGCCATCTCGCGCATGCAGATGCGGCAGACGCCGAAGTCGCGCAGGTAGGCGCGCGAACGGCCGCAACGCGAGCACCGGTTGCCGGCACGGACGGAGAACTTCGGGGTGCGCTTGGACTTGGCCACGTGAGCCTTGGTTGCCACTCTTCCCTCCTCCCTTACTTCCTGAACGGCATGCCGAGGAGTTCGAGGAGCGAACGCGCTTCCTCGTCGGTCTTGGCCGTCGTGACGATGGTGACGTCGAACCCGCGGGTCGCGTCGACCTGGTCGTAGCTGATCTCGGGGAACACCATCTGCTCCCGGATCCCTAGGCTGTAGTTGCCGCGCCCGTCGAAGCTGTTCGTCGGCACGCCGCGGAAGTCGCGGACGCGGGGGAGCGCGATGTTGACGAGGCGGTCGAGGAACGACCACATGCGCACGCCGCGCAGAGTGACGCGCAGGCCGACCGGCATGCCGGCCCTGACCTTGAAGTTCGAGACGGACTTCTTGGCGCGGGTGACGGCCGGACGCTGGAGCGTGATGGCCGCGATCTCCTTGGAGGCCTTGTCGATGACCTTGGAGTCTTCCCGGGCCTCGCCGACGCCCATGTTGACGACGATCTTCTCGATACGCGGAACGGCCATCGGGTTCTGGTAGCCGTGCCGCTCCTCGAGCTGGGGCCGGATGGCGGCGTAACGCTTCTTGATGGGGAGCTCTATCTTCTCCATTACTCTCACTCGTCCAGCTGCGCGCCGGACTTGACGGCCACACGCACCTTGGTGCCGTCGTCCTGCAGGCGGTACGCGATGCGGGTCGGGGTGCCCGTCTTGGGGTCGAGGAGCTGGACGTTGCTCAGGTGGAGCGACGCTTCCTGCTCGACGAAGCCCCCGCGCGGGTTCTCCTGGGTGGGGCGCTGGGCCTTGCGGATGATGTTGACGTTCTTGACGAGGACGCGACCGGCCTCGCGGTCGACCGAGATGACCTCACCGCTCGAGCCCTTGTGCTTGCCGGCGATCACCTTGACGTTATCGCCCTTCTTGATACGCGTCTTGACGCGTGACATTCACAGCACCTCCGGGGCGAGGGACACGATGCGCATGAACTTCTTCTCGCGCAGCTCGCGCGCGACGGGTCCGAAGACGCGGGTGCCGCGCGGCTCGTTCTGAGCGTTGAGGATCACGGCGGCGTTCGTGTCGAAGCGGATCGAGGAGCCGTCCTTGCGGTTGACTTCCTTCTTCGTGCGCACGATGACGGCCTTGACGACGTCGCCCTTCTTCACGGCGGCGTGGGGGATGGCGTCCTTGACGGCGGCCACGATCACGTCACCCACGGAGCCGACCCACTGCTGACCGGTGCCGAGCACGCGGATGCACTGAATGGTGCGAGCGCCGGAGTTGTCGGCCACGTCGAGGAAGGTTTCCTGTTGGATCATGTCAGCTCACTCCCGCTTACGCGCGCGCCTTCTCGATCAAGCGCGAGACGACGAAGCGCTTGCGGCGGCTGATGGGCCGGCTGGCCGCGATCTCGACGAGGTCGCCCACCTGGTAGGTGTTCTTCTCGTCGTGCGCCAGGTAGCGCTTGGAGACCGTGACGACCTTGCCGTAGAGGGGGTGCTTGAAGCGCCGCTCCACGTTGACCGTCACCGTCTTGTCGGCCTTGTCGCTCACGACGCGGCCCTGCATGGTCTTCGTAACCTTCACCGTGTTCCCTCGGCCTTCTCCTTGGCGATGGTCAGGAGGCGTGCGATCTCCCGCTTGGCCACCCGTGCCCTGCGCGGGTTGCTGGTGTGGCCGACGGCGGACTGGATGCGCAGGTCGAAGAGCTCCTCACGGCGCTTCTCGACCTCGGCCTCGATCTCGCCCGCGCTCATGTTGCGGACGTCACTGGGCTTCATCGTAGATCTCCCGCTTCACCATCTTCACCTTGATGGGGAGCTTGTGGGCGGCGAGACGGAAAGCCTCCTTGGCCTGCTCCTCGGTCACGTTGGCGACCTCGAACATGACCCGGCCCGGCTTCACCACGCTGACCCAGTACTCCACCGCGCCC
>CAUJFI010000154.1 GCA_963170125.1 Deinococcota bacterium | reverse complement strand
GTCCGCGCCCGGGTTTTGTGCGCGTCCCGTCGCCGCCGCTGGGGGTGGCCGCCCCCCCCCCCCCCCCCCGGGCCACCTCGACACGCAGCGGCGGAGCCATGGGTATGACCGGACTCTGCCAGGCGGCCAGCTCGCGGCCGAACTCCTCGCAGCGGAACCATGGGCAGGAAGAGCTTTGGGGGCAGGAACTCGCCGCCGATGCCACGTGCGCTAGCCAGTACTCCGAGCACCGGCGTCCAACCCGGCTCGAGCGTGACGGCACCTGCCCGTACGCACGTCGACCGGGGCACCGAGCTGACGCCATGAGGGACGGCCGAGGCGGGTGTAGGCGTGCGTGAGCGTCCGCAGGTCCGCCAGGCGCGAACGGGGGCACCCAAATGGCTCCGCCAAGGACGGTCGAGGTGGTTGGGCTGGGTGAGTGTGCCCGGAGTACTGCCGGAGGGCAGCGCAGGCAGGTACGACGGGGCATACTCGCCCAGCCCAACCACCAGACCCCGCGACGCCCCCACGGCCCAGAACGCGCCTAGAACAGGTCGTCGCTGGTGATCGACTTGGCCTTCTTCGTGTAGGTCGTGGGGCGCTTGTGAAAGAAGTCGTAATGCTTGCCAGCCACGACCTCCTCGTCGAACCAACGCGTCTCGGCCACGAGCGCCTCGTCCGGCTCGAACAACGGCGCCAGGTCGATGGCGGCAAGGGCATCGTCGAAGCGCTGCTCGATGTAGGCGTCGACCACGGCGCGCGGGAGGAAGTCGAGCTCGCCGGCCTCGAAGATCCAGTCGAGGACGCCGCGCTCGGCCTCGCGCGCGGCCAGGCAGGCGGCGCGCACGCGCTCCGTGAAGGCGGCGTCGAACCAGCCAGGGTTCTCCTCGCGTAACGTCCGCACCACCTGGTAGCCGAAGAGGCCGTGGATCTGCTCCTCCTTGCTGGTGGCCTCGACGATGTTCGCGATGCCCTTGAAGAGGTTCCGCTGGCGGTTGAAGCTCTTCATGATCAGGAACTGGCCGAAGAGGCTGACATGCTCGACGAACGCGCTGAAGAGCAGGAGGGTGAGGGCGTCCTCGCGGTCCGTCGCCGTCCTGTCGGGCGGCCGCGGCCCCAGGTGCTCGTTCAGGAACAGCACCCGCTGGTAGATCGCCGGGATCTCGCGGATGCGCACGAACTCCTGGTTGAGCCCGAGGACCTCCAGGAGGTGGGCGTAGGCGTCCTGGTGGCGCACCTCGCTCTCCGCGAACGTGTAGCCCACCGCGCCGACCTCCGGCTTGGGGTAGCGCTTGTAGAGGTCGCCCCAGAACGTCTTGACGGCGACCTCGACCTGCGCGATGGCGAGCATGGCGTTCTTGATGGCGCCGCGTTCCGCGTCGCTGACGCGCGCGCGGAAGTCGTGCACGTCGTCGGTGAGGTTGTACTCCGTGTGGAGCCAGTACGAGTGCCGGATGGCGTCGCGGTAGGCGAGGAGCTCCGGGTACTCGGCGGGGCGGAGGTTGAGGCGCGGCGTCGTGAGGCGGCGGCCGGTGGTGGTCGCGCCGGAAGGGGCGAGCCGCGTGGCGGCGGTCGGCGCGGGGCCAGCGATCGGCGCGACGTCGCCGACCATCAGGCTTCACACACGGAGCAGGTCAGGAGCTCGCGGTTGAACTCCTGCGCCGCGTTCATGCTGTGCTGGTAGTACAGGCTCTTGAGGCCGCGCCGCCACGCCTCGAGGTGCAGGGCGTTCAGGTCCTTGGTCGGGGTGGCCGGGTGCACCATCAGGTTGAGCGACTGCCCCTGGTCGATGAACTCCTGCCGCTGCCCGGCCTGCACGATCAGGTCGAGTTGGCTGACCTCGGAGAAGGTGGCGAACACGCTCTTCTCCTCGTTCGACAGGAAATCGAGGTGCTGGACGCTGCCGTCGTGCTCGAGGATGCTGCGCCACACCTCGGGGGTGTCGCGGTCCACTTCCGCGAGCAGCTCGGCAAGCGCGGGGTTGCGGAAGGTCGTGACGGCCTTGGCCAGGTCGCGCACGTAGTAGTTCGACTTGAGCGGCTCGATCGACTGCGACGCCTGCCCGAGGATGAACGAGCTGGACGTGGTCGGGGCGATGGCCATGAGGGTGGCGTTGCGCCGCCCGTAGCCTTCTAGCAGCTCGGGCTCGCCGTGACGGCGCGCCAGCTCCCGCGAGGCTGCGTCCGCTGCCTCGCGGACGGTCTTGAACACGCGCCTGTTGAGGCCGGCGGCCGTCAGGCTCCCGAGCGACACGAGGCGCGACTGGAGGTAGCTGTGCCAGCCGAGCACGCCGAGGCCGAGCGCCCTGTGGCGCGTGGCGAAGCGCCGCGCCCTCTCCAGGTACGGGATGCCCTCGGACTTCTCGATGAAGTCGGTCATGACGGCGTCCAGGAAGTAGACGAGGGTCTCGACGGCGTCCGTGCCCGTCCATTCGTCGAAGTGCAGCAGGTTCATGCTCGACAGGCAGCAGACGAACGACTCGTCCTCGCTCACCGGCAGGCTGATCTCGCTGCAGAGGTTGCTCGAGCGGATGGGCAGGCCGCGGTCGCGGTAGACGTCGGCCGCGCCGCGATCGGCGTTGCCCGTGAAGAGCACGTACGGCAGCCCGACCTCGGAGCGCTGCTGCAGCACGCGCGCCCACAGCTCGCGCTTGTCGCGGTCGCCATCGACCATGCTCTCGAGCCACTCGTCGCTCACCGTCACGGCGAAGAAGAGGTTCTGGATCGGGTTGCCGTCGCCCCGGATCTCGAGGAACTCGCGAGCGTCGGGGTGCTCGATGGGGAGGTAGGCGGCGAAGGAGCCGCGGCGCGTGGCGCCCTGCTTGGTCACGTCGATGAGGGTGTCGAAGAGGCGCATGAAGTTGACCGCCCCCTCTGACTGGCCGTTGTCGCGAATGGAGCTGCCGCGGCCGCGGAGGTCGCCGAAGTACGCGCTCGTGCCGCCGCCGTACTTGCTCATCATCCCGACCTCGGTGGCCGCGCTCAGGATGCCCGCCATGCTGTCGGGCACGTAGCTCCCGAAGCAGGAGATGGGCAGGCCACGGTTCAGGCCGAAGTTGGCCCACACGGGCGAGGCGAGCGAGTACCAGCCGCGGCTCAGGTAGTCGAGGAACTTCTCGGCGAAGCCGTGCATGCCGGGCAGGAGCTGCTCGGCGCGTTGCGCGATGTCGCGCATGCGCTGCTCGGGGCTCGTGCCGGGCAGCAGGTAGCCGTTGGCGAGGAAGGCGCGGCTCTCGTCGTTCAGCCAGGCGAACGGGGCGCGCGGCGGCCGAGCGGGGCGCGGTGAGCGCCGTAGGACGTCCTGGGCGGGGGTCGGTTGGGCCGGGTCACCGGCGAACCGTGCCGGCTGCGCACCGAGACCCGTGGAACCCTCGCGCCCGCCGCGCACGGTGCGTGGCGGCAACGGGGCCGTGATCGAGATGTCGTGGACCTTATCGGTCGGCTGGAACACGCTGCACCGCTCTCCGCCCTTCCATCGAGGGCCAAGGGAATGGACCGTGCAGCGGGTATCCGGACTCCGCGCCTCGCAATATTCACGAGAGGCGCGTTACCGTTGCGGGACAGCGCTGGACTCGCACCAGCTTCCCCCGCCGCCCCGTCCGGGGCGCCCTCTCGAGGCGAGAGGGTACACGGTCACGTACTACGCTCGGTAGGACGTGAGGGGAAGGATACAACTTCTGGTACGCCTTGGGTGTGGGGCTGGGCACGGAGCGCGGCGCCTTGCTCAGCATGTGCTCCGTCGGCCTGCGCGTAGCCGTGAAACGGCCTTGACTGCGCGGTGGTCGTCGCGAAGGCTCCTTCGCCGCGCGCGTAGACGTGGATCTCAGCGTTCGATCGGCGCCAACGTGAGCCGTTGTCCGAGCGCCTGGACCAGCCGCTGCAGCGTGGCGGTTGTAGGGTTCCCGACCCCACGCTCGATACGGCTGATCTCGGCCTGCTGGATGCCGGTCAACTCCGCTAAGGCGGGCTGCGTGAGACAGCGGGCCTTGCGAGCGGCCGCGATGGCGGCTCCAAGCTCGGCGCGTTCGTTGACTTCTGCCGCGAACTCCGCGGCCGCTGCCTCGTACACGCGGCGGGCGTCGTCGTCCCAGTCGGCCTTCGTACGGTCGGCGAGTTCCTTGAAGCTCTTGGCCATACCGGCCTCCTCGCTATGATTATGTGTTGAGGCACATATTGGGTCAAGCGCCGCGTTGACGTTTCCAACGCTCATGTAGCCTCCGTGCTATGGCGATCTCACGGCGTTGGCGTCTCTCGGAGGGGTCGACCCCCTTGTCGTAACCGCTATAGAGCAGGACGATCTTCTCACCGTGAAAGGCGCAGAACACTCGGAGCAGGACGCCGCGGTTGGAACCGGCCCCAACGGACCGTTGGGGGCCCGCGCTCGCTAGCTCCCCTCGCAGCTAGGCACAGGCAGGGGAGCTCTGGGCAAGTCCCAGAGTCGACCGCGACCCTGGCCAAGTCTTCGGTAGCCCGCTCAGTCCCTGTTCCCCATGAACATGGAGACGTAATACAGCAAGTACATGACCGACCCGGCGGCCGCGGCGACGTAAGTGAGCGCGGCGGCGTTGAGGACCTGCTTCGTGCCCGCGACCTCGCCGCTGGTGGCGATGCCGAGGCGCTCGAGCTGCTGACCGGCGCGGCGGCTCGCGTCGTACTCGACCGGCAGGGTGACGAGCTGGAACAGGACGGCCAGGCCGAACAGGACGATCCCGATCTGGATCAGCCCGAAGGCGCCCAGCATGGCGCCGAGGATGATGACCCAGGGCGCGAAGCGCGCGCCGATGTTGGCGGCAGGGACCAGGGCCGTGCGCACCCGGAGGGGCGCGTACGCCATGGCGTGCTGGATGGCGTGCCCGACCTCGTGCGCCGACACGGCGTGCGAGGCCACGCTGGCCCCGCGGTAGTTGACGGCCGAGAGGCGCACGACCTTCTGGGCGGGGTCGTAATGGTCGGTCAGTTGACCGGGGACTTCCTCGATGCGTACGTCAGACAAGCCGTTGGCGTCGAGGATGACGCGGGCGGTCTGCGCTCCGGTCAGGCCTGAGGCCGCCTGGACCCCCTGCCAGCGGCCGTACGTGTTGCGCAAGTACAACTGAACCAGGATCGAGGCGCCGAGCGTCGCGATGAAGATCAGCCACATGCCAGTAATCTCCTTCTTCTAGCGCCGTGCCGCGAGTGCATGCAGGCGCTGGTCTTTCGAGATTACACGGCCAGGTCAGGCGAACGCACCTTGGGGGCGACGCCGACGCCGAACCTGGACGGGGTCTAAAGTCCCTAGGTCCTCCACCTCACCGCTCTCTAATCTGGACGCAGATGTCCAGGATGGATCGTCTATCAGATCGCCCACATGGAGGTACCCGGATGCTCGGAGATAAGCCTCGCGTCGCCGGCTCAAGGTCGTTGATCGTGCTGGCGGCGGGTCTCGCGTTACTGGCCGCCGCGGCGTTCGCGCAACAGGGCGGCGAGCTGCCCAAGGGGATCGGCCCCATCCAAGAGCTGACGCTGCCGGAGACCGTCGACGACGCGCTGGCCGCGGAGGGGCAGGCGACCTTCACGGCCTTCTGCTCCGCCTGCCACAAGTTCGGCGAGCGCTACGTCGGCCCCGACCTCGCCGGGGTCACGCAGCGGCGCGCGCCCGAGTGGATCATGAACATGGTCCTCAACACCAACGAGATGATCTTCAACGACGACACGGCGTACGAGCTCCTGGCCGAGTACATGACGCCGATGGCACAGCTGCCCCTCACCGAAGAGCAGGTACGCGGGATCCTCGAGTACTTCCGCCAGGTCGACGCCGGCCTGGGGTCGTGAGCTCGGGGGTTGGCGACCGGCGCAAGCAAGTAGAAAAGGGAGTGAAAGCATGAAGCAACGGAAGCTGGTCCTAGTCTTGCTGGGCTTCGCGGTGCTGGCCGCCGGCCTGGTACTCGCCCAAGGCGCGCGGAACCAGGCCCGCATGGCCAACGACGCCGCCAACCGCACGTTCGTGCCGCCCGGCGAGCACGACGAGTTCTACGGCTTCTTCTCGGGCGGCTTCAACGGGCAGCTGAGCGTCGTGGGCCTGCCGTCCGGCCGCACCATCAAGAACATCCCCGTCTTCTCGCAGTACGGCGAGAACGGCTACGGGTACTCCGAGGAGACGAAGGCCCTCTTCAACACCTCGCACGGGCCCGTCTACTGGGACGACTCCCACCACCCCGAGCTCTCCATGACGAACGGCGTGCCCGACGGCCGCTGGATCTTCATCAACGGCAACAACACACCGAGGATCGCGCGCATCGACCTCTCGACCTTCGAGACGGTCGAGATCATCGAGATCCCCAACATCGCGGGCAATCACCCCTCGCCCTTCACGACCATGAACAGCGAGTACGTCGTCGCCGGCACGCGCTTTAGCGTCCCCGTTCCGCAGCGCGACATGCCCATCTCCGAGTACAAGGACAACTTCAAGGGCATGCTCACGTTCGTGTCGGTCGACAAGGCGAGCGGCGAGATGGCCGTGGCCTTCCAGGTCATGATGCCCGGCTTCGACTACGACCTCGCGCACTGCGGCAAGGGCCCGTCGGCGGACTGGTGCTTCTTCACCTCCTACAACAGCGAGCAGGCGCACACCCTGCTCGAGGTCAACGCCTCGCAGAACGACAAGGACTTCGTCGCGGCCGTGAACTGGCGCCGCGCCGAGCAGTGCGTCGCCGAGGGCAAGACCAGCCAGCTCCCCTCCTACTACGCCCACAACGTCGTCAACGAGGCCACCCACACGGCCGAGACGACGTGGCACGAGTCCGTCACCGTCCTCCAGCCGGAAGAGTGCGAAGGCCTCGTCTATTTCCTCCCGACGCCGAAGTCGCCGCACGGCGTCGACGTCGACCCGACCGGTCAGTTCATCGTGACGGGCGGCAAGCTCTCCGCCACCATCGCCGTCCACGGCTTCAGCAACATGCTGCAGGCCATCGCCGACCAGAAGATCGAGGGCTACTCCTACGGCGTGCCCGTCCTCGACTTCGACGCGACCGTCGCTGGCCAGGTCGAGCGCGCCTGCCTCGGGCCGCTGCACAACGAGTTCGACAGCAAGGGCAACGTCTACACGAGCTGCTTCATCACCTCCGAGATCATCAAGTGGGACACGAAGAAGTTCGAGGTCAGCGACCGCATCCCCGTCTACTACTCCATCGGCCACCTGATGATCCCTGGCGGCGACAGCATGCAGCCCTGGGACAAGTACGTCGTCGCGCTCAACAAGATCACGAAGGACCGCTACCTGCCCACCGGCCCTGAGCTCACCCAGTCCGCTCAGCTCATCGACATCAGCGGCAACACCATGCAGATGCTGCTCGACTTCCCGACCCTCGGTGAGCCGCACTACGCCCAGGCCATCCCCGCCAACCTCGTCGCGCCCAACAGCAAGCTGATCTACGACCTGGCGGCCAACGAGCACCCGTACGTCGTCAAGAACGAGGGCGAGACCAAGGTCGTGCGCGACGGCACCGACGTCCACGTGTACATGAGCTCCATCCGCTCGCACTTCGCCCCTGACAACATCGAGGGCGTCAAGGTCGGCGACACCGTCTACTGGCACGTCACCAACCTCGAGCAGGACTGGGACGTCCCGCACGGCTTCGCGGTGCAGGGCATGCAGGACGCCAACATCCTCATCAAGCCCGGCCAGACCCTGACCGTCACCTGGAAGCCGACCAAGCCTGGCGTCTACCCCTTCTACTGCACGGACTTCTGCTCGGCCCTCCACCAGGAGATGCAGGGCTACGTGCGCGTCTCGCCGGCCGACGCCGACATCCCGCTCAGCTGGAGCGTAGGCCTCTAGACCCTTCCTCACGGCCCGCGCGCCTCTCTTTCGCGCGGGCCGTCTCTCGAACCGTCCGGCCGCCATCCTGGGCAGATCGGCCGGGCACCAACCGGGGCCTCGTCGGCGCAAGCCCGAGGCCCCGGGACTCTCAAGAAAGGAAACGAGTATGCGCTCACGCAAACGCGACCTATCCATACTGGTAAGCGTGGTGATCGCCGTGGCCGCCCTCCTGCCCCTCCTCACGTTCGTGTGGCCGCTCTGGCACTACTACTTCGAGGCGCCGCAGTACCCGGAAGGGCTGGCGATGCAGATCTGGTCGAGCAAGCTCACCGGACGCGTCGACCTGATCAACGGCCTCAACCATTACGTCGGCTTCATGCACCTGGACGCCAAGGACTTCTGGGAGCTCCAGGTCCTGCCCGTCCTCATCGTCGCCGTCTCCGCCTTCGGGCTCGTGGCGGCCGCCCTCGGGCGCAAGCTCGTCTTCCACGCCTGGCTCGCGTTCTACGGCGTCTTCGCCGTCCTCGGCATGTCCGACTTCTACCGCTGGCTCTACCAGTTCGGCCATACGGTCGACCCGAAGGCCGCCATCACGATGGAGGGCTACACGCCCCCGATGCTCGGCACGAGCATCTTCATGAACTTCTACATCACCGCCTGGCCGGGCTGGGGAGCGGCGGCGCTCGCGGGTGGCTTCGTGCTCGCGCTCTTCCTCGCCGTGTGCCTCTGGTGGCGCGGGCGGCTCAAGGCGCGCCGGCTGGCGACGGCCGGCGCAACGGCGCTCGCGCTCGCGTTCACCCTGTCGGCATGCGGAGCACCGCAGCCCGCGAAGATCGTCCTCGGCCAGGACGTCTGCGTTGAGTGCGGCATGGTCGTCTCCGACGCGCGCTTCGCTACCCAGGTCTTGTCCAAGACGGGCAAGGCCTACAAGTTCGACTCGATCGAGTGCCTGGTCGCCTTCCTCGCCGGGGACGAGCTCTCCAAGGACCAGATCCACTCAATCTGGGTATCGAACTACCTGGCACCGGGCACGTGGCTGCGCGCCGAGGAGGCCAGGTACCTGCAGAGCGCGACCGTGCGCAGCCCCATGGGCCTCAACCTGTCGGCCTTCAAGACCCTCGCCGACCTGGAGAACGTACGCGCCGAGGCCAACGGCCTGGAAAGGCGCTGGGCCGACTTGACCGGCCTCGTCATGGAGTCGGGCATGCTCGACAAGCTCGGCGGCCACTCTCACGGCATGGAGCCGGCCGGTTCCCAGCCGGCCGACTCCCACTCGGGCGAGGGCGCCGGCCACTGATGGACGGGCACGCCCGGCCTGCCGGGGTCTCCAGGGTCGCCGGCACGGCTCGGCTCATGGCCCTGTGCGCGCTAGCGGCGCTCTCATGCGGCGCCGCGCTGGCGCGGACGCTGACGGTCTGCCAGGGAGGGTGCGAGTACGGGAGCGTGCGGGGCGCCGTCGCGGCCGCCGTGGACGGCGACACCGTGCTCGTCGAGGCGGGCACGTACCGCGAGGGGGCGCTCGTCATCGACAAGGCCATCACCTTGGAGGGAGAGGGCTGGCCGGTGCTGGACGGCGAGCTGCGGCACGCGATCGTCACCGTCGAGGCGGACTACGTCGTCGTACGCGGCCTGGTGCTGCGCGACGCCGGCCGCTCGCACATCACCGACATCGCCGCGCTCCGCGTCGCCGAGGTGAGCGACTGCCTCATCGAGAACAACCGCGTCGAGAACGCGTTCTTCGGTATCTATTTCGCGAAGTCCTCCGGGTGCGTAGTGCGCGGTAACCGCGTCACGGGCGAGGGCACCAACGAGGCGTATACGGGCAACGCCATCCATCTCTGGGGCACCAACTACCTGACCGTCGAGGACAACTACGCGACGGGCTACCGCGACGGCATCTACCTCGAGTTCGCCCGCGGCGCCTCGGTCAGGCGCAACGTCAGCGAGGGGAACCTCCGCTACGGCCTCCACTTCATGTACTCGAACGAGTCGGTCTTCGAGGACAACGTCCTGCGCGCCAACGGCGCCGGCGTGGCCGTCATGTACTCGAAGAAGATCGACATGCACGGCAACACGTTCGCCGACAACTGGGGCGCAGCCGCCTACGGCCTGCTCCTCAAGGAGATCAACGACTCGGTCGTCACCCGCAACACGTTCGAGGGCAACTCGGCCGCCGTCTACGTCGACGGCTCCAACCGCACGGACCTGACCCGCAACGACTTCATCCGCAACGGCTACGCCCTGCGCGTGCTCTCCAACTCCATGGGCATGCGCGTCATGTACAACAACTTCATCGGCAACACGTTCGACGTCGTCACGAACGCCAACCGCTCGTACAACTCGTTCCTCGAGAACTACTGGGACGCGTACGAGGGGTACGACCTCGACCGGGACGGCGTCGGCGACCTGCCCTTCCGACCCGTGCGCCTCTTCGCCATGACCGTCCAAAGCTACCCGCAAGCCATGGTGCTGCTACGCAGCCCGCTCTCGCAGGTGCTCGACTACGCCGAGCGCGTGCTGCCCGTGATCACGCCGAAGGCCATCGAGGACGATCGGCCTTTGATGGGAAGGATCGTATGGTCGTCGTCGACGCCCTGAGCAAACGGTTCGGCAAGCTGGAGGTCCTCAAGGGTGTGAGCGCCGCGTTCGCACCGGGCAAGGTGACGGCCGTCATCGGCCCGAACGCCTCCGGCAAGACGACGTTGATGAAGTGCATCCTCGGGCTGGTCGTGCCAGATACCGGCACCGTCACGATCGACGGCGAGCCGGCGCGCGACAACCCCGCCTCGCGCAAGGCGGTCGGCTACATGCCGCAGGAGCCGCGCTTCCCGGACAACCTGAAGGTGAGCGAGCTCTTCGAGTTCGTGCAGGACCTCCGGGGCGAGCGGCCGGCCGGCCTCGACGAGCTCATCGACTACTTCGAGCTGCGACCCCACCTCAACAAGCCCCTACGCGTGCTCTCGGGCGGGACGAAACAGAAGACGAGCGCGGTGCTCACGTTCCTCTTCCACCCCAAGGTCCTCATCCTCGACGAGCCGAGCGCCGGCCTCGACCCGGTCGCGAGCAGCCGCCTGAAGGACCGCATCCTCAGGGAGCGCGACCTGGGCGCCACCGTCATCCTCACCTCGCACGTCATGAGCGAGCTCGAGGAGCTCACCGACGAGGTCCTGTTCTTGCTGGAGGGCACCGTGCGCTACGCGGGGACGTTGGACGCGATCCGCGCCGGCACGGGCGAGCGGCGCCTGGAGCGGGCCATCGCCAAGCTCATGACGGGCGAGGTGCGTCTGGACGACGGCTTCCGCCTCCTGATGTCAGAACCGAGGGGTGAGGTGGCGTGAGCACGAGCCTGAAGGTGATGAAGTACGCGTTCTTCGACCTGATGCGCAGCCGCTGGGTCCTGATCTACACGCTCTTCTTCCTCGCCGCCACCGGCGGCCTCCTCTACTTCGGCGACGACGCGGCCCAAGCCGTGCTCAGCACCTTGAACCTCGTGCTGCTGATCATCCCGCTCGTCGCGCTCATGCTCGGCATGAACCACTACTACTACACGCGCGACTTCGTGCAGCTGATCCTCACCCAGCCCGTCTCCAGGCCGAGCGTGTTCCTGGGCCAGTACGCGGGGGTCGCCCTGCCGCTCGCGACGGCGTTCGTGGTGGGGACGGGCGTGCCGTTCGTCGTCTACTCGCTCACCCACCGCATCGACGCCGGCCTCGTGCTCAGCCTCCTAGGGGCCGGGGCGCTCGTCAGCCTGGTCTTCACGGCACTGGCGTTCTGGCTCGGCCTGGCCAACGAGGAGCGCGCCCGCGCGCTCGGCCTGGCGCTAGGCGTCTGGCTCGCGCTTACCGTCGTCTACGACGGCCTCGTGCTCTACTTCATCGTGCTCGCGCAGGCCTACCCCATCGAGGGGGCGGTCATGGCGGCGAGCGTCCTCAACCCGATCGACCTCTCGCGCATCCTCGTGCTCATGCGGCTGGACGCCGCCGCCCTCATGGGCTACACGGGCGCGCTCTTCAGCACGTTCCTCGGTAGCACGACGGGGGCGCTCGTCGCCCTGGCGGCCCTCGTCGTATGGGTGGCCGCGCCCGTCGGGTTCGGGCTGCTGGCGTTCCGGCGTAAGAACTTCTGAGGCCGGCGCGGCTGGAGCCGCTCGGTTGCGCCTCAGGCTCTCGCGGCGCGCTATCGACCACCGTTCGCGCGCGCCGTCACAAGCGCCCGCGCTTGAGGTCCGTCAGGTAGTTGAGGAGCTCGACCTCGGTCACCTCGCCGATGTGGCTGAGCACGTGGTTGCCCTTGGCGTCGAAGAAGAGCGTGACCGGGAGGCCGACGGCCTCGAACTCGTTGGACAACGCGCTCCCCTGGTCGAGGAGGACGCCCTCGATGACGAGGTCGTCGCGCTCAGCCAAGTAGGCCTCGACGACGGAGCGGGCCTCCCCCTGGTCGGCGAAGTAGAAGCGCACCTCGGGGTTGGCGCGCGCGGCCGCCGCGAGCATTGGGAGCTCGCGCCGGCAGGGCGGGCACCAGGTGGCCCACAGGTTGACGATCGTCGGTCGGTCGGTCACCGCGAGCGCGACGCTGCCGCCCTCGTAGCGCTCGAGGGTCAGGTCGGGCAGCCGCTTGGCGTCGGCCTGCGCGGGCTTGAGGAGCCACCAGCCGAGGCCGGCGCCCACGAGGACGCAGGCGAGGACCACGAGCAGCGAGCGCCGCCGGCGGCGCCCCGCGGTGGTTCCGTCGCTAGCTCGCATACTTCCAGTCTATAGGCGACCGCGCCGGCAGGCAGCCTTGGCCGCGGCCGCGACGCGGCGTGGCTAGGCGCCTCAGCCTCCGTTGCTGAACAGCATCCAGGTAAGGCCGAAGACGAAGATCAGCAGGCCGAAGGAGAAGAACATCATGGCCTCGAGCAGGCCCGCCATCCTCGGGAAGTCGGCCGCCTCGAACGTGCTGACGCCGACAGGGATGTTCTTCTCATGCTTGGTGAAGAACCCGTAGAAAGACCATACCGAGCCGAGCAACATGCCGGCGCCGAACAACATCATGACGGTAGCCATGGCGCTCCTCCTTGCGCGGCGACGATAGCGCCGCTCCCAGGCGCGGCTGGCGAGCGCCGCCATGGCGCCTAGCCGACCGCGCGCCGCGGCCTCGTCGGTCGGCGCGCTACTGCCGTATACGTTACCCTCCCCGGCGCAAGAAGGCCAGTGGTGGGCTTCACGGCCGGGAACCGATGAGCCTGCCTGACCCGAGGATACGGGCCTGGCAGGCTCATGAACCAGGAGCGATGGGTCAGCTCTTCTTGGCGCCGCCCTTGAGCATGCCGACCACGGCCGTGAGGATCGCGCCGCCGGCGCCGCCGCCGACCACGTCGGAGATGATGCTCATGAGGTCCGTCGAGGTGCCGCCACCGCCGACGCCGAGCGCGGACAGGAGCTGGCCGCCACCGAGGCCACCGACCGCGCCGATGATGCTGCCGAGCGCGCCGCCGAGGCCGCCGCCCTTCTTCCCGGCCGAGGCCGCGAGGTTGCCGCCGAGTAGACCGGCCACGAGTTGGATGATGATCGGGAGCCAGGTTTCCATGTCGCTTACCTCCTGAGGTGTGGCGCCGAGGAGACCCGCGGTAGGCCCGCGCTTCCGGCGTCTGCCGGCAGCGGCCTTACGGATGCCTCCGATCACGGTCGGGGCGGGGCGCCTCGCGTGTAGCCGTGAGCACCGCCACTCCCTGGCGGGTGAGAACCGTGAACAGCATCACTCTATATTCATGAAGGCGGGAGCGTGGCTACTCCGTCATACGCGTGGCGTCGATGGCCGCCACCTTCCGTAGCGGCAAGCCCGGGATGAACGGGATGATCGCGGACCCGAGCAGCAGGATGGCGAAGCTGACGATGAACAGGAGCTTGATCGACTCGGAGAAGCCCTGCTTGATGCCGTGGTCGAGGCCGGCGGCGAGGTCGCCGAAGTACTGCTCCACCCCGGCGGCCACCTGCGGTGCCTGCGCCGCGCGCTCGTCGGGCGTGAGGCCGGGCGCACGCGTCGCGAACTCCCGCAGGCTCGCGGGCAGCGTCTCGTCTGCTGCTACCTCGGCGGCCGCGGCGGCGTCGCCCGCGACCACGGCCGCCAGCTTCTCAGAAAGCGCGGCGGCGGCGCCGTGAACGGCCGCCATCACGCCGCCCGCGTCGCCGGGCGCGCCCGCGTCAAGGCTCGCGGCCCCTGCCTCGCCGCTCAGACCGCTCAGGGAGCCGAGGTCGAACGCCTGCGTGACGCCCGGGAGCGCGGGCACGTACTTGGGTATCTCGCGCTGGACGCTCAGGGTGAGGAGCGTGCCGAAGACGGCCAGGCCGATGACAGAACCGATCTGGCGGAAGAACTGGCTGGCGCTAGTGGCCACCCCCATGCGAGAGAACGGCACGGCGTTCTGGATGGCGAGGGTGAACTGGCTCTGGGCCGGACCGAGCCCGATGCCGACGAGGACCATCCGCCAGCCGAGCGAGAAGAGGGTCGTGTCCAGGTCGATCCTGGTCAGGAGGAACACCCCGACGAGAAGGATCACAGAGCCCGTGATCATGAGCGGCTTGTACTTGCCCGTGCGCGTCACCACGAGGCCGGCCACGAACGAACTCACGATCATGCCGCTCATGAGGGGCAGGAGCGTGAAGCCGGAGTTCGTGGCGGAGACGCCGAGCACCAACTGCATGAAGAGCGGCAGGAACATGACGATGCCGAGGAACGCCACGTTGATGACGAACGAGGCGAGGTTGGCCGTGGTGAAGACGCGGATGCGGAAGAGCTCCAGCGGCAGCATCGGGTCGCTCACGCGCGCCTCGACGGTGACGAACGCGGCGAGCGACAGGACGGTGAACCCGAGCATGGCGAGGATGACGGGCGAACCCCACGGGTAGGTCGTTCCCGCCCACGTGAGGGCCAGGAGCATCGGCACGAAGGTCGTGACGATGAGCACGGCGCCGAGCAGATCGAGCTTGCCCTTCTTCCCGGCCGCCGGCAGGGCCGGCATGACGCGCGCGATCATGAAGAGCGCGATGAGCCCGACAGGGACGTTCACGTAGAAGACCCAACGCCAGCCGGCGACGGTCATGCCCAGGAGGTGCGTGTCGCCCAGGTCGGTGAAGAAGCCGCCGACCAGAGGTCCGAGGACGGCGGCCAGGCCGAACACGCCCCCGAACAGTCCCTGGTACTTGCCGCGTTCGGCCGCCGGGATCATGTCGGCGATGATGGCGAACGCGCTCGAGAACAGGGCCGCCCCACCGAGGCCTTGGAGGGCGCGGAAGGCGATGAGCTGGGTCATGCCGCCGCCGAGCAGCGGCAGGTCGCCGAACTCGCCGGCGAGGCCGCTGAGCGCCGAGCCGGCCAGGAAGATGACGACACCGATGATGAGGATGGGCTTGCGGCCGAAATCGTCCGAGAGCTTGCCGTAGATGGGCACCATGACCGTCGAGGCGAGCAGGTACGCGGTCGTGACCCACGTGTACAGGTTCAGCCCGCCAAGGTGCTCGATGATCCGCGGCATGGCCGTGGAGACGATGGTCTGGTCGAGGGCGCCAAGGAGGAAGACGACGAGCAGCCCGGCGAACGTGAGGTTGCGCTCGCGTTTCGTGAACTTGCCACGGGGCGCGGCCGTCCGGGAGCCCGGCGGTGCGTCCGCGGCCGTTCCGGGTTTTGGCGTCTGTCTGACGCTCGGTTTGCCTCCGGCGGCTACGCCGGGCATCGGGGTGGTGGAATCGCTCACGGTCCTCCAGAGCGCGAGCCGCGGTCCCCGGACTCGGAGCGGGCTCGAAGCGCAAGGCCGGAGTATAGCGTGCCGCCTATGAACGGGGGTGTCGTCGTCACAGCGTGGTGGTTCCAAGGCGGTGAGCGGGCCGTGGTTTCGCCTCGTTGTCTGGTGGGCGGACCGTGGCCGCGTCGCGTGGTCTGGTGGGCGGCGCGGCGGGAACGCTGCGTGCCGGCCTGCGCTGCGCTCCGGC
>CAUJFI010000153.1 GCA_963170125.1 Deinococcota bacterium | reverse complement strand
TCCCCCCCCCCCCTCCGCTCCCCCCCTGCCCCGCCCCCCCCCCCCCCCCCCCCCCCGCTCCTCTTTCTCCACGACGTTCAGCTCGCTTCGGGTGCTACCCCTTCAACGCCGCGTGCTCCGCCTTGATGGCGCTCACCCGCTCGGGGTCGAGGATGAGGTCGATGGCGCTGGCGGCCATGATCTTGGCGGCCGTCACGAGGGCGTCCCAGGCCATGCCCGTGTTGCACGCCTCCGCGAACGCGACCGTGTGGGGCACGGAGCCCTTCGTGTCGAGCGGGAGGTTGAACGTGACGTGCGGGATGTACTGGCTCACGTTGCCGCTGTCGGCGGAGGCGAACGTCTGCGGGTCGCCGTCGGGCCGCTCGAGGCCGACCAGGCCGAGGTTGCCGATGACGACCTCGCGCAGGCCGGGGACGACGAGGCGCTCGGCATAGACCGGGTCCTCGGCGATCTCCAGCTTGGCGCCCGTCATGAGCGCCGCGCCGCGCGCGCAGTCGTGCACGCGTTCGCGCACGCGCTCGATGTTCTTGTACGACGCGGCGCGCGTCATCATCCTAACGACCGCCTTGTCCGGCACGCTGTTCGCCGCCACGCCGCCGTCCTCGATGATGCCGTGGATGCGCACGTCCGACGTGACGTGCTGCCTGAGCGCGTTCACGCCCGCGAACGTCAGCATGGCGGCGTCGGCGGCGTTGATGCCCTGGTGCGGGTTGGCGCCGGAGTGCGCGGACTTGCCGGTGAACGTGTAGGTCATGCCGCTCGCGGCGATGTTCGGGCTGCCCACCCTCACGTCGCTGCTGCCGTGCCACATGATCGAGACGTCGGCGACGTCGAACACGCCGGCGTCGATCATGTAGATCTTGCCGCCGCCGCCCTCCTCGAACGGGCAGCCCATCACGTAGACGTTGCCGGGGACGTCGCCGAGGGCGCGCCGGACGGCGATGCCCGCGGTAGCCGCGATGGTGCCGATGAGGTTGTGGCTGCAGCCGTGGCCCAGCCCCGGCAGGGCGTCGTACTCGGCGAGGAGCGCGACCCCGACCCCGCCGCCCATGTGGCCCGGGATGCTCGCCCTGAACGAGCAGTCGACGTCGGAGACCTCGCCCAGCTCGGCGACCGCCTTCTCGACGAACATGCCGTGCTTCTCCAGGTAGTCCGTGAGCAGGTCGGCGGAGCGCTGCGTGCGCCAACCCACCTCCGGGTGGGCGTGGAGGTCCTTCGCGATCGCGACGGCCTCACCTCTCAGGGCGTCGACCTCGGCGAATGCGCGGCTCTTGAGCTCGCTGGCGTTGGGCTTGGTCATCTAGGTCGCCTCCTTCGGTGCGATGTTGACGGCTTGGGTGGACGAACCGGCCTTGCGGTGGCGCTCGGCCCGCTGCAGGACGCTCCGTAGGCTGAACGTGCTGAGGAGGAGCAGGCCGCCGATGACGTAGAAGGCGCTCTTGGTGCCGGAGACGTCGGCGAGGCCGCCGGCGAGCAGGGGCGCGCCCGCGCTCGACACCTGGTTGACGGTGGCCCTCAGGCCTACGGCGTAACCCCGCTCGTCGTCGGAGGTCGCCTCCGCGAGCAGCACGAGGCCGAGCGACTGGTGGAGCCCGGCGCCGACGCCGTGGGCGAACGCGAGCGCCATCAGGAGCCAGACGAGCGACGTCAGCGGCATGACGGTGAGGCCGACGACGGCGATCAGCGCCGCGACGACCATGGTCACCACGAGCCCGGTGCGCCTGAGGAGGATGTTGGTGAACGGGCGGATGGCCGCCTGGCCGAGCGAGCCGGCGGCGAGGATCAGGCCGATGGCGCTCGCGCTCATCGCCCCCTCCTCGAGGAAGATCGGCAGGAAGTTGCCGCGCATGCTGATGGTGAAGAGGCAGATGAACGAGAAGAGGAAGGCGGCCTGGATGGCGGGGCGGCGGAGCAGGACGAGCGCCTGCCCGCGTGCGCGCGGGCGAGGCTTGGTCGGTGCTCCGGCCGGGTGGTTGCCCAGCTGCCAGGCGACCACGAGCATGAGCAGGGCGCCGGCCGCGTAGGCGCCGAAGGCGGCGGTGTAGCCGCTGACGTCCAGGAGGTAGCCGCCGACGAGCGGGCCGACCGTCATGCCGACGGCCGTGATCGTCGCGAACACGCCCACGACCCAGTCCCTGTCGGGCACGCGCGTCGCGTAGGTCTGGGCGCAGATCCACGTCGCCATGTAGAGGCTGCCGTTCACGACCTGCGCGAGGAACAGCAGCGGGACGTTGTCTGCGATGAGGTAGAGGGGCGTCGTGAGGATGGTGCCGACGCTCACCCAGATGAGGCTGCGCGTGAGGCCGAAGCGCGCGGTCCACTCCCCGAGCTGGGCCGCGAAGAGGGCCGGAACGATGAACCGGGCGGCGAGCAGGAGGCCGATGAGGCCGACGGAGATGCCCAGGTCGCCTGCGTAGCGCGGCAGCACGGGCAGCAGGACGCTCTGTTGGTAGAAGCTGCCGAAGGCGAGGAGGTAGATGAGGATCTGGACGCGCCACGGCGTCCGCAGCGTGGTCATGGGAGCGGGGTTCCTTGTGCGGGGGCGACGGCCTCGGGCAGTGGCGGGAGGTCGTGAGGGCGCGTGCGTAGCGGGTGGGGGACGGGCGAGCGCCGGTCGGCGAGGTAGGCAGTCGCCGCCGTCATCCGGGCGTTGCCGCCCCTTTGAGGCGGGGGTCCATGGCGTCGCGCAGGCCGTCGCCCAACAGGTTGAGCCCCAGGACGGTGACGCTGATGGCCAGGCCACCGAGCGTGGCGATCCACGGGGCGTTGGTCAGGTAAGGCCTGCCGGTGGCCACGATGTTGCCCCACGTGGCCGCGCTTGGATCGCCGAAGCCGAGGAAGCTCAGCGCCGCCTCGATGGTGATGGCCGCCGCCACCCTGACGGTGGCGAGGACGATGAGCGGGGCGAGGACGTTGCCGAGGATGTGCTTGAAGAGGATGCGGCCGTGCCCGGCGCCGAGGCCGCTGACGGCCTCCACGTACTCGAGCCGTTTCACCGAGAGCACGGAGGCCCTGACGACGCGCGCGTACTGCGGCACCGAGGCGACGGCGACGGCGAGCATGATGTTCCACAGGCTCTGCCCGAAGAGGCTGAGCACCACGAGCGCCAGCAGGAGGAGCGGGAACGAGAGGACGATGTCCATGACTCGCATGATCAGGGAGTCGACGGCCTCGCCCAGGTACCCGGACAGGAGCCCGAAGAGCGTGCCGACGACCGTGGCTATGGCCACGGAGACGAAGCCGACCATGAGCGAAGGGCGCGCGCCCCACACGACGCGGCTGACGATGTCGCGGCCGAGCTCGTCGGTGCCGAACCAGTGCTCGGCGCTCGGCGGCTTCATGCGCGCCCGCAGGTTGATGGCCTCGGGGTCGAACGGCGCGATGAAGGGCGCGAAGACCGCCACCAGGACGATGAGCGAGACCACGACGGCGCCGACGACCGCCGCGCGGTTGCCCTTGAACGCCTTGAGGAGGCTACGCTTGCGCGCCATTCAGGAGTACCTGATCCGCGGGTCGAGGAGGCCGTAACTGACGTCTACGAGCAGGTTGATCATGACCACCAGGAGCGCGAAGAACGCGACGGTGCCCTGGATCTGCGGGTAGTCGCGCGCCACCATGGCGTCGACCATCACCCGGCCGATGCCTGGGCGGACGAAGAGCGACTCGATGATCACCGTGCCGCCGATCAGGCGGCCGAGGTTGAGCCCGACGATCGTGACGACGGGGATGAGCGAGTTGCGCAGGGCGTGGCGCAGGACGACGACGATGGGCGTCAGGCCCTTCGCGCGCGCCGTGCGCACGTAGTCCTGGCTCAGGGTCTCGAGCATGGCGGAGCGCGTCATGCGCATGATCACGCCGCCCTCGGCCGCGCCCAGCGCTATGGCCGGCAGCGTGAGGTAGTAGAGCGTGCCCGCCAGGCCCTCCGTCACGCCGGCGCCGGTGATGGGGAACCAGCCGAGCTGGACGGAGAAGACGATGATGAGCAGCATGCCGAACCAGAAGTTCGGCATGCTGATACCCAGGAGGGCGGCGGTCGTCACGCCGTAGTCGAGCGCGCTGTTGCGCCGCGCCGACGCGATCACCCCGGCCGGGATCCCGACGATGAGCGCCACGAAGAGGGCGGCCAGGCCGAGCGAGACGGTGTACGGGAGCGCGTCCGAGATGCGCTGGGCAACGGACTGGCGCGTCTGGTAGGAGCGGCCGAAGTCGAGGCGCAGCGCCTTGCCCATGAACGTGAGGTACTGCTCGCCCAAGGGCTTGTCGAGCCCGAGCGATTGGCGCATGTTCGCGAGGTTCGCCGGCGTGGCGTACTCGCCGAGGATGGCCTGGGCGGGGTCGCCAGGGACCAGCCTGACGAACAGGAACACGACCGTCAGCACACCCAGCAGCGTGGGCACCGCGGACACCAGGCGCCTGGCGACGAAGCTCCACCACACCTTCCGCTTACCTCAGTGCTGCTCGACGGACACCGGGAAGAGCCAGGCGTCGTACTGCTGCCGACCGTCCCAGCCCTTCACGTAGTTCCAGTACGGGTGGGCGTGCTTCGGCCAGTAGAGCGGGAGGTACGGCAGGTCGCTCATGACCTGGCGCTGGATCTGCGCGTAGATCTCGGCGCGCTTGGCGGGGTCGCTCTCTACGCGGCCGGCGTCGATCAGGTCGTCGACCTGGTCGTAGAACGTGGCGTTGAGCCCCGGCGGGAAGGCGCTGCTGTGGAAGAAGCTGCTGTACCAGACGTCGGGGTCGGCCCGAGTGGCCAGGGAGACGATGAGGGGCGCCTCGCCGGAGCCGAGCGTCGCCACCCAGGTGCCGGAGTCGACGACCCGCGCCTCCGCGTCGACGCCGATGTCCTTCCACATGGCGCGGATGGCGCCGAGAAGCTCGTTGGACAGGGTGTTCAGCCAGTACAGGGTGGTCTTGAAGCCGTTGGGGTAGCCGGCCTCCGCGAGGAGCTCCTTGGCCTTCTCGGGGTCGTACGGATAGCGCGGCACGTCGGTGGTGTGACCGAGGTACGCGGGCGCCAGGTCGGAGTAGGCGGGCGTGGCCAGGCCGCCCCAGATGACTTCCGCGATCAGGTCGCGGTCGAGGGCGTAGTAGAGCGCCTGCCGCACGCGCACGTCGTCGAAGGGCGTCATGCGGGTGTTGATGTCGATGCCGTGCGAGGAGGACGTCGTGACCTCGCCCGTCGAGATGTTGGCGTTCGCGGCGAGCGTCTTGTAGATCTCAGGGTTCGTGAGGTTCATGGCGATGTCGACCTCGCCGCGCTGCAGCGCCAGCATGCGGACGCTCTCGTCGGCGATCACCACGAAGGTGGCGGTGTCGATCGCCGGCTTGCCAAGGTAGAAGTCCGGGTTGGCCTTCAATACGATCTGGACGCCCGGGGTCCATTCGACGAACTCGTAGGCGCCGGTACCGACGGGGTTGCGGCCGTAGTCCTCTCCCCCGTCCGCGACGGCCTTGGCGTTGGTGATCAGGCCTTGGCGGAACGCCGACACGGAGTGGAGGAACGCAGCGTTCGGGGCCTTGAGGGTGAACACGACCGTGACGTCGTCGGGGGCAACGATGCTGTCGATGTTCTTGAGCTCGCCCTGCCACCTGGAGCCCGTGGCCGGGTCCATGACCCGCTCGAACGACGTGACGACGTCCTGGGCAACGAACTTGCCGTAGCCCTTCTGCCATACGACGTCGTCGCGGAGGTGGAACGTGTAGGTGAGGCCATCCTCGGAGATGTCCCAGCTCGTGGCGAGGTCGGGCACGAGGTCGATGGTGCCCGGCTGGTAGCGCACGAGGCCGCTGTAGATGTTGCTCGCTACCGAGAAGCTGTTGACGTACGACATGTACGCCGGGTCGAGCGTGTCGCCTTCTCCCGGCAGGGCGATGCGGATGGAGTCCTGCGCCTGCGCCAGGCTCCCCGCCGCGAGCAGCGAGACGAGGACGGCGAGGGCGAAGCGGCGGAATGCGCCGAGCGAGCGGTTGTTCACGACCCACCTCCATGGGTAGAGCGACGAGTAGCGACCAGGAGTTACGGCTGAAGCGTCCCGCGTCGATCGCCGACGCGGCTCTTACGGACTCCCTCCATCCACGACCACGTGTGCCGGTCAGTGTGAATGGTGGAGATGCTAGCAGCGGCCAACCGTCATTGTCAATTAGTGAAGTGATAGTTTCACATTCCGCAATCATTACGATTCCGCTTCGACGCCGGGGCCCGGGCGGTCGTCCGCACGCGGCTCGTGACCGACGCAACGAGCCCCGCGTCGCGCACGTACGGTTGACCTTGCGGCGCCCACGCGGGAGCACCTATATTGGCAGGACCTACGAACCCGATGCCTCCACGCGCGCCGCGTCAGCGCGCCTGGAGCGGCGAGAGGGCGGCCTTGCCTTGACGGAAACTACGCAGAGCGAAAACGGCAGCCAGTACCAACTACAGACGTTGATGCGCGGCGCCGCGGTCCTCGACCTACTGGCCGACAACGACCACCTGACCCTCAAGCAGGTGGCCACGAGCCTGGAGCTAGACACTACGACCGCCTACCGCCTCCTGAAGACGTGGGCGAGCGCGGGCTACCTGGACTACGACTCGACCACGAAGCGCTACCACGCCGGCGTCGGCCTCCTGCGCCTCGCGAGCAAGTCCCACACGAGCTCCGGCCTCCCCGACGTCGAGGCACGGCTCAGGACCATCAACCGCAAGGTCGAACAGACGACGAGCTTCAGCGTGCTGGCCGGGCGCTTCGTCCTCTACGTGGCGCGCGTGGTCGCCAACCGCGCGCTCATGTACCAGGTCGAGATCGGCAAGACCCTGCCGGCGTACGCCACGTCCTCCGGCCACGTCCTCCTGGCGCACGTGCCCCACGACAAGCTCCTCGAGCTCTTCCCCGACGAGGAGCTCATGGGCTTCACGGACCAGACCGTCCGCAGCCGCACCGAGCTGCTGGCCTCGCTCGCCGCCGTCCGCGAGCAGGGCTACGCGGTCAACCGCGGCCAACTGGGCGCCAGCGTGGCCGCCGTGGCGGTGCCGGCCAGGGACGCCGACGGGGAGGTAGTCGGGGCGTTCTCCATCGCCGGGCCCGGGCAGCATTTCACCAGCGACGACATCTACCGGCGGTACCTGCCGGCGTTGCTCGAGGCGGCTCGGGAGGCGGTGAAGGTGGTGAGGTAGGGGTGGGGTCTCTTACTGACTGTTGCATGTCTATCGGTAACCGACGGCCGCAATCTAGGGCAGGGTTGATCACTACCGCAAGCCTCTGATTTCACCTCTCAAGCCCCCACAGAAGAAGGACTCGGCCCGTTCTTTCAGGTTTGGCAAGGCGAGGCCACGGCGTTTCGATCCTCGGCCCCTTCGAAGGGGGCTTCAACGGTGCCTCCAGGGTAGTAGAGCGGTTGGCGAAGCTGTTTCAATCCTCAGTCGCTCCGAATAGGGGCCGCAACCCTGGAGAGGAGGCCGCGGCTCTCGGGCGCGACGGCCGCTGAAGTGGCGTCGGCGCCTTCGATGCGAGCGCGTACCTCGGGCGCGAGCGCGTCGTAAGCGGCGCTCGCCTGCTTCTCGGCTTCGGCCTGGGCTACGCCCTCGGCCACGAGCTGGGCCGTTCTGGCCCAGATCCGTTCGTTCACGTTCCCCTCCTTCTGGGGTCTTGAGCGCTGGGACCGTCCCAGGCCGAGGGTGGTTTGCCGCTCGAGGTGAGCGCGGGCGCGAGCCGTCACCTGCGCGACCGTGAGGCTCGCGAAGGACGGGACCGTGAAGCGCCCAGACTCAAGGTCGGCAAGGGCGCGCTGAAGTAGGGACTCGTCAACGGAATGACTGCGGACGTCGTGGTGCGGCAGCCAGGCAAGCTGGCGGACCTGCTCGGGGTCCGTGATCTCGCCGTTCAGCACCTTGGGGTCCACGACGGCGAACGCCCACAGGGCGGGCAGGGCACGAAGGCTGAGCACGTCGGCACCTGGCACGCCCGGCTTGTCGACCAGCGACAGGCCCGTGTGCTCAGGCTCTGACGACAGGCGGTGGTAGACCTCGGCCTGCTCAGCGCCAGCGTAGGCGCGCTTCTCGGCGTTGAGCGGGACGAACTCAAGCGAGGCGCTGTTGATCTTGCCGGAGGTCACTAGCACCATCACGGCCGGGTCGAGCACCTGCACCTCTACCTCTAGCTGAGGAGCGAAGTCGACGCGTACGGCCCTGCCGATGTTCGGCTGGCCCTCGATGCCGCGCAGCTCGGGCAGGTTGTGCTGCAGGCTGACAGTGCGATGCTGGGCGTAGCCCTGCCACCAGTCCCTGAGCAAGGCCTCGGCGGTGATGACCGTGCCGTAGTGATCCACAATCTGGTCGTTGCTGGCCCTGACGAGCACCGTGTCGCCAGCGCCCGCGCGGACGGTCAGGTCAACACGACGACGCTCCACCGCGGCCGTGGCCGGCGCGGCTCTGAACCTCAGCAGGTTGTGTAGCGGTCGAGAAATGACGAGCCCTCCGGGTGCAGTGACTTACTACTGCGGCCCGGAGGGCCAGGTACTAGTGAGAGTCTAGCCTCTTGGAGGCTGTTCGTCTACGGCGGAGTCGGGGGTGGCTACGTCTGGCACGAGGATGATGTCGGGCTCGTACTCACCGCGCATCTCGTGAAGGAGGTACTCGGCCTCCTCGCGAGGAATGTCGAGCGTCTGCATGACCTCCTCGACGGTTGCGGTTCTCGCGTCCAATTCCTTCAAGGTCTCCACCCCCTACTCCTGAATAGCGTATCGATGGCGGCGCGAATGGGCGCGAAGTCGGCCTGGGCCCACTGGGTCGGGTACCTAGCGCTGCTAAGCTCCCGGGCGATCTCGGCCAGCATCGCGGGATTGCCGCTCACCTCAGCAACGTACTGCGCGTAGCTCCTAGCCCACACCTCGTGGGGCTGCAGAAGGTACCGGACGTAGCCGACGTCGATGCTCCGTAAGCGTACTCCATTGCGCACGATGGTTCCGGTACGAGCGGCGGTTCTGAGCTGTTGAACATGAGCCGAGGCGTCGGCGGTCGCGCGCCAGTCTGCGAACGCCGGATCGCCGGCTCGGGTGGCCAAGTCGGCCACGTCTCCGAACGCCCGGTGGTCTAGGAAGTGCCCGATCTCGTGCGCCAGGGTGTTGCGAACGCCGCGCATGGCTTGCTCGTGCGAGTTCAACTCGATGCTCAGCGACCCCGTCGCCTTGCCGGTTTGGGCGTCGACCGTTGCCCGGTAACCGCCTGCGCTCACGTTGCCGCTCGTGCCGGCACCGCGACTGTAGGAGGTGATGGGGATGGTCGGGAGCTGGCCGTCCGTGTGCACGGCGTCGATCGTGGCCAGCACCTCCTGCACGACGGGAGCGAGCTTGTAGCGCGGGCCGAGCGGGATGAGCGCGGCACTCACGGGCACATTGGCCGAGGCCTGTTGAACCATAGACGGGGGCGGGCCTTCTGAGTTGGCGTGGGGGTACCCGCGTGAACCGGCCTACTCCCGCGTACACAGGGATCACAAGGGACTCCGCGCCGGCATCCGGATAGCCGCGGGACCTACCCCCTCTCTTGTCGTCCTGCGGGTCGGGCTGGTTGGTGGGCTGAGTGTCGGTGGCGTCAGCCATATGGTGTCCGCGTACTTGCTTAGACGCCCGCGTAGGCGTCACGAGGGGCCAATGAAAACCCCCGCCAGAGGCGGGGCTTAACGGCTTACTGTCTGGGTTAGTTAGATGTCGTCCTTGGAGTGCTGTGGCACGTAGTACAGGTCCTTCGGATCGATGCTGAGGGGTTGGCCTTCAAGGTCGGTCACGGCCAGGATCATGTCCACTAGCCCGCTGGCCTTGAGCATGATGCACTCACGTTCCATGCCGAACCGGTCGATGTACCACGCGCGCGTCTGAAGCTCAATCTTCAACGTTGCCAACGTTCGGCGGCGTGAAGCCGGCCTTCACCATGTCGGCGTTGAACTCAGCGAAAGACGTTCGAGTCTCCAGCTTACCGGCAGCCTCAAGGCGCCGAAGCTCGGCCTCATCCTCGGCGTTCTCGGGTGTCAAGCCGACTACCTCGACTTCTTCGCCCGTACCAACGCGGTAGCCTTTGAATACCTCTCGAATCATCTCTCACCTCCTCGCCGAGTCAAGCCCCGTTAAGTCTGTAATTTCCTCCAAGGTCAGTCATCGCTAGGCCGCCAGGCTCACCTCCTCACGGCTGGTCGGGGTTGAAGCTACGGCGCTGTCGAGCAGTTCCATATCCAAGTACTTCCTGCCCGATAGC
>CAUJFI010000152.1 GCA_963170125.1 Deinococcota bacterium | reverse complement strand
ACGCGTGCGCCGGCCGGGTGCGCCTCGACCTGCCGCGCGACGTCGGCCACTTCGTCGTGCGCCGCTCCGACGGGCTCTGGGCCTACCAGCTGGCCGTGGTCGTCGACGACGGCGCGATGGGAATCACCGAGGTCGTGCGCGGCGCGGACCTGCTCACCAGCACGGGAGCCCAGCTCGCGCTCTACGCCGCGCTGGGAGCGCCGCCCCCCGCCTTCGCGCACGTCGGGCTCCTGGTGGACGCGGGCGGCGAGCGGCTGGCCAAGCGCCGCGGGTCCCTCACCCTTCACGAGCTCAGGCACGCCGGCGTCCGACCGGAGCGGGTGCTGGGGCTCCTGGCGAGCACCATCGGGGTCATGGCCCGGCCTGCGGAGCTGGACGTCGGCGAACTGCGCGCCGCGTTCGACCCAGAACGGCACGGCTGTGGCGGGGCTCGGCTCTCGCCCGAGGAACTCACCTGGCTCCACGCTCAGTAGCCGCAAGCCCGAAGGGTCGACCGCGTTCGCTGGGTCCCGGTCGCTACCCTGAGCCCGGAGGACCCCTCAGGTCAGGCGACTGCGTAGAGCGGCCATATCGGGCAAGAACCACACCGAGCCGCCCCGGTTCGACTCCTCGACGAAGGCCCGGAGCGACGCGCTGGCAGTGACCCGATCGGCTATGTCGCCGATGACGGCGATGTTCACTCCGTAGGTCACGAACTTCTGCAAGAACTCCCCTGCCGTCCGGGTGCGCAGCTCGAGGAAGTCCTCACGTAACCGCACGGAGGGCAAAGCCACCCAGGTGGCCCCGCATCCGAACGCCTCGCCGATCAGTGCAGTGGCGTCGCCCGGGTCGCCAAGCGGCTCACCCATGTCCGGCAGCAGCAGCACGGACGAGTCCCCGATCAGCAGCAGCTCCGTCACGTCGAGCCTCCGGTCGGCCACACGACCGGCCGGCGATCCGCAGTTCCGTCCAGCTCACGCTCGGTCTTCACTTCCGCCTCCTCGGGCACGCTCCCTCTCCCTTGGGAACCAAAGTCTCGACCATGACGTCCTCGAGCGTCAATGGGCCATCTCTTGCCTGCGACCTGCTGGGACGGCGGGTTCGGCCCTTGCCCCCGAGCACCCCCGCACGTACACTGCCCCATGCGACCCCGGCTGCGTGTGCGCACCCCCCGCGCCTTCAAGCGTCGCCACCAGCGCTGGCGCGCTTAGCGCCCCGCGCCGGCAACCGACTCGCCGCCGGTCGAGGAGACCCCCCGCACCGGCGCCCAAGCTCGCGGTAGTCGCGAGCCCTTGACGACCAGGTCCAAGGCAGAGCTCACATCGAACAACGGCACCCGTTCGTGCCGGAGGTCAATCAGTATGGAGACGACCATCAACAGCGACTCACCGAGGGACGCAGGGTCCGCGACGCGGTTCCCGTTACCCGACGCGCGCGGGCGCTTCGGACGCTTCGGCGGCCGCTACGTGCCCGAGACCCTGATCCCCGCGCTCGACACCCTGGAGTCCGCCTACCTGGCCGCGCGCCAGGACGGGGAGTTCATGGGCGAGTACGCCGCCGCCCTGCGTGACAAGGTCGGCAGGCCGAGCCTGCTCTACCTCGCACGCAACCTCACCGAGCGCCTGGGCGGTGCGCGCATCTACCTCAAGCGCGAGGACCTCAACCACACGGGGGCGCACAAGATCAACAACACGCTCGGACAGGCGCTCCTCGCGCGCCGCATGGGCAAGCGCCGGGTCATCGCCGAGACGGGCGCGGGCCAGCACGGCGTGGCCACCGCCACCGCGGCCGCCCTGTACGGTCTGGAGTGCCACGTCTACATGGGCGAGGAGGACGTGCGCCGCCAGGCGCTGAACGTCTACCGCATGCGGCTCCTCGGCGCCGAGGTCGTGCCGGTGACGAGCGGCACCAAGACCCTCAAGGACGCGACGAACGAGGCCATCAGGGACTGGGTGACCAACGTGAGGGACACGTTCTACATCCTCGGCTCCGTCGTGGGCCCGCACCCCTACCCGATGCTCGTGAGGGACTTCCAGAGCGTGATCGGCCGGGAGGTGGCCGCGCAGCTCGAGGCCGCCGAGGGGCGCGCCGTGCCCGACGCGATCGTGGCGTGCGTCGGCGGCGGCAGCAACGCCATCGGGATCTTCGCGCCGTTCGCCTACCTCCGCGAGCGCCGGCCCCGGCTCGTGGGCGTGGAGGCGGGCGGCCACGGCGTCACCAGCGGCATGCACGCCGCGTCGATCTCGGGCGGCAAGACCGGCGTCCTCCACGGCTCCCTCATGTACTTGCTGTCCGACGCCGACGGGCAGATCTCCCCGCCCCACTCCGTGTCGGCCGGCCTCGACTACCCGGGCGTCGGGCCGGAGCACAGCTACTACGCCGAGCAGGGCATCGCCGAGTACGTGCCCGTCACGGACGCCGAGGCGCTCGACGCGTTCGAGCTCCTCTCGCGCACGGAAGGGATCGTCCCCGCGCTCGAGAGCGCGCACGCCGTGGCCCACGCCGTCCGGCTGGCGCCGACGATGGGCAAGGAGCAGGTCCTGGTCGTTAGCCTTTCCGGACGGGGCGACAAGGACGTCGCCGAGGTCCTCAGGCTTCGCTCCGGCGCGCCCGCGGAGCCGACCGGACCCGCTCCCGCGGGCGAGCGGGCAGCCCCCGGGGTCGCCGGTGGGCAGGAGGTGGGGGCATGAGCCGAATAGCCGACGCCTTCGCACGAGCGCGCGCCGATGGGCGCGCCGCTTTCGTCGCTTACCTCACCGCCTCGTACCCGGACGACGAGAGTTGCCTGGCGGCGGCCGAGGCCGTGCTGCGCTACGCGGACGTCCTCGAGCTCGGACTGCCGTTCTCGGACCCGCTCGGTGACGGCCCGGTGATCCAACGAGCCAGCGAGGCCGCGCTCGCCGCCGGCGCGAGCAGCAGGCGCACGCTCGACCTGGTCGGGCAGCTGCGGGCGCGGACGAGCAAGCCCATCCTGATCATGAGCTACTACAACCCGATCTACTGCTACCCGGGTGGTGAAGGGGCGTTCGTCCGCGCGGCCAAGGCCGCAGGCGCCGACGGACTCATCCTTCCCGACCTGCCACCGGACGAGGGGCAGGACCTGATAGCCGTGGCCAGGGCGGTCGACCTCGACACGGTCTTCCTGGTGGCCCCGACCTCGACTCCCGAACGCCTGCGGCTCGTGACGGCCGCCTGCCGCGGCTTCGTCTACGCCGTGTCCGTCACCGGCGTCACGGGCGCGCGCGCGGACGTGCCGGCCGAGGTCGCCGACCTGGTGGCCGCCACCAAGGCGGTCACGGACCTCCCCGTGGCCGTCGGGTTCGGCGTCGCCAACCGGGCGAGCGCCACCCGCGTAGCGCGCTTCGCGGATGGGGTCGTGGTGGGTTCGGCCATCGTCAGCGCCCTGGGGCGCGGGGAGGACCTGGGACGTCTCGCCGCCGACCTCGCGGCCGGCTGCGTGCGTGCGGCGGTGTAGGCGCGTAACGCTCTGAGCGCCTAGGGACGCGTGGCCTCGTCCGATCGCGCCGGACGGGGCCACGCGTCCCTCAGGCACCCGGGTCGCTTGGGCTCAGTCGCCCACCACGCGCGCCTCGGAACCGACGCTCGCGTACAGCTCAAGGCCCACCAGGAGATCGGCCGGGGTGTCCGTGGGGAACTCGGCTGCCACCACCCTGACGACCACGGGCTCGCCGCCTTGGACCGGCGTGAGCGCGAGCAGCGTGCCGGCGACATGGTCGCGCGATGCGACCTCGAAGCCCCGCAGGCTGCTCAGCGTGCCGACCCTGACGACGCCGGCGGGCAGGCTCAAGACCTCCAAGCGCACCCGCGCCACGCCGGAACCGATCATGTCGATCGCCTCGGCGCCCGCGCGCGATAGGTCGATCACTCGCCCACCCTTGAAGGGTCCCCTGTCGTTGATGCGCACGACGACGCTCTTGCCGTTCGTCTCGTTGACGACCCTGACGAGCGTGTTGAAGGGGAGCTCGCGGTGGGCCGCGGTGAGCTGGCTCGGGTCGAACACCTCGCCGTTCGCGGTGCGGCGGCCGGCGAAGCCCGGGCCGTACCACGAGGCGACGCCCGTCTGCGCACCGGCGGCTGCCGCGCCGGTGGCGGCGCGCGCGGCGGTCGTCGTGGCCGCCGCGGGCGCGCGCGATTCCGAGCGCATCACGGCCGGCGTGCAGCCCGCGAACAGGACCACCAGGGCGACGAGGGGCAGGTACCGACCGGCCTTGCTCGCGATCGCGCCGCGCCTGGGACTCGTCGGGGGTAGCGCCCCGGCGCGCTCGCTCGGCTGAGGCTGGGCATGGGTCGCGGCGCGAACGGAGGCACGAGCCACGGCACGGCCGTGGCCACACGTAGAAGCGCGCGTGAGCATACGTCATGCTACGCGCGCTTCATGGCGTTGGGATGTGAGGAACCG
>CAUJFI010000151.1 GCA_963170125.1 Deinococcota bacterium | reverse complement strand
CGGTATCTTCGAGGGCGAGCCGGCACCGGCGCGACGGCATGAAGCGCAGGGTGGTTCGCACCGCAGGGTGGCGGTAGCCGCTTGCGGTGACTACCGCCCACGGTCGCCGCCCACCATGGAGGGAACCTCATGAAGGGACTCATACTCGCAGCCGGCCTCGGCACCCGCCTGCGCCCGATAACCAGCCTCAAACCGAAGCCGACGATTGCGGTGGCCAACAAGCCGCTCATCCACCACGCCGTCGACAACCTGGTCGAGGCCGGCGTGCGCGAGATCGGCGTCGTGGTCAGCTACCTCACGCTCAACTCCATCAAGGAGACGCTGGAGGGCTACCCCGGCGTGCGCTTCGAGTACATCATGCAGAACCCCCCGCAGGGCCTGGCGCACGCCGTCAAGGTCTCGCGCGAGTTCCTCGGCGACGAGTCGTTCGTCATGTACCTCTCCGACAACCTCTTCGAGCACGGCATCACGGAGTTCGTGAACCGCTTCAGGCCGGGCGAGAGCAACGCCGTCATGGCGCTCGTGCCCGTGACCCGCGAGGCGGCCAAGTCGCTCGGCGTCGCCGTGGTGGACGGGGAGCGCATCACGAAGCTCGTCGAGAAGCCGGCCGACCCGCCGAGCACCCTGGCCGTGGCCGGCGTCTACGTCTTCGACTCGCGCATCCACGCCATGATCGAGGGCCTGGCGCCGGGCGCCAAGGGCGAGTACCAGATCACCGACGCCATCCAGCGCCTCATCGAGGCGGGCGACAAGGTCGTGCCCGTCACCGTCCGCGGCTGGTGGAAGGACACGGGCCAGGCGGACGACATCCTCGACGCCAACCGGCTGCTACTCACGCGCCTCAAGCGCGACGTGCAGGGCGAGACGGACAACGCCACCCTCATCGGCGAGGTGGTCATCGGCGCCGGCGCGCTGGTGAAGGACACGACGGTGTTCGGCCCCGTCATCATCGGCGCCGGCGCGCGCGTCGAGCGTGCCTACGTAGGGCCGTTCACGGCCATCGGCGACGGCTGCACCGTGCGCAACGCGGAGCTCGAGTACTCGGTGGTGGGCAACCGCACCGTGATAGACGGCGTCAAGCCGCGCATCCAGGCCAGCCTCATCGGCGAGGACGTGACCATCACGGGCCACGACTCGCGGCCGGCCACGCACCGCATGGTCGTGGGCGACGAGAGCCGGATCGCGCTGCACGAGTAGCGGCGCCGACGCTATGAAGCCTAGCGGCGGGTCACGCCAAGCATGAGGCGGGTCTCAGCTAACGAGTCGGCGTCAGCAGTAGCCCGCCCCTCCCGGGCACGACCCACGCCCCTTCCCCCTGCTCCACCACTGCGCCGGTGAGCGCGTCCCGGTACCGCCCCACGGGCAGCGCCCCGGACGGCACCGCCGCCGCCCCGTCACCCACGTTGACGACCGCCCACACGGGCGGCTCGCCCTCCAGGCGCCGCTCGACCACCACGAGGTCAGCCGCGGGCGCGCTGACCGCCGTGGCGCCCCGCCGCAAGGCGGCGAGCTCGCGACGCGCGCTCGTCAGCGCGCGGACGTAGCCGAGCAGCTCGGCGTCCCACCTAGCGCCGTCGTCCCACGGCATGCCCGCCCGGCAGCCCGGGTCGTGCCCGCCGCGCAGGCCGAGCTCGTCGCCGTAGTAGATGCACGGCGCGCCCGGCCAACTGAACTGGAGGAGCAGCGCGAGCCGCACGGCGCCGGCGTCGCCCCGCAACGACGTCGCCAACCGCGGCGTGTCGTGCGAGCCGAGCAGGTTGAGCTGCGAGCGCACGGCCGCCGCCGGGTAGGCGGCCAGCAGGCGCGTGGCCGTCTCCGCGAACGCGGCCGCCGGCAGGCGCTGGATGCCGTTGAGGCCGCTCCGCGCCAGCTCGTCGTGAGCGAGGTCGCGTCCGACGAGCCCGAAGATCGCGCGCGTGAGTTGGTAGTTCATCACGCCGTCGAAGATGTCGCCCTTCAACCAGCGCCCGGCCTCGTCCCAGATCTCCCCGACCAGGTAGGCCTCGGGGTTCACGGCCCGGCAGCGCGCGCGGAACGCGCGCCAGAAGTCGTCGTCGTCGATCTCGTTGGGCACGTCGAGGCGCCAGCCGTCCGCCCCGGCCGCCAGCCACTTCTCCGCGACCTGGTAGATGAACTCGCGCACGGCGGGCGTGGACGTGTTGAACTTCGGCAGCGCGGCCAGGCCCCACCAGGCGTCGTAGCCGAGCTGCCCGCCCCCGTAGGCGTTCAGGGGGAAGTGGCGCACGTGGAACCAGTCCAGGTACGCGCTGCTCGGGCCGTTCTCCAGGATGTCGTGGAACCGTAGGAAGCCGCGGCTGGCGTGGTTGAACACCCCATCGAGCACCACGCGCATGCCGCGCCGGTGGCAGGCGGCCACCAGCTCGTCCAAGGCGGCGTTGCCGCCCAGCATTGGGTCGACCTGATGGAAGTCCTGCGTGTGGTAGCGGTGGTTCGAACCAGAGGCGAAGATCGGGTTGAGGTAGAGGGCCGTCACGCCGAGGTCGTGCAGGTAGTCGAGCTTCTCGGCCACGCCGAGGAGGTCGCCGCCCTTGTAGCCGTGCAGCGTCGGCGGGGCGTCCCACTCTTCGAGGTTGCTCGGCTTGTGGACGCGTGAGCTACGTGCGAAGCGGTCGGGGAAGATCTGGTAGAAGACGGCGTCTTGCACCCACGCCGGCCAGGTGTCGCTTGCAGACATGGCGGGAATGCTAACCCGCTGGCCTTCCGGGGTTACGCTCCGCTAGTGATCCTGCCCCGGCGCCCCCTCTCCTGGCGCGTCTTCCTCCTCCGCCTGCTGCAACTCAACGTCGGCCTCGTGATCTACGGCCTGTCCGTCGCGCTCATGGTCAGCGCCGGCATCGGGCTGGGGCCGTGGGACGTCTTCCACCAGGGCATCTCGCGGCTGACGCCGCT
>CAUJFI010000150.1 GCA_963170125.1 Deinococcota bacterium | reverse complement strand
CTCCTGCCGCACGACGCCTACTACTGCTCACAGGGCGACCTACCGTTCGAGGCGCGCGTCCTGACGAACTACGACGAGCCGAACGCGTTCGACACGGAGCTGCTCGTGCGCCACATCGACCAGCTCGTGAACGGCGAGTCGATCGAGCGGCCCGTCTACGACTTCACCCATCACGACCGCTCGACCACCACGATCCACCTGGAGCCGGCCCCCATCGTGATAGTCGAGGGCATCCTCGTGCTCCACGACGCGCACCTGCGCGAACGCATGCGCCTGAAGGTCTTCGTCGACGCCCCGCCCGACGAGCGCTTCATCCGCCGGCTAGAGCGCGACGTGGCCGAACGCGGGCGCACCGCCCAGTCGGTCATCGCCCAGTACCGCAGGACGGTGAAGCCGATGCACGACCTGTTCGTCGAACCGACCAAGCAGTACGCCGACCTGATCCTCCCCGAAGGGGGCTCCAACCGCGTGGCGCTCGAGGTCCTCGTCAACCACGTCGGCGCCTTCCTGCGCCGGCACGCCAAGGCCGAGGCGTGAACCCCCGTCGCGTAGGCCCCTCCGCCTCGGGTGCGTCGCGGAGGATCGCCATCGGCCCCCTCGACGCCGCCTTATGGCTCGTCGTCCTCCTGACCCTCATCCCGGCGGCCGTGCTCGCCGCGCGCCGCATCGGCGTCGAGGGGAGCCGGGAGCAGGTCGCCCTCGTGATGGACGAGCAGGCGCTCGCGCGGCAGGGCAACCTCGTCGGCCTCACGAGCCTGGAGCTCGGGCGGCGCTACCAGCAGCTCGGGCTGACGGGCGTAGCCCTCTACGAGGACACCATCGAGACCCTCGTCGCCAAGGGTTACGCCGCCACGCTCCTCGGTTCCGAGCTCAAGGCGCAGCTCGTCGCGGACGGCCAACCGGCCCCCGCAGTCCCGTCCGACGCCACGCTCGTCACCGCCCTCATGCCAGGCGCGCTCGATCGCCTCGTCGCCAAGAACGTGCCTGCGGCCAGGAGCTTCGAGCTGGACGGTCGCACCTGGTACCTGTGGCCTGGGGACGTCAAGACGTTCTTGCCCGCCGGACCGGACAGGGCGCAGCTCGCCTTGTGGAAGGGCGCCGGCTTCGACGTCGCGTACCGCCCCCGCAACGCCCCCTACGCGCTCACCGAGGTCGGAGACGACTTCCCGGCCGAAGCGAGCTACCTGATCCACGCCGGCACCCAGCTCACCGGCTGGCCGTCCGGGCTCGAGGGGCTGGTGAGCGCCTCCCAGCCGTACCTGACCGCGGTCATCGAGGGCACCCCGCAGAACGGCATGGCGGACGTGTCCGGCAAGATCCCGACCGTGAGGCTGTTGAGCTTCAACCAGGACTACGTCGACCGGCGCCTCAGACCCGCCGACCTCGTCGATAAGTACCTGCTAGCGGTCGAGGAGCGCAACGTGCGGCTCCTGTACCTGCGGCCGTACACGACCGTCGAGCTCGGGGACCCGATCGCCAACACCGAGGCGCTCGTCTCGTCGCTCAGCAAGACGTTGCGGGCGCAGGGCTACGAGGTCGGTCCGCTGAGGACCCTCGGCAGGGAGTTCAGCACGACCATGTGGCTGCGCGCACTGGCGGCGCTGGGCGTGCTGGCCGGCGGCCTGCTGTTGGCGCGTCGGTTGCCGGCGCCGTGGGGCGCCGCCGCGCTTGCCGCGCTGCTGCTCCTATGCGCCTGGTTTGGCGGCGCGTCGTGGGACGCCGCGGCCCTCCTCGCCGCATTGGTCTTCCCCACCCTCGGGTTCTTGAGCTTCAAGGAGCGCTGGCCCGCCATCCTCAGCGCGACGCTCGTGAGCCTGGCAGGCGCCCTGCTCCTGACGGCGGTGGGCAGCGAACGCGAGACCCTCCTCGCCATCCGGCCGTTCTCTGGCGTCGGGCTCACGCTCGTGGTCCCGCCCGCCCTGTTCCTCGTGGCGTACATGCTGCGCTTCCATCGGCCGGTCGAGTGGGTCAAGCGGCTCGTGCGCATGAACATCACGTTCGCGCACGTTGCGGTCGGGCTGGCCGCGGCCGCGGCCGTCGCCATAGTGGTGCTCAGGCGGGGCAACGACCCCGTCATCGGCGTCAGCCAGTTCGAGCTCACTCTGCGGTCGTTCCTCGGCGAGTTCGTGGCCAGGCCGCGCTTCAAGGAGTTGATCGGGCACCCGGCCGCCCTCGTGGCGTTGGCGCTCCCCGGCTGGCCGGCATGGCTGCGCGGTCCGCTCCTGACCGCCGGCGTGGTGGCGCAGGCGAGCATCCTGAACTCCTTCAGCCACTACCACACTCCCTTGCTCATCTCGCTGGAGCGCACGGGCGTCGCCCTCCTCGTCGGGCTCATCCTCGGCGCGGTGCTCGCGCCGGTGGCCGCGCTGCTCACCAGGCTCGGCAAGCGCTGGTTGGCGTCGGCGGACGACCGGTGAGGCGCAGGCGGCCTCAGGGCCCCTGCGGCTCGTGAGCCCCGGGTAGCCCGTGCGCGTGCTCGTAAGCGGGTACTACGGGGCGGGCAACCTCGGCGACGAGGCCCTCCTCGCCGGCCTCGTCACGGGCTTGACGGCTCGCGGTCTCGAGCCGGTCGTGCTCTCGGTGGACCCGCGCTCGACGAGTAAGCTTCACGGCGTCGCCGCGGTCGAGCGCTATTCCGGCCTGTTGCCGGCTCTCTTCAGGGCCGATGCGTTCGTCTCCGGCGGCGGTGGGCTGCTGCAGGACGTGACGAGCGGTCGCAGCCTCTCCTACTACCTCGGCGCCTTGCGCCTGGCCAAGGCCATGCGCAAGCGGGTCGTGGTTTACGGCCAGTCGCTAGGGCCGTTCACCACGAGCGGCCTCACGCGCACGCGGCGAGCGCTGGCGGGTGTGCCGCTCGCGCTCAGGGACCAACAGTCCGTCGGGCTCGCGGCGAGCATGGGCTACGGCTCAGTGCTGGTGGCGGACCCGGCACTGGTGATGCCACTGCCGCCCGGCATGGCGCGGACCGACCTGCCGGCCGACCGGCGGGATGGCCCCGTCGTCCTGGCCCCGCGCGGCGGTCAGGACGCCTTGAACGGCGCGCTCGCCACGCTCGCCGGCGCCTTGCAGGCCGGCGGCGTGCCGCTCGCGGCCGTCGCGTTCCAGCCGCGCCAGGACGAGCAGGCCGTCGCCGAGCTCATCCAGGCGGCGCCCAGCGTCGTCGCGCGCCCGGCCGCCACCCCTGCCGAGGCGCTCGCGGCCATGGCGGACGCGCGGTACGTCGTGTCGGTACGGCTTCACGGGTGCATCCTCGCGGCGCGGCTGGGAATCGGGTTCGCCGGGCTGTCTTACGACCCGAAGGTGAAGGGGTTCCTCTCGCAGGCGGCCGCCCCGGCCTTCACAGCGCCAGTCGACGGGCGCGCCCTCTTGAACCTCGTCAGGGCCGCTCCACCCGCGGCCGCGCACGCCGTCGACCACCTGACCCGCCTGGCCGACGAGGGACTCGACTGGTTGGCGGCGACCCTGGGAGGCACGGCGTGAGGCTCGCTCACGCCTCCGCTTCGACGTGTCCCAAGAAGTCCTCGGGTGCTGAACAAACGACCCCTTCTCATCCCGCCCTGGGGTACCCTTGCACCGTGCCGTTCAGGACGTTACCCAGCTTGGCGCCGCTGTGGCCGTCCGCGCGCGCCGCGGCGCTGTCGTTGGTCGTCTGCGCGTTCCTGCTCGGCGGCGCGGCCTACGCGCAGGCCGACTTCGCCCAGATGCGCGACATGTTGGCCCAGGGCTACTACAACTCGGCCGCGCGGCTGAACGGACCCGAGCTGGTGACCCATCACCCCGACAGCGGCGAGGCGCACTTCCTGTACGCCAAGGCCCTGTACCTGACCGGCAACTTGGAGCGCTCCCAGGTCGAGTTGGACCGCGCGATCGAGCTGTCC
>CAUJFI010000149.1 GCA_963170125.1 Deinococcota bacterium | reverse complement strand
CGACCTGGACCAGATCTTCGGCAACCTGTCCGGCCTGCGCGCGGCGGCAGGGGCGGCGCGCATCGTGATCACGCAGGGCGCCGCGGGCGCCTCGACGGTGCTCCCCGACGGCACGACGCTCGCGCAGGGTGCCCTCCCCTCGGCAGACGAGGGCCGGATCGGCCGCGGCGACGCCTTCCTGGCCGGTTACCTGACGGCGCACCTCGAAGGGGGCGACGTCCGCGAGGCCCTCGCGTTCGGCGTGGCGTCCGCAAGCCTCAAGTCGACGCAAGCGTCAGACCTGCCCGCGCTCGAGCGCGCCCGCGTGGAGGCGTTGGCCGAGGAGGCCCTGGCACTCGCCCAGCCGGACACGGCACGAGCCTTTGAGGGTGCGGCGCCGGACGTGCAGCGCTAGGCGCACGGGAGCCCATGACGAGCGCAGCGCGAACCGGGACCCTATCGAGCGCGACACAGCCCAGGTCTGCATGACGAGCGCAGCGACCAACACGTCGTCGCCGGGCGACAACCCACGGCTCACGCCCAACCAGGCCGAGGCCATCGCGCGCGAGCGTTACGGACTTACCGGCACGGCAACGGACCTGCCGAGCGAGCGCGACCGGAACTTCCGTCTTGACTGCGGCGCGGCGGGCACGTTCGTCCTGAAGGTGTTCAACGCGGCCGAGGACGAGGAGTTCGTCGAGGCGCAGAGGTGCGTGTTCGAGGTGTTGGGCAACCCAGACACAGGCGCCCCGACCGGCACCCAGCCTTCCGTGTTCCCCACCCTCGTGCCCACGACGGGCGGCGCGGCCTACACCCACACCGTCCTCGGGGAGACGTCGCACGCGCTCTGGCTGATGCCTTGGCTCCCGGGGCGCCGCGTCGCCGAGGTCGGTGAGCTGACGCGGCCCCTCCTGCACGACATCGGCGCGGTGCTCGGCCAGCTCGACGCCGTCCTGGCGCGCAACCCGCAGCCCGCCGCGCGGCGCACGTTCGTCTGGGCACCGCAGACGGCACCGGACGTGATCGCTCGGAGCCTGCACGTGCTGCACGGCGAACAGCGCGAGCTCGTCGAGGCCGCGCTTCACGACTTCGCCGCGCGCGTGCGGCCCCACCTGGGGGCGTTGCGCGTCTCGCTCATCCACAACGACGCGAACGACTACAACCTGCTCGTGGAGGGGGACCGCGTCTCGGCCGTGCTCGACTTCGGTGACATGCTCGAGTCCTACACGGTGTGCGACCTGGCGCACGCCCTCGCCTACCTCATGCTCGACCGCGACGATCCGGTGGCCATCGCCGAGGGTGTGGCCGCCGGTTACCAGGCCGTCTATCGCCTGACGCCGGTGGAGCTGGGGAGCCTTTACGACTTCGCGCGGCTCCGGTTAGCGTTGAGCGTGACCCTCAGCGCCCTGCAGCAGTCGGCGCGGCCGGACGACCCCTACCTCAGCATCTCCGAGGAGCCGGCCTGGCGGCTGCTGGCGCGCTTGGCAGAAGGCGGGCCGCTCCATACGCGCTTCCAGGCGGCCATGCTCGCGGTGGCGGGGACATGACGACCGCGGCGACCCGCACCGAGGCGCTCCTCGCCGCCCGCCGCGGCCGCCTTGGCCCCAGCCTGAGCGTGAGCTACCACGACCCGCTCGAGATCGTCAGGGGCGAGGGCCAGTACCTTTTCGACCGCGCCGGCGAGCGCTACCTCGATTGCGTCAACAACGTCTGCCACGTCGGGCACTGCGAGCCGCGCGTCGTGGCCGCCGGGCAGCGGCAGTTGGCCACCCTGAACACGAACACGCGGTACCTGCACGAGTCGATCCTCGAGTACGCGCGGCGCCTGACGGCCACGCTGCCCGCGGAGCTGAGCGTCTGCTACTTCGTCAACTCCGGCAGCGAGGCGAACGAGCTCGCGCTGCGCCTCGCGCGCACCCATACGGGGGCACGCGACGTCGTGGTGCTCGAGCACGGTTACCACGGGCACACCCAGGCGCTGATCGACCTCGGCCATTACAAGTTCGCCGGGCGCGGCGGCCAGGGGGCGCCGGAGACCACGCACGTCGTGCCGCTGCCGGACCCGTACCGCGGGCCTCACAAGGGCTACGAGCCCGCCACCGGCGCCGCCTACGCGCGGCACGTCGAGACGGCTTGGGAGCAGGCCCTCGCCGCGGGGCGCCGACCCGCCGCCTTCCTCGCCGAATCGATCTCGGGCTGCGGGGGCCAGGTGGTCTTCCCCGCCGGGTTCCTGGCGGGGGCCTACACCGCGACGCGCGCCGTCGGCGGCGTGTGCATAGCCGACGAGGTGCAGGTGGGGTGCGGGCGGGTCGGGCGCGCCTTCTGGGGTTTCGAGCTCCAGGGCGTGGTCCCCGACATCGTCACGCTCGGCAAGCCCATCGGCAACGGCCACCCCATGGCGGCGGTCGCGACGACCCCGGAGATCGCCGCGTCGTTCGCCAACGGCATGGAGTACTTCAACACCTTCGGGGGCAACCCCGTCTCCTGCGCCATCGGCCTCGCCGTGCTCGACGTGATCCAGGAGGACGGCTTGCAACGGCACGCACTCGCCGTGGGCGAACGCTTCATGCGGGGCCTACGCGACCTGGGCGCGCGTCACCCGCTCGTCGGCGACGTGCGCGGCGAGGGGCTCTTCATCGGCCTCGAGCTCGTCCGGGACCGCGCCACGCTCGAGCCGGCGGCCGCGGCGGCCGACGAGCTGGTGGAGACGCTGCGGCACCGCGGCATCCTCCTCTCCACGGACGGACCTCACCACAACGTGGTCAAGATCAAGCCGCCCCTCGTCTTCACGCACGAGAACGCGGACGAGGTCGTCGAGGCGCTGGACGACGTACTGGCGACGCTCTGACCGGCCGTCGCCGCCCCACACAATCCAGAGGCTGGAGCCGGGCCCCGCGACCCGGCCCCAGCCCTGACCGTCAGCGCGCCGCGATCACCATGATCTCGATGAGCACGCCTTCGCCCAGCGTCGCCACGCCGATGGTGGCCCGGGCCGGCAGATCGGCCGCCGGGAACCACTCCACCCAGGCCTCGTTCATGGCGCCCTTCGCCGCGAAGTCGGTGATGTAGACGGTCGCGCTGAGGATCTTGGAGGCGTCGGTGCCGTGCTCGGCGAGGACCCTGCCGATCTTGTCGAGCGCCTGCCGCGTCTGCTCCTTCATCGGCGCGGAGCGGTCCTCCGCGACGCAGCCGGACAGGTAGAGGGTGTTGCCGTGTGCGACGGCCGAGTGGAAGTAGGTGCCGCGTCCGTGACGTTCGATCATGCATGTCTCCTTCGTGGTGCCCTCACCTGGGCGCTCGAGTGTACCGAGCCAGCACGTCGGGGTCTGGCTCGAAACCGAGGCCGAGGCCGTCGGGCACGGCGATGTGACCGTTCGCGTCCGGCCGGCCCGGTTGTGCCAGCCAGGCCTCCACATCGACGAAGTGGTACTCGAGCGCGCGCACGTTCGGGAGCGCCGCCGCGAGGTGCAGGCTGGCGAAGAAGCCGGGGCCGAAGTACGGGCAGTGCGGCAGCAGCGGCACGCCGTGCCGCGCGCTTATGTGCGCGACGCGCAGGAACTCGCTCACGCCGCCCACCTTGGTGACGCTGGGCTGGGTGAAGGCCACGGCGCTCGCCGCCAGTGCCTCCGCGAACTGCACGGAGGTGCACCAGTTCTCGCCCGCGGCGATGGGCACGCCGATGTCGGCCAGGGCGGCCAGGGCCGCGAAATCCTCGGGCGGGAAGACGGGCTCCTCCAGCCAACTGACGCCCAGCTCGCGCAGCCGGGGCGCGAGCTCCCGCGCCAGGGCGCTCGTCCAGTTGCAGTTCACGTCCACAGCGATGGGGACGCCGGGGCCGACGGCGGCACGGGCCGCCGCGATGTCCGGCACGGTCAGCTCGTGGAGCTTGAGTTCCTTGAAGCCGTGCGCCACGGCGCGGCGGGCCATGCGCGCGACCGCCTCCTCGTCGCCGTAGCGCACCAGGGAGGCGTAGAAGGGGACCGTCTCGGCCGCCCGGCGGTCCTCCGAGGCGGTCAGCAACCCGTGCAGCGGCACCCCGGCGCGCCTGGCCGCCAGGTCCCACAACGCCATGTCGACGCCCGAGATGGCGAACATCGTCACCCCGTAGCGGCCGAAGAGGTGCAGGCGCCGCTGGGTGGCGAGGTTCCAGGCGCCCAGATCGTCCACCGTCGTCCCCACCAGGACCGGTGTGATGAGCCGATCGACGAGCGCCTTGGCGGCGTCGACCGTGAAGTAGCCGAAGCCCTCGCCCCAGCCGACGTTGCCGAGCTCGTCCTCCACACGCACGAGGAGGACCTCGAGGGTGTGCCAGGCAGTGGGGGTTATCCCCTCCCCCTTGCCGCCGTCGTCGAAGGGGATCTCGACGAGCGTCGTCGTGACGCTGCGGATCGTCATCGGCTCCACGGGCATGTTGCGCAGCGGCGGCTCCGGTCTCATCGACCGCGCTCCGCGAGGGGCGGGAGCGGCGCGGCGGCGTAGGCGCCGCCCACCCAGTCCGGGCCGAGCTCCGGCGGCATGGCGCCGTACGGGCGGAAGCCGGGCGCGAGGTTCTCCTCGGCCCTGTCCTGCGGCCGGTAGCCGAGCGCGAGCGCCCGCGCGTTGTCGAACATGGGGTCCGGGCACGCCGAGACGCCGTAGACGACCTCGTGCTCGAGGCCCTCGAGGCGCAGTCCGAGCGCGAAGAGCGAGGCGAGGTCGCGCGCGCTCGTCCACATGCGCAGCGTGCGGCCGTCGCTGACGGTCGGGTCGGCGTTGCCGATGCGCACGGTGAACACTCTCAGCCCGAAGCGCCGCGCGTACATGGCGCATGCCGCCTCGCCGAAGGCCTTGCCGAGGCCGTAGAAGGCGTCCGGCGCCACGTCCCGGCCGGCGGCGTCGAAGCCCGCCTGCCGGTAGGCGCCGAGCACGTGGTGGCTGCTCGCGTAGACGAACCGCTCGACGCCGGCACTCGCCGACTCCTGCAGGAGGACGAGCACGGCGCGGTAGTTGGCGTCGAGCGACTGCTCGAACGTGAGGCCCAGGCCGTGGACGCACGCCAGGTGCAGCACGGCGTCCACGCCGTGCAGCGCCTCCCGTACGTCGGCGACGGAGGCTAGGTCGCCGACGACCACCTCCTCCCCCTCGGCGGGGCCCGTGGCGGGCGGCGCCAGGTCGAAGAGGCGCAGGTCGAACTCGGGCCGCAGGTACGGTCTGATGGCGCTGCCGACGCGGCCGCTGGCGCCCGTGATGAGGATCTTCATCCGCCCTCCACCGCCTTCACCGGCCGGGAGCCAAGCTTGACACCCGGCGCGGCCCGTCGTTATCGTCGTCCAACTCTGGTAATACCATAAGACCACACGGGCGTTACCGGCAAGGGAGGCGAAGGGCGTGGAAACGACCGACTACTCGGCGAGACTCGAGCTCATGCCCGCCAACCGCGCCTCCCTCTCCGGCACGGTGGCCGACCAGCTCGCCGACCTCATCGTGGGCGGGCGCCTGCAGGCGGGCGAGCGCCTGCCGCCCGAGCGGGAGCTCGCCACGCAGCTCCGGGTGAGCCGGATCGTCGTGCGCGAGGCGCTGCGCACGCTCGCCGAGCGCGGGCTCATCGAGGTGCGCGCCGGCGTGGGCGCCTTCGTCGTGCCCATGGCGCCGGCAGCCGTCACGCGGCCCATGAGCCTCTACCTCGTGCGCAACCGCGTCGCGCTCGCTCACCTCTTCGAGCTGCGCCGCGCCATCGAGCCGCGCATCGCCGCTGCCGCGACCGAGGCGGCCGCGGCCGGGACGGACAAGACCGACGGGGCCACGGGCAGGACTGACGAGGCCGGGGAAGCCGCGTTCGTGACCCCCAGCCTCGCCGCCCTGCGCGAGAACCTCGTCCGCAGCCGGGCCGCCGCCACGGAGCTGGACCTGGCCCTCGAGACCACGAGCGCCGCCCCCGAGCCGACCGTCGAGGCCTTCGCCTGGCTCGACCTCGAGTTCCACCAGCTCCTGGCCGCCGCCAGCGGCAACCCGCTCTTCCAGCTCGTGCTCGAGCCGCTCATCGACCGCCTGCTCGCCGTCCGCCGTGAAGGCGCGCGGCTGCCAGGAACCGCCGTGCGCGCCGTGGCCGGTCACGCCGCGGTCCTCGCGGCCCTGGAGCTGGGCGACGCCGGCGGCGCGGCGAGGGCCATGGAAGCGCACCTTACCGAGGTCGAGTCGTGGCTCAACGACCTGCAGGACCGCGAAGGAGGAGAAGCGTGATAGACGAGAGCAAGCGCGAGAGGATGATGGACGCGGTGACGGGCTACTTCGAGGCGTGCAACTCGGCCAGCCGCGAGCTGTTCGCCAGTTACCTGGCCGAGGACTGCATGCACTACTTCCCGCCGGAGGCGGGCGGCCCGTACCGCGGGCGGCGCGCCATCGAGGACCTCTGGATCGGCTTCGTCGCGCGCGTGGGCTCGCAGTGGACCATCGACCGGATGGTGTGCGACGGCGAGCAGATCTGCGTCGAGTGGACGCACTGGAAGCCGGGCGCCGGCGAGCACATCCGCGGCTCCGAATGGTACGAGTTCGACGAGCACGGCAAGATAAACGCCATCTGGGCGCACTACGCCTCGCCTCGCGACCAGCGGCGCAAGGCCAACGAGCTGGAAGGCTTCGACTACGCGGGCGCCGGCTACCCGCTCACCCTGCCCGCGCTGTCGGCCGCCACCCAGGCGCGGCGTGCGGCCGCCCTGAAAGCGGAGGCCGCCCATGGCTGACACGTCCCCCCTCGACGCCGAGCTCGTGCAACGCCTGCGCGAGACGAGCACCGCGACCCTCGCCACGCTCCTCTACATCCACGGCTACCGCAACCGCGTCGTCAGGCGCGCCACGCGCCTCAACCCGGACCGGGGCACGATGGTGGGCGTGGCGCGCACGCTGCGCTACGTCGCCAGCCGCGAGGACCTCGACACGCTCGAGCTGTGGAAGCTCGACACGAACCCGCAGCGGCGCATCGCGGACGAGATCATGCCAGGCGAGGTGCTGCTGATCGAGGCGCGCGAGGAGCAGTCGTGCGGCACGATGGGCGGCATGCTCGTGGCGCGCATGCAGGCGCGCGGCGCGGCCGGCCTCGTGAGCGACGGCCCGTTCCGCGACCAGCCGTTCATCGCCGGCCTGGAGATGCCGAGCTACTCGAGCGGTGCCAACGCCAACACGAACCTCATCGCCCATCACCCGGAGGACCTCGACGTGACCATCACGTGCGGGGGCGTGCAGGTGCGTCCCGGCGACGTCGTGGTCGGCGACGCGGAGAGCGTCATCGTCATCCCGCGCCACATCGCCAGGGAAATCGGGGAGGCCGCCTGGGTGAAGGAGCGCGAGGAGGCGTTCATCGAACAGCGCATCCTCGCGGGCGCGCCGGTCAAGGGGTCGTACCCCATGGACGCCGCTACGCGGGCGGCGTACGAGGCGGCCAACCGGGCGGCGCGCGGCGAGGGGTAGGCCCGGACCCGGGTCTCATAGGCCTTCGCATCCGTCTAGCCGGGCCGCGGTTCACCCACCGCTCCGACCGGTGGCGCGAGGGCCCGTTCCTCATCTGCCGGCCCCGACCTCTTCCTTCTTGTGCCACTTGTCGTCCGGCCCCTTCTCGTAGGTCTTCTTGACGGCCGCCCATGCCACGGCGTGGGCGGTCTCCTCGCGTGAGGAGCCGCCGCGCCGCTCGCTGGGCTTGTCGTACTGCTCCCAGGCGCTGTTGAAGGCGGACTGGTAGATCTCCTGCGCGTGCTTTGGCAGGACGTTGCGGACCGACTCTGGCAGTTCCTTGAGCGTGTCGTACGGCATGGCGTAAACCTCCTGCGTTCTGCCGCCTCGGCGGGGCGTGGCGGATCGCGACCGTCTCGGCGGAACCTCGTTGAGTAGGGGTGCGTGCTTGTCCGAAGCGCGCACCCCCTACATAGACTCACCGATCGTGCTCAGGCGCGAGGAACCTCGGGCAGACCGCGCGCCCAGTCCTCCACCTGGCGCTCGGCTGCCTCCTTCGTCAGGCCGTAGCGCTCCTGGATCTTCCCGACGAGCTTCTCGCGGTTGCCCTCGAGCTGCAGCATGTCGTCGTCGGTCAGCTTGCCCCACTTACGCTTGACCTCGCCCTTGACCTGCTTCCAGTTCCCGCGGACGGTATCCCAGTTGAGGTTCATGGCTTCCTCCTCCTGCGTCGCCGCCGCCTGCCTAGGCGGCGCCCTCGGCGCGGCCCCTATGACGGCGCCCCGGTGACGCGACCGCAGTGTGCGCTCTGAGGAGTTGTGAGGCGTGAGGTGAGCGTGTGAAGCGTCGGGCGACGCTCACGAGCGTCTAACGCCCAGCTAGCCGGGTGGGCGCGGGCCGTGCGTTGTCAGCGGTAGACATTGCTCCGATGGCCAACCACTACGATGATCACTAAGGAGCCAGCGTCGTCGATGGTGTAGATGATGCGGTAGTCTCCCACCCGTATCCGGTAGGCATCGCGCCCCGACAGCTTCCGGGAGGCGGGAGGGCGCGGCTCGACACCTAGGAGCGCCATGGCCCCCCGTACCCGCTCGGCCGTGCCGGAGTCCAGCTTTCGCAACGC
>CAUJFI010000148.1 GCA_963170125.1 Deinococcota bacterium | reverse complement strand
CGCCGGCCAACACGGTGGCGGCGTCCGTAACCAGTCCGCCGGCCGCGTAGACCACGGCCGTCAGGTAGCTGGCGTAGGCGCCCTCCAGGGGAACGCTGCCCCCGGCGATGGCCAGTGCGGTCGCCGGGGCGTCGGCCGGCGTCCCACCCGCCAGCGCCCTGGCCACGACCCGCGCGGCCTGCGCCACCAACCGGTCGCGACGACCGTGCGGGGCGCTCAACGTAGCGCTGATCGCGCCGCCCTCGCCGGCCACCTGGAGCTCGAGGCGGAAGTCGTCCTCCATCACGAGGATGCGACCGGTGACGGCCACGTCCACTCCGAGGCCGGTGCGCAGGAGGTCGGCCCCAGCCGCTCCGAACATCACGTCGCCACCGACGACCCGCGATAGCCCTACGAACCCGCCGTTCGCCACGAGCGGCGGGATGGCGCCGCCGGTTATCTCGGGTCCAAGTACGAGGAGGCCCGACCCGGCCACCAGAGCCGGTTCCGAGGTGCCCGCGCTGTCGAAGGCGGCGGCCAGCTCGTCAGCTACCGCGAAGCCGAGGAGGGCGTCGTCGCTGTCGAAGGGGTGGATGGCGAGGGTAGTAGTGAGGCCGGCGGCGAGAGCGGCGGAGAGAGGTGCGAAGGCCGCCGCCGCGGCGGCCAGAATCAGCAGGAGACGTCGGGCTGGACGAGGCATCTGTGTTCCTCCAGAGGCCCCAGGCTAGCACGGCGTTGATGAGAGCCCGGTTCGGCGCGAGCGCCCCGATTCAGTCGAGAAGGCCCTCGAACTCCCCCAGGAGGTCGGCGGCCGCGGCCGCCGTACGGGCCACCACCAGGATGGCGTTCTGGCCTGCCAGCGTCCCGACGATCTCCTCGCGCTCGAGCTTGTCGAGCACGTAGGCGACGCCGGCTGCGTGGCCCTCGTCCGTGCTCACGACGAGCACGTTCTCGCCGCGGTCGAGGTTGCGCACGAAGCGTTTGAAGCAGTCGCGCAGCTCGCGCTCGACGTCGTCTTGCATGACGAGGGGGGTGGCGCTGTAGCGATGCCTGCCCCGTCCGGACGGCACGCGCACGAGACGCAGCTCCGTGACGTCCCTGCTGATGGTCGCTTGCGTGACCTTGATGCCGCTCTGTGCCAGGCGCTCCGCTATCTCCGCCTGGGTCGAGATGAACTCTTCCTGGACGAGCTCGGCTATCAACCTCTGGCGCTGCTCCTTGCTAGGCATGAATATTCATCCTAGCATCCGGTTTACGCACGCGCTCCCGCCCGATCTAGAAGCCGCCGCGGGTTCGGCCGCGCGGCGGCGTCAGCTAGAGCTAGTTGGTCGACGGCTCAGTCGTCGTCATCGTCGAACGGCGTGCCGACGTACGCGTTTGCCGGCTCGCGCTTGGGCGCCTCGACGAGGCGCTTCAGGTCGTCCTGGACAGGCAGGTCGTCGCCCCAGACGATGCCGGCCCCGATCTCGAGCTCCTTCATTGCGACGGTGACGCTGTTCTCTAGGCTGTCGAGCGTGCCGGGCGGGAGCATGGTCGGGATGCCCATCTTCAACTGGGCGGAGCGCCGCGCCACGATCATGGAGAGTCTGTAACGCGAGTCCGTCAGGGAGATGAGCTTGTCGTAACCTTCTTGAGCCATCTGGTGCCTCCGTGGTGCAACGCCTGGACGCCACCCGGAAGGACCGGTCCAAGGCCGATGCGACGCTGAAGTCTGGTCGCGGTCAGGGGGCGCCGTGGGCGCCCGTTCGACCGGTAAGCATACCCCAAGCGCCGGCCCGCGGCCACGTATCGGGGCTGACGTCGCGGCGGCTCGCGCTCAGGAGCGGAGGTAGCTCTCCAGCTCGGCGTCGGTCACGAGCCCGGCGCGTGCCCGCTCGGCTCGGATGATCGACTCGAACTCCTGCACAGCGCGGTCGAGGTCGTCGTTGACGATGAGGTAGTCGAACTCACGCATGGCACGTATCTCTTCCTTGGCGCGCGCCAGGCGCTTCTGGATCTTGTCCTCGCTGTCGGTGCCGCGTCCCCGCAACCGCCGCTCCAACTCCCACAACGACGGCGGGGCGATGAAGAGCATGACCGCCTCGGGCATGCGCCGCTTCACCTGCCGGGCACCCACGAGCTCGAGCTCGAGGAGCACGTCCTGGCCGCTCTCCAATGCCTCGGCCACCGGCGCTTTGGGCGTGCCGTAATGGTCGCCGACGTAGTCCGCGTACTCCAGGAGGGCGTCGGAGCGGATCATCTCCTCGAACTCCGGCTTGGAAACGAAGAAGTACTGGACACCCTGCTCCTCGCCCGGGCGGCGTGCCCTGGTCGTGGCGGAGATCGAATAGGCGATGTCGGAGAGGAACGGCGCGGCGGCGCGCCTGATGGTGTCCTTCCCGACGCCGGACGCGCCGGTCATGACGAACAGGACGCCCCTACGCCTGTCGCGGCCGCTCGACGCCTCGGACGTCCCGTCAGCACCTTGGTTCACACTCGGTCCACAGCCTCCCGAACGTTTCGAGCCCTGGGGTCAGAGCGCGCCGCCTCGCGCGCACGAGCGCCAGCGAAGACGGGCGCGACTCTACCATGCGCGCCGGAGCCTGCTCCGGCGCGCCGCCGGGCGTAGCCGTGGCCGCTCTTGGGTTACGATTGAGTCCCGGGAAGGTGGATCATGAACCGGAAGTACGTGTTCGTCACTGGGGGTGTGGTCTCCAGTCTCGGGAAGGGCATAACGACCTCAAGCATCGGAGCGCTCCTGCGCGCCCGCGGTTACCGCGTCACGGCGGTCAAGATCGATCCGTACGTCAACGTCGACGCGGGCACCATGCGACCCTACGAGCATGGCGAGGTATTCGTCACCGACGACGGGGCCGAGACCGACCTCGACATAGGCACCTACGAACGCTTCCTCGACGTCGATCTCGGGCGCGGCAACAACGTCACGACCGGCCAGGTCTACCTGCGCGTAATCGAGCAGGAGCGGCGCGGGGCCTACCTGTCTCAGACGGTGCAGGTGATCCCGCACGTCACGGACGAGATCAAGCGGAGGATCTTCGAGGCCGGCGACGCCGTCGACGCCGAGATCGTGCTCGTCGAGGTCGGCGGCACGGTCGGCGACATCGAGTCGCTACCCTTCCTCGAAGCCATCCGCCAGATTCGCTTCGAGCAGGGGCGCGAGAACACCCTCTACATCCACGTGACGCTCGTCCCCTACCTCGGGATGAGCGAGGAGCACAAGACGAAGCCGACGCAGCACTCCGTCGCCACGTTGCGTGGCGTAGGCATCCAGCCGGACTCCCTGGTCCTCCGGTCACAGCTCGCGGTGCCGGAAGGCGGGCGGCGCAAGATCGCCCTGTTCTCCAACGTCGAGGCCGACGCGGTCTTCAACGCCTACGACGCGGACCACGTCTACGCAGTCCCCGAGATGCTGGAGCAGCAGGGGGTCGGCAGGTTCGTGGAGCGCATGCTCGGCCTCGAGCGCGTCACGCCGGAGCTCCGCGCGTGGCAGGAGGCCGTCCGGATCCTGCGTCACCCCGAGAAGGGCGTGTCCATCGCCATCGTCGGCAAGTACGTTGCGATGCCGGACGCCTACCTGAGCCTCATGGAGGCCCTCAAGCACGCCGGGATCGCCAACCGCGCCGGAGTCGACATCCATTGGGTGAACGCCGAGGACCTGGTCGGGGCCGGGGGCAACGACCTGCTCGGGATGGACGACCTCGCCGGGTTCGACGGGGTCTTGGTCCCCGGCGGCTTCGGGGTGCGCGGCATCGAGGGCAAGGTGCGCGCCGCTCAGGTGGCTAGGACACGTGGCATCCCGTACCTGGGCATCTGCCTCGGTATGCAGGTGGCGGTCATCGAGTTCGCCCGCAACGTCGCGGGCCTCGCGGGGGCCAACTCCAGCGAGTTCGACCAGTACACGCCGCTGCCGGTCGTCGACCTCATGCCGGAGCAGCTCGAGGTCGAAGGGCTCGGCGGCACGATGCGCCTGGGGAGCTGGCCGATGGAAGTCGTGCCGGGCACGCTCCTGGAGCGTCTCTACTCCGACTTCAACTGGGCGACGCTGCCTATCGTGGAGGAGCGGCACCGTCACCGGTGGGAGGTCAACCCGGCTTTCGTGGGACGGCTGACGGACGCCGGCCTCGTCGTCGCGGGCGTCACCCCGGGCATGGCCGGGCGCGGGCGCGGGCTCGTGGAGGCCATCGAGCTTCCTGGGCACCCGTTCTTCGTCGGCCTGCAGTCGCACCCCGAGTTCAAGTCTCGCCTCTTGCGACCGAGCCCGCCCTTCGCGGGGTTCATCCGGGCAGCCGTCGAGCGGGCCACGCTGCGCGCTGCCGAGGGCGCCGGGGACGCGCGCCCCGCCACCTCGAACGCCGGGGCCGAACGCGTCGGGGGCGCGGGGGGATGAGCGAGCGGCCGTTGGTGGTTGGGCTGGCCGGGGGCACCGGCTCCGGCAAGACGACCGTCGCGCGCTCGCTGCTGGCCGCCGCCGGTGAAGGCAACGCCATCCTCCTGCCGCACGACGCTTACTACTGCTCGCAGGGCGACCTGCCGTTCGAGGCGCGCGTCCTGACGAACTACGACGAGCCGAGCGCCTTCGATACCGAGCTCCTCGTACGCCACATCGACCAGCTCGTGAACGGCGAGTCGATAGAGCGGCCCGTCTACGACTTCACCCACCACGACCGCTCCACCACCACGATCCATCTGGAACCGGCCCCCATCGTGATAGTCGAAGGCATCCTCGTGCTGCACGACCCGCACCTGCGCGAGCGCATGCGCCTGAAGGTCTTCGTGGACGCCCCTCCGGACGAGCGCTTCATCCGTCGGCTCGAACGCGACGTGGCCGAACGGGGTCGCACCGCCCAATCGGTCATCGCCCAATACCGCAGGACAGTGAAGCCGATGCACGACCTGTTCGTCGAGCCGACGAAGCAGTACGCCGACCTGATCCTCCCGGAAGGGGGCTCCAACCGCGTGGCTCTCGAGGTCCTCGTCAACCACGTCGGCGCCTTCCTGCGCCGGCACGCCAAGGTCGGAGCATGAGCCGGCGCCGCGCGGGCCCCTCGGAGCCAGGAGCGCCGCGGAGGGTCGCCATGACCCCCCTCGACGCCGGATTGTGGCTAGTCGTCCTGCTGACCCTCATCCCTGCGGCCGTGCTCGCCGCGCGCCGCATCGGCGTCGAGGGGAGCCGGGAGCAGGTCGCCCT
>CAUJFI010000147.1 GCA_963170125.1 Deinococcota bacterium | reverse complement strand
CGAACCCCGCCGCGCGCGTGGGGGAGACCTGGAGGGTGTTGACGCGCTCGGCGGCCCCGCGCCACGCGCGCACGCCCCGCCACGCAGCGTCCTCGGAGGTGGCCGGCACCACGGTGACGCTCGGCAGACCCGTCACCCAGTTGCGGAGGTCGGTATCGAGGACCCCCAGGGTCAGGAAGTACGCGGAGCCGTCCGACCAGTCGAGGAGGGCCTCGCCGAGGTCGAGGCCGAGGAAGGCCGCCGCGGCGCCGCGCACGTCCGTCGGTTCGCCTGCGGCGAACGCGCCCGTGGCCGCGACGTCCGAGAGCCAGCTGTCCAGCCAGTCCACGAACGCGGCCAAAGGGAAGGCACCCGCTTCGACGGCCACGGTCGACTCCGGCAACAGCGGCGGCTGGCCGACGCGGCACCCTTCACACTCCAGCAGCGCGAGGAGGGCGTCCTCGCCGGAAGCCTTGGCGAGCGCCTCGTCCCAGGCCGAGGCCGTGCGGACGAGCACGCCGCCACCGTCGAGCGTCAGGCCCCACGAGAAGCCACCCACGATGCGCAAGGTCGTGACGAGCCGCTCGAACAGCCCGGCGGCCTCCGGCGGCACCGCGCCGCGCACGAGCCTCATGGTGTCGGCCAGGGCAGCGAGGTTCACGGTGGCCTTCAGCCCCATCTGCCCGAGCTCCTGGGCGGCGGACGCGATGCGCGTGTCGAGGAAGGACGGCTCCGTGGCGCCGGTCGAGCGGCGGACGGCCCCGCGCAGGAGCTCCGGCTCGGTAGCGACCAGCAGCACACCGCCCGACTCGGCGAGCAGGGCCGGTGAGTCTCCCCCGTCGCCGACGAGATAGATGGCCGAGCTACCCTCCACGCCGTAGCGCCGCCCGTCGAAGCACGCCACGGCGCCGGCGAGGAGGCGGGCGGCAGCGCTGCGCGTGGCGCCACGCACGGCCAACAACAGCTCGGGCTTCGGAGCGAAGCGCGAGACGCTCACGCCGGCCGCGGCGGACCACGAGCCCGCATCGCTCTCGAACAACGCCTTGGAGAGGTCCGGGCACTCCTCGAACATGACGTCGCGCATGGCGCCGTGCCCACGCCGCAGCTCCGTCATGCCACCACCATCCGCGGCGTAGAGCAAGCCGGCCAGCCCTTCCCAGACGGACTCCGCTTCACTGGTGTCCAGGTCGGCAAAGAGACTGTGCAACACGTCCGGGTCCAGGCCGGCCGGCCGCAGCTCGACGGCCAGTACGGTCGACTGCGGCAGGAGTGCGGCAAGGGGCCGCTGCGCGAAGCCGAGGGCCGGCAGGGCGAGGAGGAGCGTCAGCGTGAGGTTCCTGCGTAACGAAGCCATACCGCCAAGCTAGCGCACGCCGGGTGAGAAGTTAAGACTGATGAGAAGCGCCTACGCCCCGAAGGAACCTCGCGAGGTAGGCACCGCCGGGCGGCAGCTAGGGCGCCTCGCGCCCGAAGAGCCCACGTCGTCCATGCCAAGAGGATACGCCCAGGGCGTCTAGGCGCCTGCCGCTGGCACATCCTTGCTTTAGGGCGGCCATTTGTGGTGTAATAAACAATTGTCGATAAGACACTATTCCCAGGAGGAACCCCAAACCAATGGATGAAAACGCAAACCCCGCCGCGGGGAGCCCTGCCCCAGGCACCGTCTCAGCCCCGGAAGAGAGCCCGAACCAGGCTTCAGCCGCGTCCGCCGACCAGGGTGTAGGCACGCAGGCTGACAACACGAGCACCGTTCAAGGGTCTTCCTCCGAGACTGCAGCCCCGGCTTCGGCAGACGCCGAAATCACCATGGAAGACGTGCTCGCGGCCAGCGACGAACAGCTCGCGCGCAAGCCCGTCCACCGCGGCATGATCACGACCGGCCAGGTCATCATGCTCGCTCAGGAAGGCATCGTCGTCGACGTCGGCGCGAAGATCGAGGGCATGCTGCCCTACAACCAGCTCTTCGAGCACGAGTCGAACGCCGAGGAAGCCGCCAAGTACTTCAAGCCGGGCGACGACATCCAGGTGTATGTCATCCGCTCGGACATCCCCAACAGCACCATCACCCTGTCCAAGAAGCGCGCCGACCAGGAACGCGCGTGGAACCTCCTCCAGGACATCCATGAGAACGGCAAGCCGGTCGAGGTCGAGATCGTGGAGAAGGTCCGCGGCGGCCTCGTTGCCAGCCTCGGCGTCCGCGCCTTCCTGCCGGCGAGCCAGGTCGACATCCGCAGGGTGAACGACCTCGCGCCGTACGTCGGCCGCCGCATGAAGGTGAAGATCATCGAGCTCAACCGCCGGCGCAACCGCGTCATCATCTCGCGGCGCTCGATCCTCCAGGACGAGATCTCCCATCTGAAGGAAGACACGCTCAAGAAGCTAGAGCCCGGCGCCCGCCTCGAAGGCGAGGTCGTCGAGATCACGGACTTCGGCGTGTTCGTCAACCTGGGCGGCGTTGACGGCCTCGTCCACCGCTCCGAGCTGACGCACGGCCGCTTCAGCCACCCGCGCGACGTCGTCAATCTCGGCGACAAGGTGCGCGTCGAGGTCCTCGACATGGACCTCGAGCGCGAGCGCATCAACCTCTCCATGAAGAAGCTCGTCTCCAACCCGTGGGAGAACGTGCTGGCCCACTACAACATCGGCCAGCGCATCACGGGCACGGTCACGAACCTCACCCCGTTCGGCGCCTTCGTCGAGATCGAGCCGGGGCTCGAGGGGCTCATCCACGTCAGCGAGATGAGCTGGACGAAGCGCATCCGCCACCCCAAGGAAGCCCTAACCGAGGGCGACCAGGTGGAAGCGATGATCCTCAAGATCGACATGCAGCAGCAGCGCATCTCGCTCGGTCTGCGCCAGACCCAGCCGGATCCGTGGAGCAGCCTGCCGGATCGCTTCCCGCCGGGAACGGAAGTCACGGGCCCCATCACGGGCATCACGGACTTCGGCGTGTTCATGGAGATCGAAGAGGGCATCGAGGGCCTGGTGCACATCTCCGAGCTCTCGCATGACCACATCGAGAACATCAACGACCACTTCAAGAAGGGTGACGAGATCACCGCGGTCATCCTCAACATCGACCCGGTCGAGCAGCGCGCCAGCCTCTCGCGCAAGCGCATGCTCCCCTTCACGCCGGAGAACGCGGCCGAGTTCGGCGGCAACGCGCCAGCCGGTGGCCAGAGCCGTGGCGGCATGCCGCAGGCCAGCGCCGCAGCAGGCGGCAACCGCGGGCGCCGCGGGCGCCGTAGCCGCGACATCGACTACGACTACAGCTACGTCGCGGACGCCGCCTCGACCAAGAACACGACGAAGCTGGGCGACGTCTACGCCGACCTCTTCGCGCAGTTCGGCCTCGGCGACACCAAGTCCGAAGCCGAGGAAGCGCCCGCCAAGCCTGCCAGGGCCGAGGCTCCTGCCAAGGCCGAGAAGGCCGAGCCCGCCGCCAAGCCAGCACCGAGCGTGAAGGCCGAGGAGCCCGTCGACCCGGAGAACGCCATCGACGCCGCCGAGGCGGCCGCGCTGCTCACCGCCGCCTTCCGGCAGGGCAAGCGCCCGGCCGCCCAGGCCGCCGAGAGCGCGGACGCCGCCGACGTAGCGGATGTCGCCGAAGTCGTAGAGAGCTTCGTCGAGGGCGACGATCCCGAGGACGGAACCGAAGCGTAAGGAAACGCAGCCCGTCCTCTACCTGAGGCCGTCGAGGGCCCCGCGCGAAGTGCATGCGCGGGGCCCTCCTTCGTGACGCAGGTGCGGTTGCGCCCCGCCGCCACGCGAGTTGGCGCATAATCGCCGACAACACCGCACTCCGAAGTGTGGACCGGTGCCCTTCCCCTTGCGGCCGCAGCCGAACCGACATCAGATACTGCCGCCCGATAGGAGTCCCGTATGCCGCGATCCACGCGAAGGCTCGCCCGTTTGAGGCTCGCGCTGACGGCGCTGATCCTCGCCCCCTTCGCCCTCCTCCTGACGGCCTGCCCAGGGCCCGGCGGCACGCTCATCCAGAGCGTCGTGATCACCTCGCACACGAACGGCCAAGTGGTCAGCGGTCCGCGCGTCATCGGCCTGGCTGCCACGCTCGTCAACATGCCGGACGTGGGCTCGTACACGGTGATGCTGAACGGCGTCGCCGTGGCGGGGACGCGGTCCGGTAGCCTCATCACGGCCGACATCGAGCTGCACGACCATGCCAACAAGGTCGCCGTCGAGGCCACATCAACGGCGGGGAACACCGTCTCCGCCGAGGTCAACCTCGATTACCCGTTCGTCACGCTCGGCACGTACCAGGCGGCGGCCTTCGCCATCGGTCAGGACGACCTCGTGTCCATAACAGAGGCGACGCCGCGCAAGATGATCGACGGCCCGTCCGGGCGCCCGTCCGTGCTCGGCGGCCACCTCTACCTGCCTGACGAGGTGCTCAACCGCGTGCTCGGCTACGACGTGGTGCCTAGCAGCAGCGGCGCCTCCCCCGACTTCGTCCTCGGCCAGGACCAGTTCGACGACACGAGCGGCCGCGAGGGCGCGACCGGCCTGCACGCTCCCGGCGGCACCGCGACGGACGGCGCTCGCCTTGCGGTGGCCGACGGCAACAACAGCCGGGTGCTCATCTGGAACTCCGCCCCGACGGCCCAGGCGGCACCCGCAGACCTTGTGCTGGGCCAGGGCGACTTCCTCAACAACGTCCCGAGCTGCACGGCGACGAAAGTCGACCACCCCGGCGGCGTCGCGTTCGTCGGCAACAAGCTCGTCGTGGCCGACACCGACAACAACCGGGTGCTCATCTGGTCGCTCCCGACCGCCAACGGCGCCGCGGCGGACGTCGTGATCGGGCAGGCGAGCTTCACGACCTGCTCGAACAACGACGACGACCAGGACGGGGCGGCCGAGGCCAGCCCCACCGCGCGGACCCTGAGCGGACCCCTAGACGTCTGGAGCGACGGCCAACGGCTCTACGTCGCCGACTCGTTCAACAGCCGCGTGCTGGTCTACGACAGCCTGCCCACGACCAACTTCGCCGCCGCCGACCGCGTCCTCGGACAGACGAACTTCACCACGCTCGCGGCGAACGCCGGCGCTTCGGGCCTCGACTCCCCGTCGTCCGTCCACGGCAACGCCAACCAGCTCTTCGTCGCCGACTCGGGGAACAACCGCGTGCTCGTGTGGCAGAGTGTCCCCGCGACGAACGGCGCGGCTGCCGACCTCGTGCTAGGGCAGACGAACTTCGACAACACGACGGTCAACGCCGGGTCGCTGGACCCGACCGCCAACGGCTTGGGCTTCCCTACGGGCGTCTACCAGACGGGCGACCTGCTGATCGTCGGCGACTATGAGAACTACCGCTACGTCGTGTACGGAGGGGTGAGCGTCCCCTAAGAGCCCGGCAGACGCCCGGCGCCGCTCACATGTTCCTGAGGCGCCTGATGCGCTCCGCGAGGGGCGGGTGCGTGGAGAAGATACCGGCTTCTCCGCCCCCGCCCACATGCATGGCCGGGTTGACGAAGAACATGTGGCGCACACCCTCGCTCACCTCAAGGCGCTGACCGGAGTAGTCGGCGAGCTTCTCGAGTGCCCGGGCGAGGCCTTCCGGGTTGCGCGTTATGTAGGCCCCGGTAGCGTCCGCGAGGTACTCGCGGCCCCGGCTAACGGCCAGCCGCACGAGCGTGCCGACGATCGGCCCGATCACGAGGAGTACGACGAGCAGGATCAGCGCTATACCCTGCCCCCTGCCGTTGCCGCCGCGGCTGTCGCGCCGCGATGAGCCGCGCCCTCCTCCGAGGCCGCCGTACATGCCCCACCGCAACACCATGTCCCTGAGGACGAGCAACGCCCCGAGAGTAGCGACGAGCATCGACATGAACCGTATGTCGTAGTTGCGCACGTGGGCCAGCTCGTGGGCGACGACGCCCTCCAGCTCTTGCCTGTCCAGGAGCTGGAGCAGCCCCGTGGTGACGGCGATAGAGGCGTGCTGCGGGTCACGCCCGGTGGCGAACGCGTTGGGCGCGGGTGAGTCGATGACGTACACCTTGGGCATGGGCACGCCCGCGCCGATCGCGACGGCCTCCGCCACGTTGACTAGGTAGCGGTGCTCGTCGACCGTCGCCACACGTGCACCCGACGCCGCCAGCGCCACCTGGTCCGAGAACCAGAAGCCCACGGCCGCCTGCCCGAACCCGAGCACCCCGGCCACGCCTATGAAGAACAGTGCGGACCCGGGGTCGACGGCCTGGGCGAGGAGGTAGGCCGCCGCCGCCAGCAGCAGGACCGTGAAGAGCGCGAGCAGCCACGTGCTGCGCTTGTTCGCCGCCTGGTAGTCGAGCAGGTTGATCTTGCGGCCCGTGCCGGGCACCGTGAACTGGTCGCCCAGCTGCCTGACCTGATCGCTCATGCTAGCGCCACCTCGTCTCCGACTCGCCCCCGGCGCCTCTGGTGAAGGCGAGCCGGGGGCGAGCTTGTCCTTGGACGCTGCGGCCGTGGCCGCGGTTGTTAGGGGGCAGGGAACTGCCTATGCCACGTGGGCCCCTCAGGCCCCCGTGCTCGGAGCGCCGCCGAACGAGACCTGCGGGACGGCCTTGTCGCCCTCGGGGATCTCGAGGAACACGGCGGGCTTCTTGCCCATCGGGCCGGCGAGGAACACGGCGGGAACGGTCTCGATCAGTGTGTTGTACTGCATGACGGCGTCGTTGTAGAACTGCCGCGCGTAGGCGATCTTGTTCTCGACGCCGGAGAGCTCCTCCTGCAGCAGCCTGAAGTTCTCGTTGGCCTTGAGCTCCGGATAGGCCTCGGCCACGGCGAAGAGCCGACCGAGAGCGGACGACATGGCGTTGGCGGCCTCGGCCGACTGGTTCACGCCCTGCGCGTTCATGAGGGCGGCGCGCGCCCGGGTGACTTCCTCGAACACCGTGCTCTCGTGCGCGGCGTAACCCTTGACCGTCTCGACGAGGTTGGGGATGAGGTCGGCGCGGCGCTTGAGCTGGACGTCTATCTGACTCCAAGCGTTCTGGTAACGCTTCTCGTAGGCGACTATCCGGTTGTAGATCGAGACCGCGTAGAAGATGAGCGCGGCCAGGACGATCAGGACGATGAGGCCTCCCATGGTTGAACCTCCTGAGCACGATTGTAATGGAAAGACCCTACTACGCCGTGTCGGACATCCCGCTCTTCCACTCGCTCGGCGGCGGAACCCCTCGGACGGGCCGCCGCGCGGGCGCCCAGCGCCCTGTCAGGCCGAACGCGCCGTGATGACCCCGCCGCCGAGAAGCCTGTCTCCGGCGTAGATGACGGCGCTCTGGCCCTTGGCGACGGCGAACTGCGGGTCGTCGAACTCCAGCCGGAAGGCGTCGCCGTCCAGGAGCGTGAGCGTGGCCGGTTCGGGCTTCTGACGGTAGCGCACTTGCGCCTCCACCCTGCTTGGCACATGCTCGTCGTCCGTGAGGAAGTTGCGGCGGTTGGCCTCGAGACCGCGCCAGCGGCACATCTCGCGCGTGCCGACCACGACCTCGTTGGTCTCGGCCATGAGGTCGATCACGTAGCGCTCCAGGTGCGACTTGTAGAGGCCGAGGCCCTTCTTCTGTCCGATGGTGTAGTAGACGACGCCCCGGTGCTCGCCGACGACAGCGTGACCGTCGGAGGCGTCGACTATCGGGCCCGGCTTGGCCTTGGTGGCCTCGTCCAGGTACGCCTTCACCGTCGTGGGCACGAAGCAGAGGCCCGAGGAGCTCTTCTTCTGCGCCGTGCGCATGCTGCGCTCAGCGGCCATGGCGCGGACCTGAGCCTTGGTGAGGTCGCCGAGCGGGAAGAGCAGGTACTTGAGGATGCCGCGCGGCAGCGCCCAGAGGAAGTAGGTCTGGTCCTTGTCGTCGTCCAGGCCCCGGTGCAGCTCGGGACCGTGCGCGCCGTCCACACGCCTGACGAAGTGGCCGGTGGCCATGAACTCGCAGCCGAGCGCCTGCGCGCGCGCCACGAAGGCGCCGAACTTGATGTGGCGGTTGCACCACACGCACGGGTTCGGCGTGCTGCCCGCCTCGTAGGTCGGCACGAACGGGTCGATGACGATCTCCTGGAACGTGTCACGGAAGTCGAGAAGATAGAACGGTACGTCCAGACCGTCCGCGATCCTGCGCGCATCGTAGGCCGCGTCCGGGCTGCAGCACAGGTCGAAGGCGCCGGTCGGCTTGTCGTCCGGCCAGAAGCGCAGCATGCTGCCGACGACCTCGTAGCCGCGCTCCGTGAGGATGGCGGCAGCCACGGACGAGTCGACCCCACCGGACATGGCCGCCATGACCTTGACGGGCCTCGGGGTGGCCGGTTGCGGCGGCGATGGGGCGACGAGTTCCACGAGGCCCGATTGTACGTTCCGGCGGGCAGGACGCGCGCAGGTCGAGGTTACCAACGGCCCGGAGCGGCCCAGGGCATCCCGTGGCGGCACTCAACCTGTACACTACGGCCCGGAGGTGGTCGTGAAGAGCGTCCGCATCATCAGGCTCATCTTGCTGGTCGCGTTGGCCGCGTACCTATGGCTCTTCCACACCGCGAACAGGCAGCAGGTGGAGCTGCCCGTCTTCCAGAGCTTCCTGCCGCCACTGCCGGTGGCCTACGTCGTCGGCTTCGCCCTCGTGTTCGGGTGGCTCGTCGGGTTCCTGCCGGCGCGCATCGCGGCGTGGCAACGCTCACGCGAGGTTGCGAGGCTCCGCGCCCGCGTCGCCGAGCTCGAGAGCCAGGCCAGGCCGCCCCTCTCGGAACGCGCCACGGCGGTCCGAGCCGGTCCTCCCACCACCTACCCGGCCGCGGAGCCGGACGTGCCCGTCATCCCCGATCGCGGCAACCCGTTCCATGAGGTCCCGGTAAGCGACGACGAAGCCGGCTGATGCGCTTCGGCGTCCCAACGGTGCGCTGGTCCGTGAGGCCACCCGCACCGCCTCGCGCTGTCGCGGCGCTGAGCCGCGCCCTGCAAGTCCCGCCGGCGCTCGCCGCCGTCCTCTGGTCGCGCGGCCTGAGAGACGCCACCCCTGAACACCTGAACCCCAGGCTGACCCTAAGCCCCAACCCGACCCTCCCGTTGGCAGCCGAGCGCCTGTCCCAAGCCGTCCGCGCGGGCGAGCGCATCCTGATCCACGGCGACTACGACGCCGACGGCATCAGCGGCACGGCGACGCTGCTCCTCGGCCTGCGCGAGCTCGGCGCGGTCGTGGCGGCCTTCATCCCCAACCGCCTCACGGACGGCTACGGCATCCACCCGGACAGGGTGCCGGAGCACGCCGACCGGGCCGACCTCTTCCTCACGGTGGACTGCGGCGTCACCAACCTGGCCGAGATCGCCCGTTTGCAGGCGGCCGGCGTCGAGGTGATCGTCACCGACCACCACACGCCCGGCACCGCCCTGCCCGACTGCCTCGTCGTCCACCCCGGGCTCTCGCCCGCGGCCGGTCACGGGCTGCCGGAGTTGACCGGCGCCGGCGTCGCCTTTCACCTCCTCTGGGCCCTGCGAGACCTGTTCGGCCTGGAACCTCCCCTCGAGTACGCCGACCTCGCCACGCTCGGCACAATCGCGGACGTCGCGCCCCTCCTCGGCGAGAACCGGGCGCTGATCAAGGAAGGGCTCGCGCACATGGCGGACTCGCGCTGGCCGGGCATCCGTGCGAGCGTCGCGCTGGCGAAGCTCTCCGAGCCCGTGAGCGCCCGCGAGGTCGCCTTCGTCCTCGCCCCGCGCCTCAACGCCGCCGGCCGGTTGGGTGAGGCCGACGCGGGCTTGGAGCTCCTCACGACCGCCTCCGAGCGGCGCGCCGCGGAGCTCGCCATCTACCTGGACGTTCGCAACGGCGAGCGCCGCCGCATCCAGGACGCCATGTTCGCGGAAGCCCTTGGCAAGGCCGACCCCGAGGCGCCGGCGCTGGTCCTGGAGGACCCGGGCTGGCATCCGGGCGTGATGGGCATCGTCGCGAGCAAGCTGCTCGAGCGCTACTACCTGCCCGTCTACATCGCCGCGGCGGGCAAGGGCAGCGTGCGCTCCACCCCGGGCATCTCCGCAGTGGCGGGGTTGCGAGCCGCCTCCACGCACCTCCTCAGGTACGGGGGGCACAGGCAGGCGGCGGGCTTCGCGCTCGACATGGCGAACTTCGGGGCGTTCCAGACGGCCATATACGACTACGTGAGGGGCTTCCCCCGGCCCGTGCCTGAGGTGGTGACGGACGCCATCCTCTGCGGCGAGGAGATCGAGGGCGGCCTCTGGCGCTCCGTACAGGAACTCGAACCGTTCGGCGAGGGCCACCCCGCGCCCCTGTTCGCGCTGTCCGACGGCCTGGAGACCGCGCGCGCCGTCGGTCAGGACGGGAACACTCTTCAGCTCAGGATCGGCGGGGTGAGGGGGGTCGGCTGGCGCATGGGCGACCTGGCCGAGAGCCTGCCGGTCGGCGGCCTGGTCAACGCGGCGGTGACGCTGGTGGAGAGCGCGTTTCGCGACAAGCGGACCCTGGAGTTCCGGGCCACCGCCGTGCGCGCCGCGGCCCCCATGCCCCTGGCCGTAGGCGAGTACGACCAGCAGGACGCGCCCGCTCAGGCGCCCGACGTGCGCCGGTTGCCGGTGAACGACGTCCACGTCACCGGCGCTAGCGTCCTCACCGACGTCGGGCCCGATCCGATCACCGCGCTGGAGGGCGCGGCGCGCGCCAGCGGCGAGGTCCGCATGGCCCTCACGCCGGACGTCCTGCACACGCTGGAACGCACGGCCAAGGAGTACCCGACCGTCGCCGACCTGAGGCGCGGCTTGAGCGCCCTCATGCGCGGGGCCCCGCTCCCCTTCCTGGAGCCGAAGGCCGGGCGCATCAGGACGGCGCTGGACGAGCTCGGACTGCTCGACGGCCAAGGGCGCGCGGTCCGCCTGGCCCAGGGCACGCGCGTGTCGCCGTACGAATCGGCGAGCCTCATGGACGGCCTGGTGCGCAGGTACCGGCTACGCACGTTCGTGCACGCCTACCGGCACCTCGACGACGAGGGGTTCGCGTTCACTCTCGCGCGCCTGTTCGGCCCCGAGGCCGCGTCGCCTCCCGACATATACTTGCCAGATGTCGAGCAGCCCGTGGACAGCACCGGAAGCCGCTGACGGGCGCCTCCGCGAACCCCTGGCGTCACCGGAACCCGCACGCCCGGTCGCCGAGCTCGAGCGGCGCCTGAGAGCCGTCGTCAGGGGCGAGGTGCGTTTCGACGCGCTCGCACGGGCGCTGTACGCCACCGACGCCAGCCCCTACCGCATCTCCCCCGTCGGGGTCGTGGTCCCACTCGACGAGGACGACGTCAGGGCCGCGGTGCGCGTCGCGCACGAGCTCAAGGTCCCCGTCCTCCCACGGGGCGGCGGCACGAGCCTGGCCGGCCAGACCGTGGCTGCCGCCCTCGTCGTCGACATGTCGAAGCACCTGACGGCGCTCCTCGAGCTGAACGTGCAGGAGCGGTGGGTCAGGGTGCAGCCCGGGCTCGTCCGCGATCAGCTCAACGCCAAGCTCGCCGGGCACGCCCTGCAGTTCACCCCGGACGTCGCCACGACCGATCGGGCCAACGTCGGCGGCATGGTCGCGAACAACTCGGCCGGCACCCGCTCCATCAAGTACGGCAAGAGCGTCGATCAGGTCATCGAGGCCAGGGTCCTGCTCGTCGACGGCACGGAGCTGGAGTTGAAGCCGCTGACCGGGGCCGACTTGACCACCAAGTTGACGGCGCCGGGCCGGGAAGGCGAGCTCTACCGCGCCGTCCATGCGTTGGTCGTCGAGAACGCCGACGAGATCGCCGAGCGCTACCCGAAGGTCATGCGCCGGGTCGGCGGCTACAACCTCGACGAGCTCACGCCCGCAGGGGCGGAGGGCCAGCGCCCGTTCAACCTCGCCAAGCTCGTGTCGGGCAGCGAGGGCACGCTGGCGCTCATCCTCGAGCTCAAGCTGGCGCTGCACCCCGTGCCCGAGCGCCGCGTCGTGACCATGCTCCATTTCCACACCCTCACGGCCGCGTTCGAGGCGGTGAAGTTCGTGAACCGGCACGGCCCATCCGCCGTCGAGATCATCGACCGAGACCTTATCGAACTGGGCCGCGAGAACCCGGCCATGGCCCCGATGATGGGTTGGGTGGTGGACGACCCCGAGGCCGTCCTCCTTGTCGAGTTCGACGGCGCGGACCTGGAGGAGTGCCGCCGTGCCCTCGCGCGCCTGGAGGCCGACCCGGACGTGGCCGCGCTGGCGTACGCCGCCTACCTCGCGGAAGACCCGAAGCAGCAGAAGGAGATCTCCGATTTCCGGCGCGACGGCCTCGGCATCTACGCCACGATGCCGGGCGCGGCCAAGCCGACGCCGTTCATCGAGGACGCGGCCATCCCTGTCGAGCACCTCGCCAAGTACATCCCCGAGGTCATCGCGGTGTGCGAGCGCCACGGCACCAGGACCGTGTTCTACGCGCACGCGTCCGTCGGCGTCATCCATGTGCGGCCGCTGCTCGACCTCAAGGACGGGGCCGGGATAGAGAAGTTCCAGGCCATCAGCGAGGAGGTCTTCGACCTCGTGGTGAAGTACGGCGGCTCATGGAGCGGCGAGCACGGCGACGGCCTCATCCGCTCCTACCAGAACCGCCGCCTGTTCGGCGACAAGCTGTACGCGGCGTTCATCGAGGTGAAGCGCGCCTTCGACCCGGACTGGCTCATGAACCCCGGGAAGATCGTCGAGGCGCCCGCGATGACGGAGAACCTCCGGTACGGGACCGACTACCCGACCATCGGGCTGCCGACCGTGTTCGACTTCTCAGAGCAGGACGGCTTCTTAGGGGCCGTCGAGGCGTGCACGGGCGTCGGCGCGTGCCGCAAGGTCGGCGTGGGGACGATGTGCCCGTCCTACATGGGCACGCGCGACGAGGACAACTCCACGCGCGGACGCGCGAACGTGCTCCGCGAGGCGCTCACCGGCGGCCTGCCGGGCGGCCCGACGAGCGACGACGTCTACCGGGTCCACGACCTCTGCCTCGAGTGCAAGGCCTGCAAGTCGGAGTGTCCCAGCCGGGTCGACATGGCCAAGCTCAAGTACGAGTGGCTGCAGCACTATTACGACGTCAAGGGCACGCCCCTGTCCGCGCGGGCCATGGGCAACGTCGGGCGCGTGGCGCCGCTGGCCCAGGCGCTCGCGCCCGTCGCCAACTTCTTCCTGCCGCTCAAGCCGGTGCGCTGGCTCCTGAGGAAGACGGTCGGCGTGGACGAGCGCCGCGTGCTGCCCAGCTACGCCCCCCGGCGCTTCGACGCCTGGTTCCGCCGCCGCCCTCGGCCCACCTCGGGCACGCTCGGCAAGGTGGCGCTCTTCGCCGACACCTGGACGATGTTCAACCAGCCCGAGGTTGGCCAGGCCGCCGTGGCCGTGTTGGAGCGCATCGGCTACGACGTCGAGCTCGTGCCGTACGGCTGTTGCGGCCGGCCGCAGATCAGCAAGGGGCTGGCGCGCGAGGCGCAGCGCATGGCGCGGAGCAACGTGGCGGCGCTGCACGATTACGTCGCGCGAGGCGTGCCGGTGGTCGGCCTCGAGCCGAGTTGCGTGGCGGCGTTCACGGACGACTATCCCGACCTGGTCCCCGGCGAGGAGACGCGCGCCGTGGCGGGGAACGTGCGGATGCTGGAGGAGTTCCTCGCCAAGGAGTGGACGAGCGGCCGCTTCAAGCCGGCCGAGGTGTTCAGGAAGGGCGCCGGCGCCGTGCAGTTCCACGGCCACTGCCAGCAGAAGGCCGTGCTGCCCGCCAGCGCCAGCTCCACGGGGGCGCTACTTGGGTGGATCAGCGACGACGTGCGCGTGCTCGACGCCGGCTGCTGCGGCATGGCCGGCTCGTTCGGCTACTCGCACCACGACCTGAGCATGACCATCGGCGAGCAGCGCCTCTTCCCCGCCGTGCGCGCGTTCGAAGGCGAGACGGCGGCGCCGGGCTTCTCGTGTCGGCATCAGGTCAGCGACGGGACGGGCAAGACGGCGAGTCACCCCGTGCAGTTGTTGGCGCGCTACCTCAAGTAAGCGACGAGCAGACCCGTAGGGGGTCGCTACGGCAGCACGGCGACGCCTGACGCAGGCGCGCCGAGCTACATCTGCTCGGGCGCCCCGATCCCGAGCAACCCCAAGGCGGCGGCGAGCGTCGCGCGCACCCGGTCCACGAGCAGTAAGCGCGCCTCGCGCAGGCCTTCCTCGGCGCGCATGACCTGCGTATCGGGCCGGCCGTCCTCCCCCTTGTGGTTGTAGTAGCCGTTCCAGGCCGTCGCCAGGTCCAGCGCGTACTGCGCGACCTGGTGCGGGGCGAGGGCGGTGGCGGCCCCCTCCACCACCTCCGGGAACCGCCGTATCACACGCGCCAAGCGCACCTCGAACTGGCCGAGGCGGGCGAAGTCCGCTCCCGCGAGCGCGGACTCCAGGTCGATACCGGCAGCTTGCGCGGCCCTCAGGATGCTGCAGGCGCGGGCGTGGGCGTACTGCACGTACGGCGCCGAGTCGCCCTGCAGCGACAACGCCTGCTCCCAGCGGAAGTCGATGACCTTCTTGGCCTCGCCCTTGAGCATGCCGAAGCGCAGCGCCCCGATGCCGACCTGCCTGGCGACCAGGTCGACGTCCGCCAGCCCGGGGTTCTTCTCCTCCACCACGGCGCGGGCGCGGCGGGTGGCCTCCTCGGCCACCTCATCGATGGACAGCGTGATGCCCCTGCGTCCGCTCATGGCCTGGCCCTCGAGCGTGACGACCTCGTAAGCGAGGTGGTGCGAGTTCTCGAACGCCCGGACGCCCTCGGGGGTGCCCGACAGCGCCAGGGCCGTGCGCACGATGGTCTGCGGATGGCTCTGGCGAACGTCGATCACGTTGATGATCTCGTCCGCGTGAGCGAACGACCGGCCGTCCGGGTGCAGCTCGCCGTGCTGGCTGGACGTGTAGAGGGGCCGACCGCTCGGCTGCTGCGCGAAGCGCTCGAACGTCAGCCCGTCGAACAGACCCGCCTTCCAGAACTGGTAGCCGATGTCCTTCGCCACGTACATGGCGTTGCCATCCGACCGGACGAGGACCACGAGCGACTCTTCCAGCCCGGGTAGGAACTCGCTGACGTCCATGACGAGCGCGCCCGCGTACTTACCGGAGTTGGGGCGAGACACGTGCGGGCTCCCCTCCATCACGTCGAGCCCCCGCCGCAGCAACCCGCCCTGGACGATGTCTGATTCCCAGACGAGCAGGTCGTATTCGACCCCGAGGGAGTGATAGGTCTCGAGCTGCGACTTGAGCACGCGCTCGACCTCCCGGCGCAGCTCTCCCCGCTCCAGGCGGTGCATGACCTCGTTGACGCCGCGCTCGATGGCCTCGCCGTCGCGCTCCTTCGCGGCGGAGAGCCGCACGTACAGCTCGCCGAGCCAATGGTCGTACTTGCGGTCCGTCTCCGGCGAGTACCGCGCGTTGAAGTACGTGATCGCGAAGATGCTCTCGGCCGCCTGGCGGCCGGTGTCGTCGATGTAGTTCTGGACCTCGACGTCGTGCCCGACCGCCGCGAGGATGCGCGCGCTCGCGTCGCCAAGGACCGTGTTACGCAGATGGCCGACGTGCGCTTCCTTGTTGGGGTTGACGCTCGTGTGCTCGACGACGACCTTGAGGCGCTGGGCGCTCGGGCGGCGCGGCTCGAGGGCGACCTGGCGGACGAACCCGGCCGGGTCGAGGTGGAAGTTGATGTACGGCCCCACCGCCCTCGCTTCCGCCACGCCCGCCGGCAGGTTCAGCGCCGCGACCACGTCGGCGGCGATGGCCGCCGGGTTCTTGCCGAGCGTCTTGGCGAGCGCGAAGGCCACGGGGCTGCCGTAATCGCCGGGCCGGCCGTCCGGCACTTCCTGCACCTGGACGTTGGTACCCGGAGCTCCGACGGCGGTAGCTGCTGCTTCAAGGGCGCGCTGCAAGGCGATGACGACGTCGTCCATGACGGCGCCACGCTACCACGACCGCCTCGACGCGCCCTGCCAGAGTGTAGAATCGAGCACACGCGAGCTTCGCCGACGCGTCCGGCGCACGGGCGCCGCGTGGCCTGGCGGGGTTCGGGGAGTCGTTCGAAGCGCGTATGCTAGAAGACGCGTGAGTAGGGTTTACGCAGTAAACTTGAGCAGTCTTGACTCAAGCATGCAGCCACCCACAACCGCGCGGCGGCACCGACCGCCGCTCTGACCGCAGCGACCTCGATCACCCCAACACCGTCACCGCACCTTCGCATTCACGCCACGACCGGCACTAGGAGACCAGCATGTCAGAGGTCACCAACAGACCAGACTTCACCGCCCCCATCCCGGTATGCCCGGTGCGTGGGTCCGTGCTCTACCCCACCATGGTCATGCCCATCGACGCTGGCAGGCCCGTGAGCATCCGCGCCATCAACGCCGCCCTTGA